>CABUTS010000068.1 GCA_902494515.1 uncultured Muribaculaceae bacterium | reverse complement strand
TTTTTGACGTGAGCGGAATCGACCCACAAACGACATTAAATGCTAAACTTGTCAAGGAACTCTTTGGCCTTGCGGCTGATGCTGCTTAGCCGTTATGTTGATTTTTTAACGGACTATTGATTTAACTTTGCGATGTAATTATCCGGAGGTATAACCTTAAATTTTTATTAACCGAAAACAACATTAAAATCAGTCATTACACGAGAACCTAATGAAGAATTCAGTCAATCTCAAATAAGCCCTGTTTGTGCTGCTGTTCGGGCTGATTCTCGGGTCATTCTCGGCGATAGCCGAAAATGTAACCGGAACAGTCTCGGACGACACCGGCGAGCCGCTCATCGGCGTGTCAGTGCGAATCAAGGGTGTATCCAATGTCGGTACGATCACCGATATTGACGGCAACTACTCGATTGCCGTGAGTAATCCGGCGAAAGCTGTCCTGGTCTTCTCCTATGTGGGCATGAACACCAAGGAGGTGGCTGTCAAAGGACAGAGCTCAGTGAATGTCACCCTCGAATCCAATGCCACTGCCCTGGGTGAAGTTGTGGTCGTAGGTTACGGCCAGCAGAAGAAAGCGTCGGTTGTCGGCGCCATCACCCAGACCACGGGCGAAGTGCTCGAACGTGCCGGCGGTGTTTCGTCGGTCGGCGCAGCCCTGACCGGTAACCTTCCGGGCGTGATCACCACCGCCTCCTCCGGTATGCCCGGCGAGGAAGACCCCGAAATCATAATCCGTTCGCAGAGCTCCTGGAACGGCTCGTCGCCCCTGATTCTGGTCGACGGTGTCGAACGCGAGATGAGCACGGTGGATATCTCCTCCGTAGCCACCATTTCCGTGCTCAAGGATGCCTCCGCCACTGCGGTGTATGGTGTGAAAGGTGCCAACGGTGTAATCCTCATCACCACCAAGCGCGGTGCCGAAGGCAACGCCAAGGTGCATGCCAAGGTCAACATGACCGCCAAGGTGGCATCGAAACTCCCGGAGAAATACGACGCCTACGACTCCTACCTGCTCCGCAACCGCGCCATCCAGCGCGAGCTGATGGTGCCCGGCAACGATGCCTGGAGCGACATGATGGCCATGTCGGTCATCGACAAATACCGCAACCCGCTGAACGCCGAGGAATGGGACCGCTACCCGAACGTTGACTGGGAAGACTTCCTCTTCAAGGATGCCGCGATGTCCTACAACGCCTCCGTCGACGTCTCCGGCGGTACCAAGCTTGTGAAATACTACGCTGCCGTGGACTTCCTCCACGAAGGTGACCTTTTCAAGACGTTCGACAACCACCGCGGTTACAAGGCCGGTTTCGGCTACAACCGCGTGAACGTCCGTTCGAACATCGACTTCACCCTGACTCCCACCACCAAGCTGTCTGTGAACCTCTTCGGTTCGAACGGCCGCAAGAAGACCCCCTACGAGCGCAACACCGGCGACCCCACCGACTCCGGTTACTGGTCGGCTGCCTACAAGACCGCTCCCGGCGCCATGCGTCCTATATATAGTAATGGTGTATGGGGCTACTACGCTCCCCGCGAAGCCGATGTTCCCAACTCCGCTTACGCCATCGCCAACTCCGGTGTCGAGAAGCGCACCACCACCAAAATCAACTCCGATATTATCCTCGGCCAGGACCTCGACTTCATCACCAAGGGTCTGCACGCCCAGGCCCGTCTGTCGCTCGACTACACCTTCGTGGAGGGACGCCGCGGTATCTCCGACCTCGACAACAACGCCCAGCGTATGTGGGTCGACCCCCTCACCGGCGAAAAGGTCTTCAAATACTCCATCGACCAGGGCACTCAGCTCGACTACAGCGACGGTGTCTACTGGAGCACCGCCGGCGGTGAAGTATTCCTGGACCGCACATACCGCAAGATCTACTACGCCTTCCAGCTCGACTACGCCCGCCAGTTCGGCCCCCACGAGGTGACCGCCATGGGTGCTTTCACCCGCGAGGATTATGCCCGCGGCAATGAGTTCCACCACTACCGCGAAGACTGGGTAATGCGTGCCACCTACAACTTCGACTCCCGCTACTTCCTGGAATTCAACGGCGCCTACAACGGCTCCGAGAAATTCGGTTCCAACAACCGCTTCTCCTTCTTCCCCTCCTTCTCTCTGGGCTGGCGCCTGAGCGAGGAACCTTTCATGGAGCGCTTCTCCACATGGCTCGACCAGTTCAAGTTCCGTGCTTCCTGGGGTAAGGTCGGCGACGACTCCGCCGGCGACCGCTGGCTCTACCGCGACCAGTATGTCTACGGCGGCAACGTGATGATGGGTACTGTCAATCCCGCCAACACCCCCTATACATTCTACCGCATCAGCGTCCTGGGTAACCCCGACATCACCTGGGAAAAAGTCGAGAAACGCAACTTCGGTATCGACTACGGTTTCCTGCACAATATGATCCGCGGTTCGGTCGATTTCTTCGCCGACCGCCGTAACGATATCTTCATGAGCGGCAGCTCCCGCTCCATCCCTACTGTCCGCCGTTTCAACGTCGGTCTGGACATAACCCTCTAATCTATTGCCAACAATGAACAAATATATTTCATATCTGTCGAAGACTGCTCTTGCCTGCATGCTCACCGCAGCCATGGCTTCCTGCACCGACTATCTCGACAAGGCTCCGGGCAGCGATATCGAAGAGTCCGAGCCCTACAAGAATTTCCGCAATTTCCAGGGATTCGTCGAGGAACTCTACGGCGGCATCCCCTGTATATCCTCCTCCGACTACCATAACTCCTGGAACCACGGCGAAGACGAGTACTGGGAACCCTCCGACACCCGTCCGCTCTCATACCATATCGACCAGGGCGACTATCGTGTCATCTCGTCCGACGCCACATATATCTACGGCTTCCCCCGCAACGGCAACGGTAATCCCGAATCCGACAAAAAAGCTGACAAGGGTAACATCTGGCGCCTCGGCTGGAAGTGTATCCGCAAAGCCAACATCGGTCTGGCCAACCTCGAGCTTCTGGAGGACGCCACCGCCGAAGAGCGCAACCTCATCAAGGGGCAGCTCCTCTTCTTCCGCGGATGGTATCACTTCATGATCATGCAGTACTGGGGCGGCATGCCCTATATCGACCATGTCCTCCCCGCCGGCGAAACCCCGACCCTCCCCCGTCTGAGCTATCAGGAATGTGCCGAACTCGCCGCTGCCGACATGCAGGCTGCCGCCGAGCTGCTCCCCGTAGACTGGGACCAGACCGACGCCGGCCGTCCGACTCTCGGCAACAACAATATGCGCGCCAACAAAATCATGGCCCTGGCTTTCGCCGGCAAGTGCCTACTCTGGGCCGGCAGCCCTCTGATGAACAAGGAATCCACCGGTTCGGCAACCTATAACACCGACCTCTGCAAGCGCGCCGCCGACCTCATGGGCCAGGCCCTGGCGCTGACCGAGTCAACCGGCCGCTATGAGCTGGCCGACTTCGCGAACTGGGATGACCTCTTCTACTACGCCGACCGCGGCACCCGCGTCCCCGGCCTTAAGGAAGCCATCATGCTGGAAAACCTCACTGAAGTCGGCAGCCGTTTCGACTGGAACCAGCGTAACGACTATTTCCCCCAGCTGATCATCTCCTCCGGCGTCAAGGTCCAGCCCACCGCCAACTACGTGCTTTACTACGGCATGAAGAACGGCGAGCCCATCCCCTCCTGGACCGAGGCTGATCCCGTCTCGGGCTATGATCCCGCCCACCCCTGGAAGGACCGCGATCCCCGCTTCTACAAAGACATCCTCTTTGACGGAGCTCAGGGCGTCAACGACGAGCGCGGTGTTGTCGACGACGACATCAAATACGCTTCGCTCCACTCCACCGGTCTCTGGCGCACCTCCAACGGTCTGAAATCCAACCTCACCGGTTTCGTTGAAGTCAAGTGGATTCCCCAGGTGGCCAAAAACGTGGCCTGGGCGCAGGAATGGAACGTTGTGGCTGTTCTGAGCATCATGCGTCTGAGCGACCTCTACCTGCTCTATTCCGAGGCTACGGCCGCAGGTTACGGAAGTCCGTCGTCCAAGGCTTCGACCTACAACGGCACCGCCCTCGACGCCGTCAACAAGGTCCGTAAGCGCGCGGGTGTCGGCGAAGTCGCTTCGCGCTTTACCGGTTCCACCGACGCCTTCATGCCGGAACTCCGCCGCGAACGCGCCGTAGAGCTCGCCTTCGAAGGTCACCGCTTCAACGACCTCCGCCGCTGGATGCTCCTGACCAAGAGCCCCTACACCCTGAAAACCAAACTCGAATTCGACCGCACCTCAGACTTCAGCACCCGCAATCCTTCCGAGGCGCGCGTGGCCAATATCCGCGAGGAGGTTGTCTTCGAACGTCATCTCGACGACCGCCATTACTGGCTCCCCCTTCCCAACGCCGACGTGAACATTTATCCCGAATTCGGCCAGAACCCCGGATGGTAATCAGATTTCTCCGGATGGTAAACATTATTAAATGCTAAAAAATCGATGAATACGATAAATCAAATAGGATTAACGCTCGCTCTGGTCGCCGGCACGGCTTTCGGAGCGGCCGCCCAGGCTGACAGCCTGGTCAACACCGGCTTCGAGCTGATTCCTCAGGAGGATGTTGTGACGGCCATTCAGAGCGTCGATTTGGCCAGACTTCAGGAGAAGAGCAACTCCCAGAGCGCTCTCGGCTCCGAGCTGGAGACGATGGTCGGCGGCTACAACGGCAGCATCTGGGGGCAGAACCCCCTGGTGCTTGTCGACGGCATGCCCCGCGAAGCCTCTGATATCCAGGCCTCCGAGGTCCAGACGGTAACCTTCCTGAAGGATGCGGCCGCAGTGGCCATCTACGGTTCCCGCGGCGCGAAGGGTGTGATTCTGATCACCACCAAGCGCGGCTCCAACCAGCCCATGCGGATCGACTTCCGCGGAAACGTAGGTTTCGATGTCCCCAAGAGCTACCCCAACTATCTCGACGCCCAGTCTTACATGACCCTCTACAACGAGGCCTGCGTAAACGACGGGCTGGCTCCCCGCTACTCCGACTACGATATCTACAACACCGCAACCGGCAACAACCCCTACGAGTTCCCCAACCAGAAATATTACAACAGTAATTATCTGCGCAAGTTCTCCAACACCTACAGCGCCACCGGCGAAATCACCGGCGGCAACGAGCGCACCCACTACTACCTCAACATGGGGCTGAAGTACAACAACGGTCTGATCAAGGTCGGCGAGCACGACAAGGACAAGACCCTCCGTTTCAACGTCCGCGGTAATGTGGATATGACCATCACCAAGTGGCTCAAGGGTTTCACCAACGCCAGCCTGCTCGTCGACGACGAATGGACTGCCCGCGACGACCTCTGGGGTATGGCTTCCGGCACATGGCCCAACCGCTTCGGCGTCCTGATTCCCGTCGACATGATTGACCCGAACAATGCCGAACTCCAGCAGCTCGTGGCTGCCGCCGACCTCATCGACGGACGCTACATTCTGGGCGGTACCTCCAGCAACTCCACCAACGCCATCGCCGACTCCTACGAGGCCGGCTATGTGAAGACCAAGCTCCGCACGTTCATGTTCGACCTCGGTCTGGAATTCGACCTCAGCTCTATTCTCCGGGGCCTGACCTTTAAGACCCTCTTCGGTATCGACTACCGCGCGATCTACTCCGAAGGCTTCAAGGAGGACTACGCCGTCTACGAGCCCACCTGGGCAAACGTCAACGGCACCCCGATGATCGTGGCTCTCGAAAAGCACGGCAACGACACCAATTCCACCAACGAGTATGTCGGCCAGGCTACCTATCTGCAGAACATGATGTTCCGCTTCCAGTTCGACTACAAGCGCTCCTTCGGCCGCAACAATATCGACGCCATGCTCATGGGCTGGGGCTACCAGACCCAGAACTCCGCCGACTCCGGCCACGATTCGAGCCCGCTGCACTCCACCACCAACGTCAACGCCGGCGTTCAGGTGCGCTATAACTTCGACAAACGTTACTATGCTACCTTCACCGGCTCGCTGGTTCATTCGGCCAAGCTCGCCGAAGGCCACCGCAACGCCTTCTCGCCGGCTCTCGCCCTCGGATGGCGTCTCGGTCAGGAAGCTTTCATGCGCGAAGCAGCCCCCTGGCTCGATGACCTGAAAATCACCGCTTCCGCAGCCAAACTCCATCAGGACATCGACATCACCGACTACTATCTCTACAAGGGCTACTACGGCTACAAGGGTAACGGCGGCTGGTGGCAGTGGCACGACGGCACCGCCGGCGGCAACACCACCCGACCCATGCGCGCCGACAACGAGAACCTCACATTCCTCACCCGCGAGGAATTCCGCGTAGGGCTCGAAGGCTCCATCCTCGATAGGATGCTCTCGTTCGACGTCAACTACTTCCACCAGGACACCAAGGGCGGACTCACTCAGGGTGTCAACTCCATCTTCCCGAACTTCATGAACAAGTGGGACGCTTCGTTCCTCCCCTGGGTCAACTATGAGAACGACCGCCGTCAGGGCATCGACTTCTCGCTGAATTTCCAGAAGACAGTAGGGGTGGGGAAGTTCGGCGCCGGTTTCGCCGGAATGTGGCTGAAAACCGAGGCTACCCGCCGCGATGAAATGCCCGCCGAACCTTATCTGGCATCCACCGGCCAGGCCCTCAACTCCGCCTGGGGTTACGTCTGCGACGGCTTCTTCACCTCGCAGGAGGAAATCGACGGTCACGCCCGTCAGACCTTCGGCGGCACTCTCGCCCCCGGCGACCTCAAGTACCGCGATATCAATGAAGACGGCGTAGTCGACACCAACGACCGCATCGTTCTGGGCAAATACACCCCCGACTTCTCCTACGGTATCAACCTCACAGCCGCCTGGCGCGGTTTTACCCTCTTTGTCTACGGCACCGGACAGACCGGCGGCAGCGCTTTCCGCAACAATTCCTACTACTGCCCCGGCGGCCAGAGCAAGTACTCCGAAATGGCCTGGGGCCGCTGGACTCCCGAGACTGCGGCAACCGCCACCGCTCCCCGTCTGACCACAGGCTCGACCGCCAACAACACTCCGGCTTCGACCTTCTGGCTCTATTCCACCGACTCCTTCCGTCTGGGCCGCGTGCAGCTCACCTACGATCTCCCGGCATCGCTTTTCGCCGGCTCCAAGGTTCTCAGCGGCGCTCAGGTCTACGTGCAGGGCGACAACCTCGCCACCATTTCCAAGAACCGCAAAATCCTGGAAATGAGCACCTCCGCTCCTCAGACACGCTTCTATAACCTGGGTGTGAAACATACTTTCTAAAACCATGCATATCAACAAGATGAAAACAATATATCTTTCACTCGCGGCTGCTGCGGCGATGACTCTCGTATCCTGCGACGATGTCTTCTCTCCGGCTCAGGAGAACCTGAAGGATGTCGACCAGATGTATGACGACTCCCGGTTTGCCCAGGGTTTCCTGGTGAACGTCTACCGCAACATTCCGTCGTACTACGACAACAGCGAATACGCCACCGATGACGCCGTGACCAACGAGACCGACAACGCCTTCCGCAAGATGGCTACCGGCTCCTGGACGTCGGCCAATGACCCCACCTCGCAGTGGGTAAACTCCCTGAACTCCATCCAGAACCTGAACCTCTTTCTGGAGAATGCCGAGAAGGTCAACTGGGCCGATGATCCCGAGACTGCCGAGCTGTTCAAGACCCGCACCATCGCCGAGGCCCGCGCTCTCCGCGCCCTCTTCATGTACTACCTGCTCCGCGCTCACGCCGGCATCGCCACCGACGGTCAGCTCCTGGGCGCTCCCATCCTCGACACTTATCTGACCACCGACGCCGACTTCAACATGCCCCGCGGCACCTTCCGCGAATGTCTGGACTTCGCTCTGTCCGACCTCGACTACGCCGAGGAGTGGCTCCCTCTGGAATATGAGAGCATCGGCGAGAACGACCCCGTTCCCGCGCCGTTCAACACCATCACCCAGATGCCCGGCACCTATAACCGTGTCAACGGCCACTATGCCCGCCAGCTCATCAACGGTCTGGTATGCCGCGCCCTCCGCTCGCGCCTGACCCTGCTGGCCGCCAGCCCCGCCTTCGAGGCTTCCGGAGTCTCCTGGGACGAAGCTGCCGACGCCGCTGCCTCGGTCCTCGATTACGCCGGCGGTCCCTCGGCCCTCACCCCCGAAGGTCTGACCTTCTATGCCAACACCTCGGAAATCGACAACCTCGCCGACGGTATCAACCCCGCCGAAATCATCTGGCGTGAAGCTATCTCGAGCAGCAACACCACCCAGGAGTCGGCCAACTTCCCCCCGTCGCTCTACGGCAACGGCCGCATGAACCCGACACAGAACCTCGTGGACGCCTTCCCCGCTGCCAACGGTTATCCCATCTCCGACAGCCGCAGCCACTATGATGCCGCCAATCCCTATGCCGACCGCGACCCCCGTCTGGCTCTCTACATCATCTATAACGGAGCCAAGGAGGGTGTCAGCGACGTTGCGATTCAGACCGGTTCCGACGCCACCACCGCCGACGGCCTCAACAAGCGCGAGACCTCAACCCGCACCGGCTACTACATGAAGAAGCGCCTCCGCATGGATGTGAACTGTAACCCCTCCATGACTCAGGGCAAGGCTCACTACAATCCCCGCATGCGCTATACCGAGTTCTTCCTCAACTACGCCGAAGCTGCCAACGAGGCTTACGGTCCCCGCGACAACGGCGGCCACAACTATTCGGCCTATCAGGTGATGAAAGCCATCCGCTACCGCGCCCTCGGCCTGACCGAAGACCCCTATCTCGACGAGTGTGCCAATGACCGCGACAAGATGCGCCAGCTCATCCGCAACGAGCGCCGTCTGGAACTCTGCTTCGAGTCGTTCCGCTTCTGGGATCTCCGCCGCTGGAAAGCTGACATCAACGAGGCGGCCCGCGGTGTCGACATCACCAACAACAGCACCTACACTCCCCTGGAGTCCGTTGAGGAGCGTAGCTTCGCCGACTATATGTACTATGGTCCTATCCCCCGCACCGAGACGCTGAAATTCAGCAATCTTCTCCAGAACAAAGGATGGTAAACCCGGAATACTGAAAGAATTATGCAAACAATATCCAAACTTCCCATATTCGCCGCAACCCTCGCCATGGCCACCGCCATGACAGGCTGCCATAACAGCGACAACGAGTTCCCCGACTTCGACTACCAGACGGTCTACTTCGCGAATCAGACCGTAGGGCGCACCATCGAGCTGGGCCGCGACACCGAAATAGACCTCTCAGCCGACAACAGCCACTGCTTCAAGATCATGGCTGTGATGGGCGGCGCTTACTCCAACAACGCCAACCGCGTGATCAACATCGCCGTCGACCCCACGCTCTGCGAAGATATCCGGCAGGTGGGCGGCCGGGAAATCAAGGTGCTCCCCTCGAACTACTATGAGCTTGAGAGCAACACCATCGTAATCCCCTCCGGCATGATGAAGGGCGCCGTGAACGTGCATCTGACCGACGCTTTCTTCGCCGACCCCGAGGCTCTCGACTTCAACTATGTGCTCCCCGTGCTGATGACCGGCAAGGAGAACGTCGACTCTATCCTCGAGGGTAAGCCCGCTGTGGAGAATCCCAAGCGCACCCACGCCGCTGACTGGACAATCCAGCCCCAGGACTATGTGCTCTACTTCGTCAGGTATGTGAACCCCTGGCACGGCAGCTATCTGCGCCGCGGCACCGACAAGCTGACTGTCGGAGGCACCACCACCGAGATTGTCCGCGCTGCCGACGATGTCATCCGCGACGAGCAGGTTTCGCTGACCACGGCCGCCTACAAGGAGTGCGAGGTGACCCTGTCGACCCGCACCGATGCCGACCATGTCTACTCCTACACTCTGCTGCTGACCTTCGACGACAACAACAAGTGCACCGTCAGCTCTGCCACCGAGGGTGTAACCGCCTCCGGTTCCGGCGAATTCGTCATCGACGGCGCCAAGGGGGCCATCAACGGCGAAAACCGCGACATGATCACGCTCAGCTACACTGTCCAGGGTCAGGGATGGTCGCTCCAGACCGAGGACTCTATGGTGCTCCGCACCCGCGGAATCCAGGCCTCCTATCCCTCAATCGAAGTCAAACCTCTCTGAGCGGCGACCGGTAAAAATTTCCAATTAACGACTGGAAACAGCTGTTTTACAGTCACTTAATCTGAATCGCAATGAAATCGAGATATTTAATCCCCGCAGCGGCCCTGATGCTCGCTGTGACGGCCTGCACCGACGAGGATTACGATGTGACAATCGACACACCGGCCATCCCGTTCGATGCTGAAATGGAGGCCGCGCTGAGCCACTACGATGTGCTCGGCAAGTACACCGCCGAAGTCGGTGTGCCGATGGGTGTGTCGGTGAATCCCGAGACGCTGAGTTCCCAGACACTCCTCTTCAGTATTGTAAAGACGAACTTCACTCAGGTCGAGGCCCCCGGGCTGTTCCTGCCGGTGAACCTCTTCAGCGAAGGTATCTATGATTTCGCAGGGCTCAACACCCTGAAAACCGCTGCCGCCGAGGCCGGAGTGAGCGTGTTCGGTCCCGCAGTCTGCTCCCTGGCAAATCTGCCTCAGGAATACCTCGACGGGCTGATTGCCCCCATCATCATCCCCTACGAACCGGTGCTCCCCGAAAGCGGCGAATTCGTAATCTGTGACTTCGAGAACAACAAAATTGGCGATACCTTCCCGATGACCAACGGCTCCACCGCCACCGTGGAGTATGACCCCGACGCCGTCAGCGGCAATGTCCTCCATGTCGGCTCCGCAGAGGCCCCCGCCGCGCAGTCGTTCCCGACTTTCACTGTCACCATGCCTGAAGGCCGCACACTCGGCGATCTGGCGCTGATCAGCTTCGACATGAAGGCCGACGGCTCCTCCGGCCTTTACGGCCAGGGTCTCCGCCTGATTATCAACGGCACTACGCTGAGCTTCGGCAGCGCTGCCAGCTTCGGCTGCGGCAGCGGCACATGGGGCCGCGGGCTCATCAAACTCGAGATTGACCAGGCCAACTTCTCAGCCGCCGACCAGGCGCTGAACACCTTCACTGTCTCCCTCGGTTCGGCTACCGGTTCCGGTAACTATTACATCGACAATATCGCAGCCAAGTGGGAAGTCCCCGGCGATGATCCCGGCACAGACGTTGCTGTCGACTTCGAAAAAGATGCCATCGGCAAGAATTATCCTATTACCAACGGCGGTATCTGTGTCATTGCCGAAGACCCCGACGGCAAGAGCGGCCACGTGCTGCAGGTCGGTTCCAACGACGCTCCCGTCAACCAGTCCTTCCCGAAGATTCATGTTGACCTTCCCAACGGTCACAAGCTCGGCGACTATGTGTCGATGTCGCTCGACTGCCTCGTACATCAGGGCCAGTGGGGCCAGGGCATGCGCTTCATCATCAACGACGGCCAGGCTACCAACACCGTCGGTCCGGCTGCCTATGGTTGCCAGGTCGGCAAGTGGGCCCGCGGCGTCATCCACGTTTCGTTCGTGGAAGGTGAGGAGTATTACATGGCTCTGACCGATGCCGAGAAGGAACTCCCTTCGTTCGACCTCACGGTCGGCAGCGCTACCGGCGCCGGTTACTACTACCTCGACAACATCACCTTCAAGCGCATTGTCTCCACCGAAGACACTGTAATCGAGAAGACCGACGAGGAGAAGAAAGAGCTCATCTCCGGTGCTTTCGACACCTGGCTGACCGCAGTTCTCGGTGCTTCCGATGGCATCTCCGACATGATTATCTACGACGAACCGCTCGACAACGTAATTGCCACCTTCAACTACGCTGATTACATGGGCGAAAGCTGGGTTGCCGATGCTCAGAAGAAGGCCGACGAAGCCTCAGCTTCGCCCCGCCGCTACTTCGTAAGCCAGACACTGGCCATCACCGACAATTTCGCCGACGATATCGCCGACCTGAAGGCTGAAATCGAGAAACTCGAGGCTGCCGGCGTCCGCGTCGATGCAGTCAACTTAGTGCTTTCGACCACTTACTCAGAGGATTACGCCACTCAGCTTGAAAACGACAAGAAGGCTGAAGCTGCCATCCGGTCGCTCTCGGCTCTCGGCAAACCCGTCCGCGTCTCCAATTTCGCAGTCCGCGTGCTGTCGGCCGGCGGTCTGACCGTGAAACCCTCGACAATCGGTATCTCCGAGCGCCAGGCCATCGGTTCCTTCTACGCCAAGGTCATCAAGGCCTACAAGGCTGCTCTCGGCGAGAACGCCATCGGTTTTAACCTCTCGAACGTGCTCGAGGATGACGTCTACGTTGCTCCCTGGGCTGCCGGCGGTAACCGCAACTACATTTCCCCTCGGGCGAATGGCGTATGGACCTGCTGGACTACGGCACCCGCACCCTCGGCTCGGTAAAGGAGGGTGTGCAGACCTCCTCCATCGCCAGCGTCGACATCACTGACCCCTCGAGTGTCATCGTCTATTTCTCCAACGCCACCGAGCCGCTGATTCTCGGTGCTGAGAAGAATCCCGACAATCCCGATACTCCGCTGACCGGGTCGCTCCGCCGCCCGATCGACGCCAGCCATCCGGCATGGCTCATCCACATCGACTGCTGGAACTATGCCGACCCTGCGAAGATCATCGACCTTATCCCCAAGGATATTCTCCCGTATGTGATCTTCAACCTCTCGCTGTCAGTCAGCCACGACGAAAACACCGGTCGTTTCAACGTCAGCGAGTACGGCTACGAGCTCGTGAAGTCCTGGCTGCGCACCTGCGCCGAGCGCAATGTCTGGGCTATGGTTCAGCCCTCATCGGGCGGTTACTGCCACCTCCCCGATGTTTCGAGCTACAGCCAGTTCGACAACGACCCCTCCTGCGCGGTCTACCGCGAGTTCTTCCAGTATCCCAACTTCCTGGGCTTCAACTACTGCGAGCAGTTCTGGGGCTTCGACTCCCGCGACGCCCTCGGCAGCCCCTCCTGGCTCGAGCGTGTGGCTCACTGGAACGAGCTCCTCAAACTCACCCATGAATACGGCGGCTACCTCGTGGTCAGCTTCTGCGGCAACCAGTGGAGCGGCGACATCAACCCTGTGGCCACCATCAAGCGCAACCCCGCCTTCGCTGCCACTACAGCGATGTATCAGGAGAACTTCATCTACTGCGAGAAGTACACCCAGTCGAGCATGTTCTTCGACGTCGAAGCCGGTTCGATGGGCGTATGGCTCTCGGGCCACGCCGGCAACTACGGCTGCCGCTTCGACCAGTGTGCATGGAATGAAACCGCTGCCAACTATTATGGCCTCGGCACAAACGAAACTGACTCAAACAAGCTCCGTGAACTCAACCGCGTGTTCCCGCAGGAATACACCGGCGACCTTTTCGCCGGCCGCAACGAGAACACCTGGGTGACCTACAACCCCTGGAACTCCGTCAAGAGTGCCAACATCCCCTTCAAGTACAACACCTGCGAAAGCATGGACCTGACCTTCGAAACCTTTGCCTGCGCTCTGTTCCGCGAGTATTCCGACAAGGTTACCTGCTACCTCAACAAGTATCAGGTCGACGGCAAGAAGGCCAAGTCGGTGATTACCATCAACGGTGCAGCGGGCCGTCCGCAGGTCACTGTGACTCCCCGCGCCGAGGCTTCCGTATCTTTCAATGAGGAATGGGCCGACGGCAAGTACACCCTCACCGTAACCCACAACGGTCCGGCCGACATCACTTTCAACTGCTCAGGCTCGGCCACCGGGCGCCTGACCGACTTCACCCCCTCTTCGATTCAGCTCCCCGCATCGCCGATGCTCTACAACGGCGCCCGTCAGAGCGAGGCCGAGGTCTGGGACTTCAAGAACGTTGGCCAGCGCATCACCCAGGGCTATCCCGAACCGATCCGCCTCTACACCGGTCAGGGTTATGTCCGCATGGGCACCTCCTCCTCCGCTGCTGTCCGCGACGAACTCTACTTCAACGAAGCCGGTCATTACTATGTCAAGTTCCGCTACCGTGCCGAAACCGCCGACGTCACCGCCTTCGACCTCTATGTCAACGGACAGAAGGTTGTTGCTCCGACCTTCACCCAGAGCGGCGGCGACAAGACTCTCTGGCTGACCACCTCAACACCCGTCAGCCTCAAGGAGGGCTGGAACACCTTCGAGTTGAGGGCTTCCCGCACTCCGGAGTGCGACCTCTACCTCGACAACATCGTTGTCGAACCGATGTAAATATTGTTTTCGTAATTCAAATATTACTTGATGCAGGGTGGGGAATACCGCTCCGCCCTGCATCTCATATCTTTACATTCTAAAAAACTTCCATAAACTCTAAAAAACTCCCATAAATTCAAACCACAATGAAACACATCTACCGTAATCTGATGTCATGTGCGGTTCTTGCTGCAGCCATGTCTTCCAACGCCGCAAGCATCTCCGAAACGCAGGTGATTGACTTCACCGCTGATCCCCTCGGCACCCAGTACTACACCAACAACGGCAATCTCAACGAAAATATCCTCGTCGCAGAAGATCCCCTCGGTCAGAAGGGGAATGTCCTCTCTGTGGTCAAGACTGGCTGGGACACCCAGGCCCGTATCGGCACCATCGTCGCTCCCAAGGGCTACACCCTCGCCGACATCAATACCCTCGCCCCCGGTCTCTACATTGCCAACGGCAAAAAGTACCTCGTGAAGTAATCTTTCGCATATAATAAAGAATCCCCAATGTTAGCCACTATGCAAAACAGACTGAAACACGTCTGATTCCAGTTAAAAAGAATTGGTGAGCTAATTCTATCAATAATGCCATCCGGAAAAAATTCCGAATGGC
>CABUTS010000067.1 GCA_902494515.1 uncultured Muribaculaceae bacterium | reverse complement strand
GGCGGCGGGGCGGGTGTAGCCGTCGGCGACGCAGCGCTTGGTCATGGCTTCAATGCGGGATTTGGTGTCGGGGTGCGAGGAGAACATCTTGGTGATGTAGCTCTGCTTGACGTCGCTGCCACCTTCCATGTTCTGGAATTTCTCGAAGGCCATAACCATGCCCCAGGGGTTCTTACCTTTGGAAACAAGAAAGTCGTAGCCGCAGTTGTCGGCCTCTTTTTCCTGCTTCTGGGAGTATTTGGCATTCACGAGGGCACCGCTGAGGGTGCCGAGCTGCGATTCGGTCAGGGCAGCGGCCTTGCCGCCGGTCGAGGCGATGGCGTCTTTGAGGGCTCCGCCGAGGAGCTCGTTCTGGAACGCTTTGCGGGAGTGGCGCTTGATTACGTGACCGATTTCGTGGCCGATGATGCCGAGGAGTTCGTCGTCGTCCATGATATCCATCAGCGAGGAGAAGACGCGCACGCTGCCGTCGGGGCAGGCGAAGGCGTTGACGTCAACGACTTTGTAAACCTTGAAGTTCAGGGGGATACCGTCGGCGTCGGTGATGCCTGCGGTCAGACGGTTCAGACGCTGTGTGTAGGGGTCATCGTCGGCAGCCACGGGATTGTTTTTGTCCATCCATTCCACGGATTCCTTGACGTAGGCAGCCATATCTTCGTCGGAGAGGGTGAAAGCCTGCAC
Organism: uncultured Muribaculaceae bacterium; assembly: GCA_902494515.1. GTDB lineage: Bacteria > Bacteroidota > Bacteroidia > Bacteroidales > Muribaculaceae > UBA7173. Next base: position 14,190 of record CABUTS010000067.1, on the reverse strand, counting down.
GGCCTTTTTGGCACCGCCGAGGGCTTTGCCGAGGTTGAACTGAGCGCTTGCGGTCCCGAAGGAAAGCAGTGCGGCAGCAAATGCAAGAATTACTTTCGAAAATATTTTCATAGCGTGTTTAATTTGTAGGCAAAGTGAAGGTGGAGTCCGGCGATTCCGGACCATTCCGGAGGGCAAAGTTAAATAATTTTTCACAATTTTCCAGCAGAGGCAGCCGTAAAGTTCTTTTCGCTGACCATAAATCTGCGATTGTCCCCCAAATGTCCGCCCCGTTTTGTTACTTGGAATATAATTTGTAATTTTGTGACAAATCAAATCCTTTATGAAATCGAACAATTTTAACCCCTCGGGGTTAACGGAAATCCAGACCCGTATATATCACAGCCCCTGCGGCGACCTGATGCTCGGAGCCCTGGGCGACCGGCTCTGTCTCTGCGACTGGGAAATCCCCGGCAGCCGGCGCCCTGCGGTGCGCCGGCGCCTCAAACGCCTGCTGGGAGCAGAGATGCGCCAAGGGGAGAACCCTGTGCTCGACAAAGCCGTCGCCCAGCTCGACGAATACTTCGCCGGACAACGCCGCGAATTCTCCATCCCCCTCCTGCCGGTCGGCACCCCCTTCCAGCTCCAGGCCTGGGGCGCTCTCCTGACAATCCCCTACGGCACCACCATAACCTACGGCGCCCAAGCCGCCTCAATGACTTGCCCGCCCTCCGCTCCGCTCGGCCACCCGCTCGCCGCCCGCGCCGTCGGCTCCGCCAACTCCGCCAACCTCCTGAGCCTCTTCCTCCCCTGCCACCGGGTAGTCACTGCTAATTTCACGCCGGGAGGCTATGCCGGCGGCCTCGCAGCACTCGGTTTCCTCCAGAACCTCGAGGAAAAAGTCCTTGCAAAAGGCTGAATTATTGCAACCATTTATTGAATATTGTTAAAAGAACAAATATGACTGCAAAGACAAAACGTTATATCGTTAATGGAGTGGCGATTGCGGGGGCGGTACTGATTATTGCGGATGCCGTTTTCGCAAGCGCGGTTTTGGGGCAGATATGGATGGCTTGGGCTGTTGTCATTGCGCTGGCTCTGGTTTCGGGTACGACGCTATGGCATTTCTGGGCGAAATACAGCGGCCGAAGCGGGTTTTTGTGGAATTATTTCCTGAACACCGTGGTTGCCGTCGGGGTGCTCGGGTTTATCTGCTTCGGCGTCAACTATCTGGCTGACAGGGAGGAAAGCGAGCATGAGGTGTCGGGTGTCGTCGCCGATAAATATATTAAGAAGCAGAAGAAACGGCGCCGTTCGGGGCGCCGTACGTATCTGACTGATGAGACCACTTCGGTTTATCATATGGTTTACAGGCTGGAAGGTGGGGGAGAGGTTGACCGCACGGTTTCGGCGGGCAGCTATGCGACGGTTCAGCGGGGCGACTCGGCGATGTTCACCGTGGCTTCGGGATTCTTCGGGATGCCGGTGGTGAAGTTCTGAGCGGCGGCAGGTTGCTGGGGTTTCAGCATGTCGGGGGTGAGGATGGTATGGCGGTCGGAGAAGCGTATGTCGTTGAGCTGCATCGCGGTGAGCGGTGTTGCCGACGAAATGTTGAGCCGTGGGATGTTCTTGGGAGCCATAGATTTTAGTGTTATTCCGGGCGTTTGAGCAGCGGCATGAGCTTGTTGAGGCCCATGAGGACGGTGAAGTAGGTGAGGCCGAGGATGAAGAAGGGGAGCCGCAGGGGGAAGATTCCGGCGTAGAATCCGCCGCCGAGGTAGCAGGCGAAGAGCAGCCAGAGCGTAGCCTGGACGCTTAGGCAGAGTGTGCACCAGTGCTTCGCGCGGAATTTCTGATACCATACACTCCAGAAGCTGTAGGGGAGGCAGACCACGTTGCACGCGGCCAGATACGGGGTGTACTGCGGGAATATCATCAGGCACAACAGACTGACAGAGAAGTAAGTAAGACCGATTTCGCTCCAGCCGAAGATGCCGAAGGCTTTGGAGGCTTTGGTGGAGAGAACGTGGTCGCAGCCCCCCGCCTGAATGATTCCGCAGACGCGGTCGGCGGCGTCGGAGTGGATGTTAAGCGACTTCTGCACCAGCATCACTGTCAGGGCGATTCCGGCGATATTCAGCAGTATCAGCATGACGAAGAAGAAGTCGACATACATACCGTCGGTCAGAAACAGATACAGGAAAATCAGCCCTGCGGCAATCGGCAGCGAGATGTCGCGGAACCGCGCCATGAGGTGCGTCAGGCGGTGGGCGCCGAGGTCCGGTTCGCGCGAGTCCGGGGTGGGGTAGGCGCAGAAAATGTCGCCGGTCCAGTCCTTCCTGAATTGCTCAGCCGGAATCCGCTCGGCCTTCCCTTGAGTCAGATATTCCACCTCCTTGTCGTTGACTCCGGTCACTATCAGCAGCCCCTGAGGCATCCGGGCTATGAACGGCACGGGCACGGAGGCGAGCTGCGACTTGTCGGCGATGTTGAATCCCTGACTGTCAACGCCGTAGCTCTGCAGCAGGTGCTTCATGCCGAACAGCGAGCGGAACGGCATGGCGCGGAACTGCGCATCGGCATATTCCGGGGTGAACGGCACTCCGAGCACACGCAGGAAATCGGTGAAGATATTGCGGTCGGTCATCTGAAATTCAGTGGTTGGCAGGGATATGGCAGTTGCCGGAAGGCGGTTGCCGGGGAAGTGTTTGTCAGAGATATGACTGGAGCTTGTTGAAGAGCATTTCGCCGTCCATTTCGCCGGACTGGCGCCACATTTCGTGGCCGTCGCGGTAGATGATGAACGTAGGTGTAGACTCGGCGCCGGCATCTTCGGCAGCCTCCTGATTTTTGTCGATATCGAGCTGAACCACAGCGGCCTTACCGTCGAGGAGCTCGCGGATCTGCTCAACGATTGGAGCCATGTGTCTGCAATGAGGGCACCATGTGGCGAAGAATTCCACCAGAATCACGCCCGGGCGGTCGATAAGTTCGGAGTAAGTCATATCAGTGTTGTTTTTATTCAGGAAAAAACTGTTGTCTTGATTCAGAAAAAATCGAATAAAGTTCTGATATGCTAACAAGCCGTGGAGCTGTTTTGCTCACCGCAACCGCAAAATTTAACAAACGGAAATTGCGGTCAGGCGAGAGGCTGGATTTCTTCGGGGAAGTCGGTGAGGCAGACGGCGCCTTCGGGGGTGATATGGTAGGTGCTTTCGATGCCGACAGCTCCGGTGCCGGGAATCACGAACTTCGGTTCGAGGGCTATGACGTTGCCGGCGGCGAGGATGTCGCGGCTGCGCGGGGCTATGACGGGAAGTTCATTGATTTCGATGCCGACACCGTGGCCGCAGAAGCCCGCGTGCTGGCGGTGTCCCATGAAATATCGCTCGAAGCCGGCCTTCCGGGCCATGTCGAGGGCCATGTCGTAGAGGTCGGAGGCCTTGGCGCCGGGGATGGCGCGGCGGCAGAATTCGTGGTGGATGTCGAGGGAGCACTGATGGGCGCGGAGGGCTTCGTCGGAGATTTCGCCGAAGGAGAACACGCGGGTCATGTCGGTCATGTAGCCGGTGTAGTTGCCGTTGACGTCGACCATCACGGTGGTGTGCGGACGGATTATGGCGCCGCAGGAACCGACGGGCATCGAGGGATCCTGACCGGCGCCGCCGAGGGCGAAATCGTAGGGCGATGGTTCGTCGGCGTTGTCGCCGGCGAGGATGCTTCCCATGAACAGCTCCATGTCGGCGCCGGAGATGCGGAACTGCCCGAGGCAGCCTTCGAGTCGCGAAAGATTTTCGATGGCGATGTCGAGTTCGAGGTCGGTCATTCCGTCGTTGAAGAGCTCCGGAATCTTATGGTAAACGTAGGCCTGACGGACGCCGGAGCGGGCGATGAGGTCGATTTCGTAAGGTGTTTTCACCGAGCGGGCCACGCTCATGGCTTTCGAGGCGTTGAAGATTCCGGGGTTGCCGAGCGCCTTGCGGACGCGTTCGACGAAGGCGTAGGGGAGCAGCGACAGTTCCAGCCCGAGGTGTGCGGCGACTTCGAGGCCGTTTTCCTGCAGTCGGGCGGGAATATCTTCGGGTTTATGAATCTCCACGACGCGCTCACCGCCGAGCCCCACGGGGCGGCGGACCAGGAACAGCGGCTTCCGGGTGTGGTCCAGGGGGAGATAGCACCAGCCGGCGTAGACCCGGCCTGTCAGCCAGAACAGCGAGGCGTTTTCGCCGAGCAGCAGCGCTGCGGAATCGATGTTTACACCCTCGGGCAATTGCTCCAGGGCCGCGGCGCGGATTTTTTCAATCCGCAGTTTGAATTCTTTATCTGGAAGAAGAATCAGGTCGGTCATGGTTCATTGAATTTAATCTACATAAAAACGGCGGAACGGCAGGGAAAGTTCGCGGGCAGCCAAACCGATGGGGAGTGAAAGCCGCGGGCTTTCACCACTGTTGCGGAAACCTGCGGTTTCCGCTGTCAGCGGAGCTCGCTGTAGACGCCGAACTCGTGGATTTCCACGGGACCGTTGGCGGAGGTGACGGTGAACCTCACCGCGTCGGCATAAACGGGGTCAAAGCGGTTGATTTTCACGCGCTTGGCGGTGGTGGCGGAGCCATCATAGACAGTGGTCCACTCGCCGTTGTGGCGACATTCGATGCGGTAGCTTGAAATGACGTTGTCCTCGCGGTCGGTGAGCACCACGGCATTGACGGGGTGGGTGGTGCCGAGCTCGACCTGCAGCCACGGCTCCTTCACCGTGGTGTGCGAAATCCAGGCCGAGGAGAAATCATCATCGGTGGCGAAATCGTGCAGCAGACAGTCCCAGCTCCATGAGCCGAAGGTATATTTGTGCTTGGCGAGGTTGGTGCTGATGATCGGGGCCTCGGTTTCGGCGACAAGGTGCTTCTTGCCGTCGTCGTGCCATAGACGGCCGATTTCCCGGAGGGCGGCAACGGCGTTCGGGTCGAAAAGCCCCTCGCGGTTCGGCGCCACGTTGAGAATGAACGTGCAGCAGGCATCGTTCATCGGGCGGATATTGTCATTGACCATCGCCGCCGGGGATTTGGTGTCGCTTCCGGGCATATCCTCTTTCCAGAACCATGTGCGCTGGATGGGGTAGCAGGCCATCGAGGGGAGGAAGCTGCGCTCCTTCTCGATTTTCTGCCCGGCTCCCTGCTCGTAGGTCTTCAGGTCGGAATAGAAGAGCGCTTCGGCGGGATACTTCGCGCCGTTGAGATCCATAACTAAGCAGTCGGGCTGGATGCTCTTGCAGAAATTATAGATTTCCTCAAAGGAGATGTCATCGTAAGACAGACGCGCCCAGGGGGCGTCCCAGCCGTCGATCATCAGTGCCGTGACCGGACCGTAGTTGGTGAGCAGCTCGCGCAGCTGCGCCTTGATGAAGTCTGTTTGGTAGGGTTTGATATTGTGGGGAAGAATCTTCTCGTGCATGTCGAGAATCGAGAAGTGGAACATCACCTTCATATCCTTCTCGCGGAGGGCGTCGGTGAATTCCTTCACCACATCGCGACCTGCCGGGCTTTTCACGGCGTTGTAGTCGGTGGTCTGGGTGTCCCACATGCAGAAACCGCAATGATGCTTCACCGACATACAGCCGAACTTCATGTTGGCCGAGCGGGCGGCGTCGACCCACTGGTGGCAGTCGAGCTTCGTGGGGTTGAAGGCTGTGACGGGAACCTCCGGGTCCGCCCAGTCCTCCCCTTGGAATGTGCCCATGCCGAAGTGCACGAACAGGCCGAATTTCAGGTCAACGAATTCCTGCTGCAGTTCGTGAAGCGACTTCGCGCCGGCGCCGGGCGCCAAAAGGATTGACAGCAAAAAGAGGAGGCAAAATTTCCTGAGCATGATATTTTGGCGGTTTAAGGTTATGGCGTAATTTCATTCGCGGGTTACTCCGGGAGGAAGAAGATGATGAGCTGAGAGATGCCCGCGAGAGTGTCGGAGCGCATGATGTGGCGGACTTTCACCGGGGTTCCGGAGGCGTGGAGGAAGGGACGGTCCACGGTGTCGGCAAACTGGAAGGAAACCCCGATGCCGCGCCCTCTCCAGGAGCCGAAGCGGTCGGCGAGCTGCAGTTCCAGGGTGTCTTTACGGGGGCGGCCGTTGTCAACGACGGTGGTTTCGAGCCACAGTGAGCCGTAGGGATAATGGTTGTCGTGGCGGACAGCGACGGCGAGACGGCCGCGGCAAATGGAGTCGCGGTGCACGGGACGGAAGCGGAGGGTGTCGCCGTAGCGCCACCCCTCTTCGGGGAGGTCGGTGTATTCTGCATAGTCGTTTGAGGGTCCGTCGCACCCGAGAAGCGGGAGCAACAGACCCATCAAAAGGAGTATGGCGTAGAGACTTCGCATCAGCAGGGGGGCAAGTGTTATTCAGCGGGAGCCTGAGGTTTGGGAGCTGGAGCCTGAGGGGCGTTTTCGCCCTGAGGTTTGGGCGCCTGGTTCTGAGGCTTGGGGCCTTTGGGCTTCTGTCCCTGATTCTGAGGCTTCGGTCCCTTAGGCTTCGGAGGTTTCTGACCCTGATTCTGAGGCTTCGGGGCGCCCTGATTCTGGGGCTTGGGACCCTGATTCTGAGGCTTCTGACCTCCCTGATTCTGGGGTTTCGGACCTTTGGGTTTCTGAGGCTTCTGACCCTGATTCTGAGGCTTGGGTCCACCCTGGTTCTGCGGCTTCTGATCCTTGGGTGCAGGCTTCTGTTCCTTCTGATCCTTCGGCTGCTTCTGCTCCTTGGACTGCTGGTCCTGAGCCGGTTTGCCGGGCTTCTTCTTTTTCTTCTTTTTGTTGTCGAAGCGGGTCAGGGAATCCTGACCGAGAATATCGGCGTATTCCGAGGTTTTCTTCTCCTCCTTCTCCTCCTCCTTGAGGTTTTCGGGCTTCTCGCCGGCCTTGTTGAGGGCGATGACCTCGAAGGCACGTCCGGCGCTGATGGTTACAAGGTTAGCGGGGATGCTCTTGTCGGTGGAGTAGGTGATTTCACCCTTGAAGATGTCGGCCTTGAAGTAATAATATGTGGAGTCGGCGGTCTCGAGGCGGGCATCCTTCGGCGGAAGTTTCTTGGAGGCCTCGACGTAGGCGTCGACCTCGAAATTCAGGCAGCATTTCAGTTTCGCGCATTGCCCGGCGAGCTTCTGCGGGTTCAGCGAGATGTCCTGGTAACGGGCGGCACCGGTGGATACGCTGACGAAGTTCGACATCCAGGTGGCGCAGCAGAGCGGCCGGCCGCAGGGACCGATACCGCCGATGCGGCCTGCCTCCTGACGCGCTCCAATCTGCTTCATCTCGATGCGCACCTTGAAAGCTTCGGCGAGCACCTTGATGAGCTGACGGAAATCGACACGCTCGTCGGCGATGTAGTAGAAAATAGCCTTGTTGCCGTCGCCCTGATATTCGACGTCGCCGATTTTCATGTTGAGCTTGAGGTCGGCGGCGAGCTTGCGGGCGCGGATCATTGTTTCGTCCTCGCGGGCCTTTGCCTGCTCGTAACGTTCAAGGTCCGAGGCTTTTGCCTTGCGGAAAACGCGCTTTGTCTCGGCGTCGGGGCGGATGTTGGCTTTGCGCATCTGCAGGCGTACGAGGGCGCCGGTGAGGGTCACGACTCCGATGTCGTGGCCGGTCTGAGCCTCCACGGCAACCATGTCGCCAACCTTCAGGGGGAGCTTGGCGGAGTTCAGGTAGTAGCCCTTGCGGGTGTTCTTGAAGTTCACCTCCACCATGTCGTCGTCGGCATAGCCGCCGGGGATATCCTCCCAGTAGTTGTAGCTGTGGATTGTGCCGCGGAGTTCGCAGCCGCCGGAAACGGCGCAACAGCTCTTCTGGCCTTGGCGGCTGCAGTTGTCGCAGTCCCCGTTGGCGCAATCCTGAAGCGGCTGCTCCTTCTCCTTTTCCTTCTCTTTATCCTTTTCTTCTTTCATAAGACTGATGTTCATAATTGGTTCGGCGGCCCGTAGTCCGCGGGGGATTGCGGGCCGGATAACCGGTTGAGGATAAAGGAATTACTTGGCGTAGCTTACGGCGCGGGTCTCGCGGATGACGGTGATCTTCACCTGACCGGGATAGGTCATCTCATCCTGAATCTTCTTGGCGATTTCGTTGGAGAGACTTTCAGTCTGCACGTCGTCGATCTTGTCGGCGCCGACAATCACGCGGAGCTCGCGGCCGGCCTGAATGGCGTAGGTCTTGAGCACGCCGGGGTAGCTCAGGGCGAGCTGCTCGAGGTCGTTGAGACGCTTGATGTATGCCTCGACGATTTCGCGGCGGGCACCGGGACGGGCGCCGGAGATGGCGTCGCAGACCTGCACGATGGGGGCAAGCAGGGTTGTCTGCTCGATTTCGTCGTGGTGGGCGCCGATGGCGTTGCATATGTCGGGTTTCTCCTTATACTTTTCGGCGAGCTTCATGCCGAGGATTGCGTGGGGCAGTTCGGGCTCTTCGTCGGGCACCTTGCCTATGTCGTGGAGCAGGCCGGCGCGACGGGCCTTCTTGGGGTTCAGACCGAGTTCCGAGGCCATGATGGCGCAGAGGTTGGCGGTTTCGCGGGCATGCTGCAGCAGGTTCTGACCGTAGCTCGAGCGATATTTCATCTTGCCGATCATGCGGATCAGGTCGGGATGCAGGCCGTGGATGCCGAGGTCGATGGCGGTGCGTTTGCCGGTTTCGATGATTTCCTCCTCGATCTGCTTGCGGACCTTGTTGACCACTTCCTCGATGCGGGCGGGGTGGATACGTCCGTCGGCCACGAGCTGGTGGAGGGCCAGGCGGGCGATTTCGCGGCGCACGGGGTCGAAGCCCGAGAGGACGATGGCCTCGGGGGTATCGTCGACGATGATTTCAATGCCGGTGGCAGCTTCGAGAGCACGGATGTTGCGTCCTTCGCGGCCGATGATGCGCCCCTTGATTTCGTCGGAGTCGATGTGGAATACGGTCACGGAGTTTTCGATGGCAGCTTCGGTGGCGACGCGCTGAATTGTCTGAATCACAATTCGTTTGGCCTCCTTGTTAGCGGTCATCTTGGCTTCGTCCATGATGTCGTTGATGTAGGAAGCGGCGGCGGTCTTGGCTTCGTCCTTCATCGACTCCACGAGTTTCTCCTTGGCTTCCTCGGCGGAGAGACCGGAGATGTGCTCGAGGGTGTTCTGGGCGTTGCGTTTGAGCTTGTCGAGCTCCTCCTTGCGGGCGGCGATCACATTCTCTTCGGCGTCGAGCTTCTGACGGCGTGTTTCGAGGTCGCTCTTGGTGCGCTGGTTGTCCTGCTGCACCTGGTTGAGCTCCATTTCGCGCTTTTTCATCTTAGCCTCGACAGCCTGCACCTTCTGCAGGCGCTGGTTGGCCTGCTTTTCGGCGTCATCCTTGATTTTCATCCCCTCCTGCTGGCTCTTGAGGAGCTCTTTCTGGCGGATTACGTCCCCCTCGCGGTTGGCTTCCTCGATGATCGAGCGGGCACGTGAGCGGGCAATCTTGTTCTGCACGAGAATCGTGCACAGCACTCCGATGGCTATAGAGACGATTGTTATCAGGATGTAGACTATTATGGTGGTAGAATCCATTTTTAGTTGTATAATATATGATTTAAAGTTATGTGGCTATAGATTAGCCGCTTATGAGGCGGGGTGTCGGGGAAAAATGAAATAACGCATACCTTTGTCTCCGGCCCTGAGAAGGGGGCGGACAAAGTTATGCGCGTAATATCGTCAGATGCAACGGCTGGGGTTACTTTGCAGCAGGGGCAGCCGGCTCCATGTTGTGGAGCATTCCGTCGAGGTCTTTTTCGAAGTTTTCAAGCAGGCCGGAGGCCTCCTCTGAGGACGCCAGCGCCGCGAAGTAAAGTTCGGCAAACTGATATGCTACCATCGCGAGGACCTCCATGGAGTTTTTCTCGGGGAAGCGCTTGAGCCATTGTCCCCAGAGGCGGTTGACCTGATATTCGGCGTTTCGGACGCGCTCTTCGTCGGCGCGGTTAATCTTCAACGCCACAGGACTTTGCCCCGCGATGCGTATTGTTATATTTAGTTTCTCGTCGTTCATTCTTTGAAATCGGCAATGCATTTGTCGATATCACGCAGCAAATCGGCCAACAAGTGGCGGGTCTTTTCTACGTCTTTGCGCTCCGGGGCGATGGTTGTTGCGATTCGGAGGAATTCGACCTCCTTGGTCAGACGCTCAACATCGGCGCGGAGCCCGGCGTTCTGCTTCTCGAGGTCGGCCACGCGGTCCAGTGCTTCGTCGCGCTGTCTGCATACGAGCGAAAACCGGTCGCTGACGACCAGCATTTTAGCTTTCAGACGCTCGATAGTTTGCTGTAAATCAGCGGCCATCTCTCAAATAGAAGCGTTACTTATTATGAAAAGAATAGTAACTTGTTATCCAATTTTTCACAAAATTACAAAACTTTCTTCAAATGAGCCCTATTTTTCCCGGCTTTTTTTCGGTTAGGCCGCGCTTTTTTTCGGTTGGCCATTGAATTTTTTGGGGTTGGCCATTGATTTTTGGGAAAAGCGGGGGAGGTCAAAGCCGCAGGCTTTGACCTCAGTTGCCGCAGCAAGCTGCGGCTTAACATCGGGTGGGTTAGTGGAGGGTGTCGAAGAGGGTGATGAGGCGGGTGAGGTCTTCGGAGTTGGAGAACTGGAAGGTGATTTTGCCTTTGCCCTGACGGTCACAGGAGAAGGAGACGGGGGTGTGGAAGGCGGCTGAGAGGTGGTTGCGGAGCAGGTCGAAGTCGTGCGAGGAGGCGTAGGGGTTGGCTTCGGTCTCCTTGGCGGGGGCTTCGGGGTTGGCGGCGCGCTGCTGTTGCCAGGCCTTGGCGAGTTCTTCGACTTTGCGCACGGAGAGTCCCTCTTTCAGGATTTGCTGGTAGATTTTGAGCTGTACGCGCGGGTCGTCGATGCCGAGCAGGGCGCGGGCGTGACCCATGTCGACGCGCTTGTCGCGCAGGCCGAGCTGCACCTCGGAGGGGAGCTTCAGCAGACGCAGGAAGTTGGCGATTGTGGCGCGTTTCTTGCCGATCCGTTCCGAAAGGCGCTCCTGGGTGAGGTTGTACTGGTCGATCAGTTTCTTGAAGGTCAGGGCAATTTCGATGGCGTTGAGGTCCTCGCGCTGGATGTTCTCGATCAGGGCCATTTCGGTGAGCTCCGAGTCGTTGGCGGTGCGGATGTATGCCGGCACGGAGGGGAGTCCGGCCAGACGGGCGGCCCGGAAACGGCGTTCGCCGGCGATGATCTGGTAGGAATCCGGGCCGGTCTTGCGCAGCGACAGCGGCTGGATGATGCCGAGTTCGCGGATTGAGGCGGCCAGCTCCTCGAGGGCGCCCTCGTCGAAGGTTGAGCGGGGCTGCTCGGGGTTGGGGGTGATTTTGTCGAGAGGGATGTCGTTGATGGCCGAGGAACCGCGGGCGGGAGTGTCGTCCATGGAAATCAGGGAGTCGAGACCGCGGCCGAGCGCGTTACGGTGGATTGCCATTGTTAATTATTTAAGGAGGTTTAAGTTAAAGAGGGAAGCGCCGGCAAGCCGGCGGAACCGTAACAAAAAAGCAGCGAGAGGGGCTTTGTTCGTAGCGAGAGGGGCTTTGTTCGTAGCGAGAGGGGCTTTGTTCGTAGCGAGAGGGGGGTGTTATTTGTTGTTTTTGGCGATGACTTCGCGGGCGAGGAGCACGTGGGCGGTGGCGCCGCGGCTCTCGGGGTCGTACATGATGGCGGGAAGGCCGTGCGAGGGGGCTTCGCTCAGGCGGATGTTGCGGGGAATCACGGAGTTGAACACCATGTCGCCGAAATGGCTCTTCAGCTCCTCGTAAATCTGGTTTGCCAGGCGCAGACGCGCATCGTACATTGTCAGCAGGAACCCTTCGATTTCGAGCGCGGGGTTGAGCTTGGATTTGATGATGCGCACGGTGTTGAGCAGCTTCGAGATACCTTCGAGGGCGAAGTACTCGGCCTGCACGGGGATGATCACCGAGTTTGCGGCCGTCAAGGCGTTCACGGTGATGAGGCCCAGCGACGGGGAGCAGTCGATGAGGATGAAGTCATAGAGGTCGCGCACCGACTCGAGGGCGCGACTGAGCACCCGCTCGCGGCCCGGCTTGTTGATAAGCTCGAGTTCGGCGCCGGCAAGGTCGATGCGGCTGCCGACGAGGTCGAGCCCCTCGACGCAGGTGGGTACCTGCGAGCCGTTCAGGGGGTATTCGTCGACCAGACATTCGTAGATCGACGACTCCATGGTGCGCGGGTCGATGCCGTAGCCTGAGGTGGCGTTGGCCTGCGGGTCGGCGTCGATGATGAGTACCTTTTTACCCTCTTTGGCGAGAGAGGCTGCGAGATTGATGGTGGTGGTGGTCTTGCCGACCCCACCCTTCTGGTTGGCTATTGCAATAATCTTACCCATAGAGAGATAAGTGAATTTCAAAATAAGTTACAGCTGCACGGGGGTCAGCAGCCCGGAGGCTTGGAAACCGGCAGCGGCGCCGGGCCTCCCCGGCGTTGACGTTGCAAAGTAACAACAAAAAACTGAACAGCAAATGTTTAAAACCGCCGAAAACACCGCGGATGTTGATAACTCGCCTCTATTGTTAATAACTCCGGGGCGCCGGGGAGAACAAATGGCTGCAAATTCGGCTTTTACAGGAAAAAGTGGTAACTTTGCATCTGAAACAACAGATTATGGGAAAAAACTGAAACAACAGATTATGGAAAAGAAACTGATACTTATAAGCAACGACGACTCGGTGAATGCGCCGGGTCTGCATTACCTGATTGACTGTGTGAAGGAACTTGGCGAGGTCTGGGCTGTTGCTCCGGCCGAGCAGAAGAGCGGGCAGTCTTCGTCGCTAACCATCAATATGCCGGTGCGTATCAAGGAGTATCCGGAGTATGAGGGGGCACGGGTGTTCTCCGTGACCGGTACGCCGGTGGACTGTGTGAAACTCGCCATGCACACCATCCTGCCGCGCCGTCCGGACCTGGTGCTGGCTGGCATCAACCACGGCTCGAACGCCGGAAATGCCGTGATTTACTCCGGGACAATGGGGGCCGTGTTCGAAGGGTGCATGGACGGAATCCCCTCCATCGGCTATTCGCTGCTTGACCATTCGATGAAAGCTGATTTCTCGGAGTGCCGCCGGTATATCATGGAGCTGACAGCCAAGGTGTTGGAGCAGGGACTTCCCGAGGGTGTATGCCTGAATGTGAATTTCCCGAAGAATGTTAAAATCGAGGGGGCGAAGGTGGTTCGCGCCGCGCGCAGCCGCTGGACCGAGGAGTATCAGGCCTACACCGACCCCTTCGGCAAGCCTTTCTTCATGCTCACAGGTCGCCAGATCAACGAGGAGGAGGGGAATCCCGACACCGACCTCTACTGGCTTCCCCGCAACTACGCCACCATCGTCCCCTGCAATGCTCTGCAGAACACGTCGGATGAGGTTGTGGCAGAGCTTCGCGGGAAGTTGCTGTAAAGTATTGCAGAATACCCCCCGCGGGTTGTCATAAGACCGGAATCAGCCTGGAATCCGGGGGATTGAGGGGGAAGAAGAGGTAGCCGCGGAGGTTTGCGATGCCGTATGAAGCCAGGAGCGACATATAATATTTGACCTGGACTTTGTATTTGGCTTCCTCTTTGCCGAATTTGTAGTCTATGACCACCACGGAGCCGTCGGGCATCCAGACCACGCGGTCCGGACGCCGGATGACGTCGCTCATTCCATCAGTCAGGGAGCGTTCACGGAACACACGTGTGAAGTCCGTGAACCAGGGCTTTATGGCCGGATCGGCGATGGCGTCGGCGATCGGCTTTTCGTATTGCTGCCAGAAGGCTGCGGGGACGTTGCGGGCGTGGGCGGCGCGGCGGAGCGCCTCGGGGAAATCTTCGAGGCGGTGGGTGCCGGCCAGGGCGTCGTGGAGGAAGTTTCCGATGTGGCGCTCGTTTTTGGGGTTGAAGTAGCCCATTTCGTCGAGGCTGGAATCGACGGTCAGCATCCGGGACTGCGAGGTGGAGTAGTCATCGAGGATGTTGTCGTAGTCGATTTCGGCATCGAAGGAGGGGAGGGTGGGGGGATAAGAGTCAAAGCCGCAGGCTTTGACCACAGTACGCGCCCGGGAAACCGGGATGGAAACCGGGGAAGCCGGGGTGGAAACCGGGGAAGCCGGGGTGGAAACTGAAGGAGCCGGGGCGGAAGCCGGAGCAGCCGAGGCTGGGGCCGGGAGGGGAGCCGGGG
>CABUTS010000066.1 GCA_902494515.1 uncultured Muribaculaceae bacterium | reverse complement strand
TGGGTATCTACACCTACTCCCCCGCCGATGACGAATACATCGTGTCGGTTCCCCTGTTCGACAAGGTCACCATCGACCTCAACGGCACCGAAGCCACCATCTCCAAGACCGGCAACGGCACCAAGATCAAAGAGGTTACCGTAGGTGGCCAGCCCCTCGAAGGCTACTTCGTGAAGCACGCCGACCTCGCCTCCGGCAAACCTATGGTTGTTGTCACCGAGGAAGTCGCCGCCAAATAATCCAACTCACAGGCAAACCCTGACTACTTATACTTCTTTTACTTCTTATTCTTCCAGGTAAACCCTGACTACTTAATTCCTGATTATGAACTCCGGGATGTATTGACATTTCAACGGGTCACGAAAGTCCGATGTGTCCCGGAGTTCATAATTTTTTTCTGCCCTGCACACTCCCGTTTAAAGATCTGCACCGATTTTTTAAAGCCCTGCACTGTCTTTTATAATATGGTGTAGTGTATAAACCGGGCCAAAATGTTGTGAAAAATGATGCCTAAATTTGCACATTTTGACTTTTGGCCCCAAATTTAATGGTCGAACTAACTGTTTTTAACAATAAAAGACTTATATTTGCGGACGGAAATACTATCGAATCTGGCAATAATTGGCTCTTCAGACGTATACAGCCAAACTGAACACTAAAATGTCATAAATCGGGACACTTTTTTATAAATTATATCGGAATTTTGCTCCCGGAAACATTTGCACCCAAACAAACCAACAAATAAATTATCACTTAAAATCTAATCGAATGAAGAAATCGAGACCAAAAGGACTATGGTTCGCATTTGGTGGATTCCTGGCAGCGGTTGCCGTAGCAGGCTCGCCCCAGCAGGCTTTCGCCGAACCAGAATCAGCTCCGGTCAGCCTTCCGGCTGCCGAGACGGTAAAAGGTACAGTCTTCGATGAGACCGGCGAGCCTCTGATTGGCGCCACGGTCGCAGTTAAAGGCACCTCAACCGCTACCTCTACCGACATCGACGGTAACTTCACCCTGAAATGCGAGCCCACCGCAACACTTGTCATCACTTATGTGGGCTACTCTCCTGCCGAACTCTCCGCTTCCGCTAACCTGAGTCACATCACTCTGGAAAGCAAATCCGAAATGCTTGACGACGTAATTGTAATCGGTTACGGTACCACCACCCGCCGCGCCGCTGTCGGCGCCGTCGACAAAGTGGCAGGTGAAAAGGTTGCCGAGCGCCCCGTGCTCAACATGACCCAGGCCATGCAGGGCGCCGCTCCTAACGTCATCATCCAGTCGAACTCCTACGACCCCAACAACCAGAGCACAACCTTCAACATCCGTGGTGTGACATCGACCACCAGCTCCTCGCCTCTGTTCGTAATCGACGGCGTGGTTGCCGACGACGGCGCTTTCAACCGCCTGAACCCCAACGATGTGGAGAACATCTCCGTGCTGAAGGATGCCGGCGCCGCCGCCATCTACGGTTCCCGTTCCGCAGCCGGTGTAATCCTGGTCACCACCAAGGCCGGTAAGAAGGAAACTCCCGCCACTGTTACGTTCAGCGCCAACGTCGGCTGGGAAGATCCTTACTACCCCTTCGACGTGGTAAAGGGTTACCAGAACGCCACCCTCTACAACATGGCCCTGGTTAACTCCGGTCAGGCTCCCGCCTTCACCCCCGAAGACATCGTGGACCTCTACAACCACCGCCATCAGGAGCGCTGGGGTTCCGACGAAATCTCCGAAACCGCTCTCCAGCAGAAATACAATGTTATGGTGCAGGGCGGTTCGAAGAACACCACCTACATGTTCTCCGTAGGTTACTACAATCAGGCCTCCAACCTCGTCGGCAAGAACAACGAGGGCGTTCAGCGCTACAATATGCGTATGAACGTCGGTACTGACATCGGCCGCTTACACCTCGGAGCTATCATGCAGTTCACCCGCAACAACTCCAAGATGTCGACCGCAAACCTCTTCAACGTTTACGCCAACACCCGCCGTACCCCTCCTTACTACTATAACAACCTCGTTGACTCCGAGGGCCGTTATGTAGCCAACAGCACCGTTGCCGACCAGCACGCTCTGGCCGAGCTCAACACCGACGGCTACAACAAGTACCGCAACAACGACTGGTCCGGTACCCTGAACGCTGAATTCAAGATCATCGACGGCCTGAAACTCCGCGGTGTGTTCGGCGCCAACGTCAACACCCAGACCCGCTCGACCCGCAGTGTCCCCTACGAGTTCTACAGCGTCACCGGCGAACTTCAGGAGGCATCACTCAAGGATTACGGCGCAAGCAACTGGAACGCCGACTCCTATCGCCTCAACAGCCAGATCCTGCTCGACTTCAACCGCACATTCAAGGATGTACACACCGTGACCGCCATGTTCGGTTTCACCAACGAATCCTACACCGAGCAGTATAACGAAGTTTCAGAAGGTTACGTCGATCCCGACCTTGGTACCCCGACCGAGGGCACTACCACCGAGAACGACGCCTTCGGCGGCAGCACCTTCCTGCAGAACAACGGCCGCACCTCCATCAACTCCCTCATCGGCCGTGTAGGTTACAACTACGCCGACCGCTATCTGGCCGAGTTCACCTTCCGTTACGACGGTTCCAGCAAGTTCCACAAGGATCACCGCTGGGGTTTCTTCCCCTCGATATCTCTGGGCTGGCGCGCCTCTGAGGAAGAATTCATGGACTACTACCGCGAGAACGTCGGCGACCTGAAGCTCCGTCTCTCCTACGGTAAGTTAGGTAACCAGGCTGTAGGCAACTACGACCGCTTCACCACCTTCCAGCTCTACAGCGACGGCCTCGTGTTCAACAACCAGGGTGCCGGCTGGGCAGGCTTCACCACCGGTCAGGACGACCTGACCTGGGAAAAGACCAAGACCTACAACATCGGTCTCGACGCCAGCTTCCTCAACAACGCCCTGCAGCTGACCTTCGATGCCTTCTACAAGCGCACCACCGACATCCTTCAGACCCCCCGCTATCCCGGTCTGTTCGGTACCTCCGTTTCCCGCTCCAACATCGGCGAGATGAGCAACCGCGGTTGGGAACTCTCGATCCAGTATTACCTCAACACCGGCGAGTTCCACCACAACTTCAGCTTCAACATCGGCGATACCAAGAACAAACTCCTCAAGTATCCCGGTCATGAGAACATCTGGGGTATGGACGGTATCTCCGGCCTCCAGCGCGAAGGTCTCCCCCTGATGAACTACTACGCTCTCGAGACCGCCGGTCTCTTCCAGAGCTATGAAGAAATCGAAACCTCCGCCACCATTCCCGGCGTATCCGTTCAGCCCGGCGACGTCAAGTATGTCGACCAGAACGGCGACGGTGTCATCGACGACAACGACCGTGTGGTAGTCGGTAACCCCTTCCCCCGCTACACCTTCGGTTTCACCTACGGCCTGACCTGGCGCGGCTTCGACTTCTCGATGTTCTGGCAGGGTGTGGGCAAGCGCTCACAGTATGTGCGCGGCGAAATGCTCGAACCCTTCCACGCCAACTACTCGCAGGTTATCTTCAAGCATCAGCTTGACTTCTGGACCCCCACCAACACCGACGCCGAATATCCCCGTCTGTCGGCTCCCGGCTCCAGCTCCTACACCAACAACTTCCGCGGTTCCGACCTGAACGTCCACAACGGTGCCTACGCCCGTCTGAAGAACCTCACCGTCGGTTACTCCCTCCCCAACAAGCTGATCCGCCGTCTGGGCATGCAGAAGTGCCGCTTCTATGTCACCGGCGAAAACCTCTGGACCATCTGCGCCAAGTCCTGGATCGATCCTGAAGTATCGAACGTATCCGCAACCGGTGGCGAAGGTGACACCGGTGCCGGACGTTACTACCGTTCGTATCCCTCGCTCCGTTACTACGGTTTCGGCTTAGATATAACCTTCTAAATCGTATCAGAATCATGAAACTTCTCAAAATAATGGCGGCAGGCGCAATCATCGCCTCCACAGCAATGCTGACAGGTTGCAACGACCTTGAGCAGCCGCCTACGAACAAATATACCAACGCCAACTTCTGGACCAAGAAGAACGTCGATAAACTCGTGAAGACCTGCTACACCCAGATGTACAGCGCCTCCAGGATGTGGAACGACGAAGAGCTCACCGATAACCTCTACAACGGTTACGGCATCACCGACCAGCACTACATCCGCCGCGGCATCGCTACCTCCAACCAGAACATCTTCGGTTGGAATGACATCTACGGCGGCATCCGCTCATGTCACACCTTCCTCGAGAACGTCGACAATGTCGATGGCGTTGATCCCGCTGTTGTCAACCGTCTGATCGCCGAGGCCCGCGTCATCCGCGACATGCTCTACTTCCGTCTGGCCAGCCTCTACGGCGACGTTCCCTTCTTCATGGAGAACCCCTCGCTGGAATACGCCAGCCACCTGAGCCGCACTCCCCACGCCGAGGTTATCTCCACCATCGCCAAGGACCTCGAGGAGGCTCTCCCCGACCTTCCCAAGCGTGAGGCACTCCCCGCTGACGAGAACGGCCGTCTGACCCAGGCTGCCGCCGCCGTGCTCCGCGCCCGCATGGCCCTGATGGAGAACGACTGGCAGACTGTAGCCTCCTGGTGCAAGCGCATCATGGACGGCGAATTCGGCCACTATGAACTCTTCCCCTCCTACGCCGGCCTCTTCGCCGAGGAGAATGAATACAACTGCGAGGTAATCCTCGACATGGGTTACGTGCAGGGTATCAAGACCTGGGGTGAAATCAACCAGATGAAGCCGCCAAGCCTCCGTTCCACCTATACCTCCTGGCTCCCCACCCAGAGCCTGGTCGACAGCTACCTGACCCTCGGCGGTTACACCATCGACGATGTTGATGTCAACAGCGACTACGACCCCGCCAACCCCTACCGCAACCGCGACCCCCGTCTTGCCGCAACAGTTGTTTACGACAAGTCGGAACTCTACGACCCCTGCACCGGTCAGACCCACACCATCTATATCGACCCCCGTTCGGGCGTATCCGCCGACAATGTTGTCAACGACAACGGTTCGGCTCCTTCGGGCCAGTACAAGACCTACACCGGCTACTATACCCGCAAGTGGTTCTCCCCCATCAAGGATGACACCGGCTATCAGTCGGGCCTGAACATCATCATGATGCGCTACGCCGACGTGCTCCTGATGTACGCCGAAGCCATGAATGAACTCGGCCAGATGAGCAACGACGTATGGAACAAGACCATCCGCCTCATCCGCGAACGCGCCGGCTTCACCGCCGACAAGGCCCTGAACATGCCCGGCGGCAATCTCCGCCAGATCATCCGCAACGAGCGCCGCGTGGAACTCGCCCTCGAAGGTCTCCGCTGGTGGGACATCAAGCGCTGGAAAGCCGGCTCGGAATACCTCAACGGTCCGGTCAAGGGCTGCACCTTCGTAGGTGGCGTCGAAGTTCTCGACAACTATGTCTTCGACGAGAACCGCGACTACCTCTTCGCCGTTCCTCAGAGCGAAATCGACTTCAACCCCAACCTCAAACCCCAGAACCCCGGCTACAGCAGCTGACATTAAGCTGACAGGCCATCGGGCTGCCGGCCCCCTTTCATCCCGGCCGGCAACCCCGGAAAAAAGCTCAAACAACTTATTATAAGAACTTATCCAATGAAATCCATTATATTCAAGAGCCTCGCGCTCGCAACAGTTCTTGTCGCAACTGCTTCCTGCTCCGACAACATGGAGTACACCGACGTCACTCCCAACCCGGTGACCGCCTTCTACGAACCGGCAAACCAGAAGGACATCAAGCTCGTAGCCTCCAACTCCGCTTCCCTCCTGTTCGAGTGGGAGCCCGCCCACGCTGCCGACGGTTCCGTACCCCAGTATGAGGTCGCTTTCTACAAGGCCGACGACACCGAAACCCCCATCTACAAGGTGACCGCCGACAACGCCGGCGTAAAGCCTATGGCCACCATCAGCCACAAGGACCTCACCAAGGTGATGGTTGCCGCCGGTGTCCCCATGGGTGAGACCGGTACCATCAAGTGGGGTGTCCTCTCCTACGCAGGTGCCAACCCCCGCAAGTCCACCATTCTTTACGATCTGACTCTGACCCGCTTCATCGGCTTCGACGAAGTGCCCAACGAACTCTTCCTCGTTGGCGAAGGCTCTGAAACCGGTGCTGACCTCGCTCAGGCCCGCGCTTTCCTGAAGCCCACCAGCGAAACCTTCGAGATGTTCACCAAGCTCAAGGCCGGTCAGAAGATCTACTTCGCAAGCGACCGCGACGCAACCAACACCTACAGCATCAAGGACGGCCGCCTCGTTGAAGGCGCTGACGGTTCTGCTGCTCCCGCCGACGGTGTTTACCGCATCTCCATCGACTTCTCCACCGCTTCCGTACAGCTCAAGAAGGTTGAGCACCTCTACTTCCGCTTCACCGACTTCAGCGACTTCACCGCTGTTGCTTCCGACGGCAACATCTGCTTCGAATATGACTATGTAGGCGGCGGCGTTTACCGCAAGGAAGCCACCGTTGTCACCAAGGACACCGGCTGGTCATGGGACCCCTTCGAATCCCGCTACAACCTCCTCATGGTCTACGAGGGTGACGAGGAAGCTACCTGGGCTCCCACCAACACCGGTCTCGACTCCAAGCCCAACTCCATCGACATCAACAGCAACTACTTCAACATGCAGGAGTTCTCCGGCAAGGTCGGCTACAAGTGGAAACTCGCCGATGTATGGTACAACGTGCCCTGTATCTACAGCGCTTACTTCAACGGCGACTACGGCACATACACCCACTTCCAGGAGGTTAAATAAGCTTTTCGGTAACACTGAATTATCTGAAAGGCTATATAAAACAGACATCTCATGAAAAAGATATTTGCACTTACAGCGCTGTCCCTGGCTCTCAGCTCCATGGCCGTGTCGTGCGACGAGGGTGACGAATATGTTCCCCCCACGAACTACACCATCGACTGGAACGCCGCCGCTGACAGCGCCACCACAGCGCTCATCCAGAACTACTGGAACGCTGAGAAGGGTTTCTTCAACGCCAAGAGCGACAGCTATCACGGCGAAACCAACAACTACTGGCCCCAGGCTCACGCCATGGACGTGATCATCGACGCTTATCTGCGCACCGGTGACACCAAGTACAGCGCCATGTTCGACAAGTGGTTCGAAGGCATCAAGACTCAGTGCTGGAGCAGCCGCAAGAACGAATACTGGGTGCCCCTCTACGACGATAACGCCTGGATCAGCTGCACCATGATGCGCCTCTACAATGTCACCAAGGACACCAAATACCTCGAGGTAGCCCGTCATCTGTTCGAGGACATGATGGAGAGCTGGAACGACGAGGGTGTCGGCGGTCTCCCCTGGGGCGATCCCTCCAACTCCGCTTACGGCGGCCCCAACAACCAGGCCACTCCGACCAACGGTCCCGCCTGCGTGCTCGGTTTCCGCCTCTATGAGGCTACTCAGGACCAGAAGTATCTCGACGATGCCCTCCGCATCTACAACTTCCTCCGCGAGTATATCCTCGATCCCGCCACCGGCCGCGTTCTCAACGGCATCGACGGCCAGACCCTCGAAAGCACCGGCGAGGCCCTCAGCGAGTACACCTACAACCACGGTACGGTAATGGCTTCGGCCTACGCTGCCTACAAGCACACCGGCAACGCCCTCTACCTGAAGGATGCCCGCCGCATCGCCTCCTACGCCATCAACAAGTTCTCCGAAAGCTCCACAAACGTCCTCAAATACGAGAACAACGAGTGGACATGGGGCGGCCCCGATTACGGCGGCGACTGCGCTCTCTTCCGCGCAATCTTCTTCCACTATCTGGCTGACTTCATCGAATCTCCGGACTTCGACAAGAACTGGCGCAACAAGTTCTTCGCCAGCATGAACGCCACCGCCGACTACCTCTGGCGCCGCGGTCTCGCTGACAAGAGCGACTACAAGTTCATGCTCTTCGCCAACAAGTTCGACGAAGGCGTAGCCGTCGGCGAAGTCGGCACCCTGAACTGCCAGGTTACCGCCTGCGCCTGCATCGAAATGCGTGCCCGCATCGCCAACAGCCTCGGCAAGTAAATTGCCGACAGGTTCATATAACCTCGGCAAGTGAATCTCCAATAGGTTCATAAAACCTCGGCAAGTGAATCCCAATAGGTCCATATAACCTCCATTGAATTTCCTCCGCACGCCCCCCTGTGCGGAGGAAATTTTTTCCTTAGGTTCCCACGTGTTTTTCCTTAGGTTCCCAGGTGTTTTTCCTTAGGTTTCCAGGTGTTTTTCCTTAGGTTTCCAGGTGTTTTTCCTTCGGTTTCCAGGTGTTTTTCCTCACTGTCTCATATTTGCTTTAACCACAATGAAACTTAACAAATTACTTTTCGTTGCCGCCGCAGCGGCGCTCGCAATATTCGGCACGGCGGCGCAGGTCGCCTCGGCCGGTCGTTCCGGCAAGTCCTTCCGTCTCGCCGATGTCCGGGGTGCTGTCCCGGTTTATGTCGACTCGGCTGATTCGCATACAGTGGCTGTTGCCGCCGGTCTCTTCGCCGATGATGTTCTGGCTGTCGTAGGGCAGAAGCCGGCCGTGGAACAGATTCCCGCCAGGGCTGCCCGGCAGTGTGTGATTGTCGGCACCGTAGGGCATAACCGCCTTATCGATGAAATGGCCGCGGACGGCAAAATCGATGTCGCGCCGCTGAAGGACGCATGGGAGCAGTATCTCGTGCAGATTGTCAGGAAACCGGCGCCGGGCATCGACCGGGCGCTTGTGATCGCCGGCAGCGACCGCCGCGGTGCCGCTTACGGCATCCTTTCGGTTTCGGAGGCCATCGGTGTGTCGCCCTGGTA
Organism: uncultured Muribaculaceae bacterium; assembly: GCA_902494515.1. GTDB lineage: Bacteria > Bacteroidota > Bacteroidia > Bacteroidales > Muribaculaceae > UBA7173. The sequence continues at coordinate 6,801 of CABUTS010000066.1, read as the reverse complement.
CTGGTGGCTCGACGCCCCGATTCCGAAGAAGCAGGAGGTGAATGTCGAGGTCACGACCTACGTTTCACCCCGCCCCTCGGTGAAGTACCGCGGCATTTTCATCAACGACGAGGACTGGGGCCTGTACCCCTGGGCGGCCCGGAACTTCGAGAAGGAGCTCGGCAACATCGGTCCGAAGACCTATGCTAAGGTATGTGAGCTGCTGCTCCGTCTGAAGGCCAACTACCTCTGTCCGGCCATGCACAACTGTTCGACGGCGTTCCACACTATCCCGGAGAACCGCGAGGTCGCCGACCGGTACGGCATCGTCACCGGTTCGTCGCATTGCGAGCCGCTGATGCTCAACACCGCTACCGAATGGCACCGCGACCGCTACGGCGAATGGGACTACAATAATAACCGCCGCGGCGTTGACAGCGTGCTCAATGCCCGTGCTGCCAAGCTCGCGCCCTTCGAGAATCTCTATACCCTTGCGCTGCGCGGTCTGCACGACAGCAGCATGAAGGGGAGTAACGACATGCACGAGCGTATGCTCGCGCTCCACGATGCCCTGATGGCGCAGCGTCAGATGCTCGTCGACAATACCGGCAAGCCTGCCGAGAAGATTCCGCAGGCGTTCACCCCCTACAAGGAGGTGCTCGACGTCTACGACCAGGGGCTTGAACTGCCCGAGGATATCACGATTATCTGGCCAGACGATAATTACGGGTATATGAAGCGTCTCAGCAGCCCGAAGGAGCAGAAACGTTCGGGACGCGCCGGCGTGTATTATCATGTCTCGTATCTCGGCAAGCCTCACGATTATCTGTGGATGAACACAACCTCTCCCACCCTGATGTATGAGGAACTCCGCAAGGCTTACGACACCACGGCCGACGGCGTATGGCTGGCTAATGCCGGCGACATCAAGTCGTGTGAGTTTGCCGTGGATCAGTTTCTGGCGATGGCTTACGACATAGATTCGTTTGATTTCAACCGGGCTGCGAACTACCGCACGGAGTGGCTTTGCCGCATGCTGGGCGACCGCGATGCTGCTGTTTACGCCGATATTTTCGATGGCTTCTACCATCTGGCCTTCACCCGCCGTCCCGAATGTATGGGCTGGGGGTATCAGTGGGCCAACGACCTCCACGGCAACGAGCAGAACTCCGACACCGATTTCTCCCTCACCAACTACCGCGAGGCTGACCGCCGCGAGGCCGCCTATCGCCGCATCGCTGCGCGGGCTGACAGCCTGATGAACGCCGCTGAGGGGGAGGATTACAGAGCATGTCTTTTCGAGGCGCTCTATTATCCTGTAAAAGGCTGTGAGCTGATTAACCGCATGGTTCTCGACGGGCAGCGAAACCGTTATTACGCCCTGCAGAATCGCGCTGACGCTCTGCGCTACAAGGCTTCGGCTATTGCCTGCCGCGACAGTCTCGACATCATTACAAAGGAGTATAACACCCTTAAAAACGGTAAATGGGACCATCTGATGCGGATGGATCAGGGCTTTGCAGCTTCGTATTTCAACCTGCCGCAGTTCTTTGAGCCGCAGCTTGCCGATGAAGCTGTTCTCGGCGTGTCGGTGGAGCAGGAAGATGGACTGAGAGGACGCTCGGCCTATTCTGTTCTTCCGACGTTCAGCTCCTTCCATCGTTGCCCGTATTATATCGATGTTTACAGCAAGGGTAAGAAGCCGCTGAAATGGACCGCAACCCCCTCGGCGCCCTGGATTAAGCTCAGCAGTGCCGCCGGCGAAGGTGCTTCCAGCCGCATCGAGGTGTCGCTTGATTGGGACAATGTTCCCGTCGGGGATGAAATTGCAGGATATGTCGACATCGCCGGTGCGGGGCAGACCCGCCGCGTGCTGCTCTCCGCTTTCAATCCGTCGTCGCCTGAGCTGACCGGCCTTGACTCGGTTTATGTTGAAAACAACGGATATGTCTCGATTGATGCCGCCGGTTTCCACCGCAAAAAGGAGAACGACGCCATCCGCATGACTGTGGTGCCTTATCTTGGCTGCGAGAACCTCGCCGTTCAGATTGGTGACCCTATGAGTCCGCAGCAGCGCACGTATAGCCCCGAAACCCCGCGTCTGGAGTATGATTTCTACACATTCGACCAGGGCTCGGTCGACGTCTACACCTACGTTCTCCCGACCTTCACGCTCAATAACGACCGCGGATATGCCGGACACGAAGCCACCAATTCGGAGACCAAATACGGCATCTGTATCGACGAAGGCCCGGTTATGAACCCCTCGACATCCTCCGTGGAATACGCCCAGATCTGGTTTGAAAGCGCCCTGCGCAACAGCCGCGTCAACAAGACAACCCTCCACATCGACCGCCCCGGCCGCCACACCGTCAAAGTAATCTGCGGCGACCCCGGCACCGTCCTCCAGAAAATCGTCCTTGACTTCGGCGGCCTCCGCCGCTCCTACATGGGCCCCCTCCCCACACGCCTCTGAAATGTAATCACCATTGATTATCAATCCGCCAGAGGAATCCGAAAAAGATTTGTCTTTAACTTTGCTTGTCCTTGTAATGCTATCTATCACGAAGTCAGGTGCTTAACACGGAGCGGCCCGGAACTAACGGAACCATCATCCCGAACGTCAACGGAGGCCTAAAGGCCTGGCTCAGAACGTTAACGGAAGCCTACGGCGGTAAAGGTTGATTCGCCGTAGGCTTCCGTTAAGTTTTGACACTGACGGGCATCATGGTTTGCCATTCGGCAGCTAAAGCGGCGATTGCTTCGGGCTTCTTGGTGGCCATCCGGCAGGCTTCCGTTAACGTTCAGGAGCGCAAGCTCCGCAATGGTTCGGTTTGACGTTCCGGAGATAAATTTGCTTCCGTTAGTTCCGGGTAGTTCCGTGTTAAAAATTCATTCGCGGAGGCACGTCCGTACGTTTCATAGATAAAAGGTGAGTATAAAAAAGAGGATGCATCGGGCGATGCATCCTCTTTTTTGGGGGATATTTTAGCCTGTGGGGCAGATTATTTTAGCCTACGGGGCAGGTTGTTCCTTTGGGGGTGAGCCTGCGTGGCAGGGTGTTGACGGGGATTATTTGACGGCGGCCTTGTTGGCATTGCGGGTCTTGGTCCAGTAGGCCACGGGGGTGGCGATGAACATGGTGGCCAGGGTGCCGACTACTACGCCGAAGAGCATTGCGAAGATGAACGAACGGATGGAGTCGCCGCCGAGGATGAAGATGCAGAGGAGCACCAGGAAGGTGGAGGCGGAGGTCATGATCGTACGGCCGAGGGTGGAGTTGAGCGACTTGTTGACGAGCTCACCGAAGGGCTGCTTGGGATAGAGGCCGGTGTTCTCGCGGATTCGGTCGAATACCACCACGGTATCGTTGATCTGGTAACCGATCATTGTCAGGATTGCCGCAATGAAGTTCTGGTCGATTTCCATAGCGAAGGGGAAGAGGCCTTCGAAGATGGAGTAGAAGCCGATGATAGCGAATGCTGTGAAGGCTACGGCTGCGAGGGCGCCGAGCGAGAAGGCTACGTCGCGGAAGCGGAGCAGAATGTAGAGGAACATTGCTGCCAGGGAGAGGATCACGGCTATGTAGGCTTTGTTGCGCATGTCGTTAGCGACGGTCGGGCCTACGGTCTGCGAGGAGAGGAGGCCCTGGCTTTCATCGGTGGTGGAGAAGTTCTCGAGCGAGAGGCCGTCGGGCAGGAGGCCTTCAGCCTTGAAGGTGTTGTAGAGTTTCTCGGTAATCTCCTTTTCGATGGCGGTGGCGTCTTCGTCGGACTTGATCTTGTAGTTGGTGGAGACGCGGACCTGGTTGGAGTTCTCGATGGTGATCACGGAGACGGCAGCGGTCTGGCCGTCGGCGTTGAAGACGGGCATGAGCACCTGCTTGAGGTGGTCGGTGTCGACGGGTTTCTCGAACTTGACAACGTAGTTGCGGCCGCCGGAGAAGTCGATGCCCTGGTTGAGACCCTTGGTGAAGAGGGAGATAACCACACCTGCAACGAAGATTCCGACTACCATGAGGGCCATCTTGCGGGCGCCGAGGAAGTTGAACTTGGCGTTGCGGAAGAGGTTGCGGGATACGGGGGTGTCGAAGGTGAGGTTGTTGAATGCTTTGCTCTTGGCACCGGCGATGAAGACCAGACGGGTCAGGTATACGGCGGTGAAGAAGGAGCAGACGATACCGATGATCAGGGTGGTGGCGAAGCCCTTGATGGGACCTGTACCGAACAGGAGCAGGATTACGCCGGTGATGATCGAGGTGAGGTTGGAGTCGAAGATGGCGGAGAAGGCGTTGGAGTAACCGTCGGCGATGGCGGTGCGCACGTTCTTGCCGTTGCGGAGCTCTTCCTTGGCGCGCTCGAAGATCAGCACGTTGGCGTCGACGGCCATACCGAGGGCGAGCACGATACCGGCGATACCGCTCAGGGTCAGCACTGCCTGGAAGGAGGCGAGGATACCGAAGGTGAAGAAGAGGTTGAGAACCAGACCGAGGTTGGCGATGAGGCCGGGGATCACGCCGTAGATCACGCACATGAAGATCATCAGGAGCACGATGGCGAGCACGAACGACCAGAGACCGCTTTCGATGGCCTGCTGACCGAGTGTAGGACCGATTACCATGTCGGAGATGATGTTCACCTTGGTGGTCATCTTACCGGACTTGAGGACGTTTGCAAGGTCCTGAGCTTCCTCGACGGTGAAGTCACCGGTGATCTGGGAGCGTCCGCCTTCGATGGCTGTGCGGATGTTGGGGTAGGAGTAAACCTGGTCGTCAAGCACGATGGCGATGGGGTGCCCGATGTTGGCCTGGGTCAGGCGGCCCCATTCGCGGGCGCCTTCGGAGTTCATTGTCATGGAGACGACGTTACCCTGAAGCTGCTCGAAGTCGCTGGAGGCGCTGACAACGCAGGAGCCGTCGAGGGCGGCCTTGCCGTTGTTGGTCTTCAGGGCGATGAGCTGGTAGGTGTCGAGCTGCGACTTGCGGCCGCTGACGGTGTCGTTGAATTCAACGGGGGTGGGCTTTACCGACCAGAGGAGCTTGAGGTTCGAGGGGAGGAACTGCTTGGCCTGGGAGGAGCGGAGGATGGAGTCGACCATATCCTTCTGCTTGGCGCCGACGATGGCGAGCACGGGGGATTCGCCGGAACCGCTCTGCAGGATGTTCTGCGAGAGGGTGGGGAGGTTCTGGGCGCGCAGGGCGTTGTCCATCTGTGAGACGGGACCCATCAGCTGGGCTGCGGAGTAGCATTCGAAGAATTCGAGGTTTGCGGAGCGCTGGAGGAGCTCACGCACACGCTGGTGTTCCTTGACGCCGGGGAGCTCGAGAAGAATCTGGCCGTCGTTGTCCTGGAGAACCTGGATGTTGGGGGAAACAACGCCGTAGGCGTCGATACGGTTGCGCAGAACGTTGGTTGCGGAGTTGTTCACGCGGTCCTTGACTTCGGACTTGAGGGTGGAGGCAACCTGCTTGTCGCTCTGGTTAGCTTTTACGATGGAGGGGAAAACGACGTCGAACTGAGCGGAAGGATTTGCTTTGCGGTACTGCTCGACGAAGGTGCCGACATAGTCGGTGGCGTGGTTGCCGTTGATGATGGAGTCGGTAGCGGCGAGGGCCAGGTCGAACTTGGGATCGGCGTCGGAGTTTTTCATCGACCGGAGCAGATCGGGCATGGAAACCTGAAGGATAACGTTCATACCGCCCTTGAGGTCGAGGCCGAGGCCAACGCCCCACTTCTGCACTTCATTATAGTTATAACCCAGCCAGACGGGAGTCTTGCTGACCGAGTCGATGTAGGCCTTGTAAGCCTTGTTGTACTGCTCGGAATTGGCGCCGTTCGTTCCTGCCTGGGCCAGCGCGTACTGTTCGGCCTTTGCTTCCTGCTTGTTGCTTACAAGGGTGAAGGAGAGGTAAAACAGGCACACGAGCACCAAGAAAATCGCGATAACACCGGCAATGATGCTTCCGAGGGTTCCTTTGCTTTGCATGTGTTAGAAAAAATTGTTATGAAGTTATTATTAATTTTCTTCTAAATGATTGGCAATCAGCTTGTTGGGCTAACGCAAAACGGGGCGGATACACCCCATGGGGCGTAATCGCCTAATTTTCAGCTTGCAAATATACGAAGAATTGTTGGTTTAAGCAAACAAATTTGCCGAAACCACGCCAAAAAATCATATCGGCCTCTTTTGAGTCTCGTTATTGCGGGGATACTCTAAGTCGGAACTGTTTGCCGAAACTCATTTCGAAGCGCAGTTCTATAAGCCGTGAGTGAGAAAGGTTTTTAGAGTAAAGCGAGTATGACGGGGAGTTGAAGAAGCCTTCGAAGGGGGTATGGTCCAGAATGTTGTAAATATTGAGCGAGACGGTGCCTCCGAAGGGGAATCGTTTGGTCGCGCCCAAGTTAATGTCGAAGTTGGAGCGGGTGGTGAAGAGTGGCTTTTTGTTCCGGGAGTTATAGCTGGCTCCGAGCGAGAACGACCATGAGCGGTCAGCCCCCAAAAAGACTGATGGGTCGGCAGAGAGGTGCCATTGTGAGTTCCTTGTTTTGCCGGGAGCCAATGAGGCCGGCAATGTGTTGGAATAGTCGTAGCGCGACCATTCGGCGCGGGCGTTCAGCCGCAGTCGGTAATCCCACAGCGCTTTGTTGTACGAGGCGAAAAGTCGCCAGGTTTTTAGTTTGCCAGTTTCGATGGGCATGAAGTGAGTATAATACTCCCCGATTTTCAGACAGGCACACAGATGGCGGCATGAAGAAAAAGCGCTATCTTTGTGGAAAAGAAGAAAATCAAAATGGCAAGACAATCGAAATTCACAGCAGCATT
>CABUTS010000065.1 GCA_902494515.1 uncultured Muribaculaceae bacterium | reverse complement strand
GCGTTGTTGTATTGCGAGCCGTTGCCCCAGTTGTTGGAGCCGCCGAATCTGTCGCCGAAGGGATCGTCTTCATCTTCGTCGAGTTCCTCGTCGTCCGGGTTGTATTGCGGATCCTTGGTCTTGGGTTTATTCTTCTTGATTTCGTTGGGCTTCTGCTTGTCGACGGGGGTGTCGAGGAGCGACCAGTCCTGTTCGAGGTCCCAGTTTTTGCGCAGGAGGAGCTTCTTGGGGTAGTAGAACACATCCTCGGGGAGCCGCTTGAGGGCCATGTTGCCGGTGGTCCAGAGGGTGTCGGCGTTGAGGTCGATGAAGGCGCGGGCGTAGTATGTGGCGGGTTCGATGTAGTGGAATTCGGCCGTGCCGTTCCTGACGGGCGCGGTGTCGACGACCTTGTCGGACTTATCCAGCAGCTCGACCACCACGAGCGCGGAGTCGGGGAGACCTAACTTCGCCATATCGGTGATATTCAGGTAGATGTTACCGTAGTCGTCGGCGTTCTTTGTGGTGAATTCCAGCTTTGTGTCGGGGATGTACTGGCCGTAGATGTTGCTGATGCCGGCGGAGTCGGCCGTGAAGCGGTATTTCGTCCCCTCCTCCCACTTGGTGTAGAGGAGCAGGGCGCGGGGCGAGGCGGTGTCGGGCACCATCTTCACCTCCTCGACGGGATACCAGAGGGTGTCTTCCTGCACCTCCAAACGCCATACGTCGGGGCTGACGGGGAGCAGCGGCTCGGGGGCCTCGAAGCGCAGCGGCTTGTTGAGGTCCTGGGTGCTGCCGGTGGTGGATTTGAACGCCAGGAAGCTGATTTTCACGGAGTCGGTGGCGGAGGAGTCGGCCTCCTGGTCCTTTTTCTTCTTCTCCTCCTTCTTCTTGTCGACCTTGGGACGCTTGTAGATGAACTTCAGGGTATCGGTCTGCCAGACGAGGTTGTCGAGGGTGTCGGTCTTGCGGTATCGGGCGCTGACGAAGATGGAGTCCTGGTTGATGAGAGCCGTGTCGCGGAGCCAGTAGACCATGGAGTCGCGCGAGGAGCGCTGTTCAAGCACCGACAGGTCGCGGAGTCTGCGCCCCTGGAACTGGCCGTTGATGATTGTCAGCTCCGGCATGGAGTCCAGAGGGGCGCCGAATTTCAGCTCGATGGTGCGCTGGGTGGTGCGCTTGTTGTCGCGGAGATACTGGCTGCGGTAGCCCTCGTTGAACCATGTCAACAGCACGTCGTTGGGGAGGTATTCCCATGCGCGGCGGGTGATCAGGGAGTCCTCGCCGGCCGAGGAGCGGAGGGTGTCGGTGACCATCACCTCCACAGCCGAGGGGGAGAGGGTCTGCGGGAAGAAAGCTACGTTCTCGGAGCGGTCCCAGTGCCAGTCGCGGTTGAGGTCGTTGATGGCGTAGATGTTGTAGACACCCGGTTTGAGGCCGCGGACGGCGAACTGGCCGTACTGGTTGGTCTTGGCGATGCGTTCGAGCTGCAGGGTGGAGATGGCCGAGTCGGCGAGGTTGGAGTAGATGCCGACCACCATCCCCTGGGCGGGCTCGAGGTTGCGGGCTTCGAAGACCATGCCGGAGATCGAGAGGGTGTCGAGCTGGTCGCCGGTGGCGAATTCGTAGGCGAAGCCGTCGAGGATGTTGCTCTCGTTGAGGTCGCGGATGGCGTCGGAGAAGTCGATGGTGTAGGTGGTGTTGGCCTGGAGGGTGTCGCGGAAGTCTACGGTGAGGTGCTTGCCGTTGGCGCTGACGCGGGCCTGTTCCTTCTGCACGGGCGACACCACGATTTTATTGACGGGGTCGTCGAGTGAGATGTTTTCGTCGAAATACAGGTCGAGGCGGTTGCGGTTCACGTTCAGGGCGCCCATCGCGGGATTCGAGGATACGAACACCGGGGGGACCTCGTCGCGCGGGCCCCCTTCGGGGCGGCCGATTGATGCGCATGCGGCCATAATCAGGGCGATAGTCCCGATCAGCGCGCCTCGCATAATATTTGATGGGTTAACCTTCATTATATCACAAATTCAACTACAAAGTTAATGGTTTCGCGGCAACGCCGCAACTTTTCCCGCGGAAAAACGCGTATTTTCGGGTGAAATGGGATCCGAATGTTAACAACTGTAAATACAATGGGCGCATAAGCCTTTAATTGCAAAATAAAGTTAAAACAATGAAAGTTTTAGCCCGAAAATTATGTTGTAAAACATAAAAGCACTACCTTTGCATCAGTTTTTCATGGTATTAGATTTAAGGTAAGAAGATTATTCGTCGGGACGACGAGTAATTTTTTTTTGTGCCTAAAAAAAGGCCGCGCTGGGGAGCACGGCCTTCGAGCAAAGTAAAGAATCGTTTATTATTTAACGAGTCTTACATTAGGTTTAACTGCCGGGGAGGGGAATTTGTTCACCCGACAAGAGGGATCTTCGGGGGATTAGAGAACGACCTTGGTGGCTTTCTTGCCCTGAACGCGGATGTAGAGACCCTGGTTGGGGTTTTCTACGCGCTGGCCCTGGAGGTTGTAGTAAACCACGGGAGCGTTGGCGTCAACGTCAACTTCAACAGATTCAACACCGCCGGTTGCATCGAGCTTGTAGATTTCGGGAAGCTTGAAGGTGCCGGCTTCGGTTTTGTTGGTGGGAGCAAAGGTGGTGTAGAATTCACCGGTTTCAACGTTCTTGATTTCGTTGCCAAGGAAGTAGTCTGTGCGTAAAGTGCTGAACATCTTTGCCTGACCGTCAACGAAAGTGGGTTCTGCCCAGTAGCAACCTGCATTGAGCTCGGTGTAGCACTGGAAGGTGGCGTGCTGTTCATCCATACCATAGTAGCGGCCGAAGGTGTCCTTGAGGGTGAAGCCTTCGGTAGCGGAGGCAACAGTCAGAGCGAGAGTGGCGTCGCAGGTGATTTTGCCGTCAACAATGTTGGCATCGGTGTCGAGGTACATGCGGCCGTAGGTGTAGGTTTCCTTGATGGGGTTGGCAATTTTGCCGTCGACAACGAAGATGTACTGACCTGCTTCGAGGCTGGTGGCCTTAACGAAGGTAGCGGTGTTGGGCTGGGGAACGTCGCTGGCTTCGGTGGAAACAACCATGGAGATGATGCGGAAGTTGTTGCCAAGGGTGAAGGTTACTTCGCTGACTGCTTCGGTGTGGGACCATGTCATGGAGTAGGCAGAAGGCATTGCAACTGTGCCGACGGAGGCTGCGACAGCGCCGTTCTTTGCACCGTGGGAACCGGTGAAGTTGATGGACTTGAAGGTAGTGCCTGCGGGGGCGGCGATGGTCATGGTGTTGCCTTCGTTGGGAGTATCTTTACCACCTTTGTAGAGACGGATAGTTTTGTCCCCTTCGGGATTGGTAGACATCGGCAGGTAGTAAGCCGGAGCGTTTTGGGAAGTACCCTTGGCGAAGGTGAAGCTATAGCCGTTGATTTTCAGGGAGTTCAGGGGCTGATAGTGTTCGGCGTTACCGTTGGAGGTGCCTTCGGCGGGAACTTCGTCGACATGGGTGCCGTCGATGTCGGTGGCATCAGCTACGTTGAGGGTGGTGTCTGTAGCGGCGGCGGTGAAGCCTGCCAACAGAGCCATGGAGAGTAAAAGTTTTTTCATAAGCTTTGTAGTTTTATTGTAAGTTATAGATTTTGATATAATCCTATGCAGTTGGTCGAAAATCACCGCAAAGTTACTCAATAATGGTGAGATAAAGGAGAATTTAAGGATGTTATAAAGCAGTTTTTTAACGTTTAAAGGAAAAATTCACAAATGTTCTCCCTTTTATCGCCGGATAATGTTGGGGAAAGGGGTAGATTTCCCTATCAGACCAATAATTTGGTAGTTTTGGCTACGTTACGGGGGGCGGCCGTTTTGGTAGTTTTTCCGGAAATGTGTAATTTTGCGAACAAATCGGGGGCCGCGTTTTTTGTATTGGTATCAGCCCCCCGGATTAACAGATGGTATCAGCCCCCCGGATCAGCAGATGAGAATTACGCAGCGACATAGCCATAGCTTTGCGGCCCGAATGTTCGGGGCGCTGCTCGGTGTGCTGTTGCTGCTGTGTGCATCACCCGACGCCGGGGCGCAGATTCTCAACTCTCCGAAGGAGGGTTATCTCAACAGCGACTCGCTGCGCCGCGCCTTTGCCGACCGGCATTATTACTTCGGCATCTACAAGGATAACTATTTCGTGTTCGGTCCCCCGCTGAACACCAAGCCTACGCGCGACAACACCAACGTGAAGTTTCAGGTTTCCATCGCCCAGAAGCTCACCAAGGCAACGCTTCCGTTAGGCACCTACCTTTATCTTTTTTATTCACAGAAGGTTTTCTGGAACATTCTGGAGAACTCCATGCCGATGACCGACCTGAACTTTAATCCGGGCGTCGGGCTGACGAAACCGATTTTCATCAAGGACCGGTTCATCGGACAGGTGTCGCTGATTCTGGAGCACGAGAGCAATGGCCGCGACGGCGACGATTCGCGCTCCTGGAATAAACTTTCGTTAGGGGGATATGTGATGGTAGACCCCTCGTTTGTGGTGGGCTACAAAATCTGGATCCCGATTATCGACGGGGTCAACAACAAGGACATCCTCAAATACAAGGGGATTTATTCGATGGGCTGGCAGTGGCACAATCCGAACCGGAAGTTCAGCCTTTCGGTAGAGGTGACCCGCCGTGCGCGCGGGTTGTTCAATTACAACACGGTGGTTGAGGCAGCCTGGCGCTTCTCGCGCGAAGCCAACCAATACCTCTTTGCGCAATTCTATAACGGCTACGGCGAAGACCTCCTGAACTACAAGCAATTCTCCTGCCACCTCCGCCTCGGCATCGTAATCAAACCCACCCTCTTCTCCCAGTTCTAATCCCGGCGCCCGGCTTCCCACCATTCTGGCTCCCCCGCCTCCCCGCCACTTATCGCGCGATCACGCGCGATCACAGAACGAAAGATACCTTATTAGCTGCCAACCATGGTTTCCAAATCAGCTGCCAACCATGGTTTCCAAATCAGCTACCAACCGGGGTTGCCAAATTGGTTGCCAAATTGGTTGCCAAATTGGCTGCCAACCAAGGTTACCAAATTGGTTGCCAACCGGGGTTGCCGGGGAGTCGGGAGGGCGGAGTAAATTAATGTAACTTTCGTTCCGTTATCGCGCGTGATTGCGCGATAAAAGTCTGCGATTAAATTGGCGATTAAATCAGCAATAAAATTCAGCGAAAAATTTTTTCCGAGGAATATACAATAAATTTTAGCGGTTTGGCGTTCTAATAATAGCTAAAACAGTTAAAATCAACGCCTTAAATCTTCAATTTAATGATTGCCGCTCCTTTCTCCGATGAGTTTTTGCCCCCTTATTTCAAGGAGATAATTCACAACAACAAGCGTCGGGCTCCATGGAGTGATTACCACGCGCGGCAAATCTATATGGTTACGGTTACTAAGGCGCCCGAGTCGCCCGCGTTCGGGCGGCTCATGAATGTCGAAAACCCTACGGATGCTTATGTCGAGCTCTCCTCCGCCGGGGAGGTTATCCGTCGGGAGCTGGATGTAACTCCGGAAATTACCCCGGAGGTCAGGTTGATTGACTACGTCATCATGCCTGACCATTTTCATGCTATTGTGTTTGTTACCGTGCGGATGGAAAAGACTTTGGGAGATGTTATCCGGGGGATCAAGTCGGCAGCCACGGGGAAAATCCGCAAGGGTGTGCATGAGCCGGACCTCACGGTGTTTGAGGATAGTTTTCATGATCGGATTATAACCCGTAGCGGGCAGCTGGATGCAGTGAAGCTGTATGTTTTTCAGAATCCTTACAGGCTGGCAGTCAGGCAGATGTGTCCGGAGTATTTCCGACGGGTAAATGGCCTGACAATCGACGGCAAGGAGGTTTCGGCATACGGGAATATGCAATTGCTGGATAATCCGTTCAAGGAGAATGTGGTTGTCCACCGGGCCGAAACGCAGGAGCAGCGGGAGAAGAACCGCATGAAGTGGCTTTACGCCGCGGCGAATGGCGGGGTGCTTGTTTCGCCATTTATTTCGCCGGCGGAAAGGAAGATTCGCGAGGAGGCTGAAACGTTGGATGGCAGTATTATTTTGCTGACTTCGAAGCCTTTTGGCGACCGCGATAAGCCTATGGGCCGCGATTTCGCGCTTTGCGAGAAGGGGAGGTTGCTGATCATAGCGCTCCCGGTTGAGGAGAAGGCGCTTTCGGGGAATACTTGTCTGATGCTTAACAGCCTGGCGGAGGTAATCGCAAGAGGGGAGCATTAATCGCGCGCTGAGGGGGCATTAATCGCGCGATCACGCGCGATAACTGAACGAAAGTTACCAAAGGTTAATGCGAACCTGAGTTGCAAAATTAGCTGCAAACCTGGGTTACCGAAGGTTGATGCAAACCTGGGTTGCTAAATTAGCTGCAAACCTGGGTTGCAAAAGGGATATGAAAAAGCCGCGGGCGGGGTGCTCGCGGCTTTTCATATGGGCGGCCTAAAGGCCGTTTAGGGGGGCGGCAGGAGGGCCGTTTAGCTGATTTTCAGCCCAAGGGGCTGGGGGGGCTGGCTACGGGAGCCGGGGGATCAGAGGTTGGGGTTGATGGCGGACCACTCGGAGATGGGGGGGATGATGCCGAGGGAGATCACTTCGTCGCGGAGGGTGCAGAGGTGGTGGTAGCTCTGGTCGAGTTCCTTGTGTTCCTCGGGTGTGCCCTGAACGGGGGTTACGTGTACGCCGTTCTTGTCGACGGTGGTTTCCATGGCCATCATGATGTGGTTGAATTCGCCGTTGTTAACGTAGGTGCCGACAGGCCAGCGGAAGGGCTGTCCGCCCATGGCAGCTGCGATCATCTCAACGGAGAGGTAAGCGGGGCTCTGGAAGGAGCTGCGGCCGCGGAGGTCGATGATGTGCTTGCCGCCCTGGATAACGCGCTGCTTCATTTCGTTCCATTCCTGCTCGGGGAGAGCGTCGGAGCCGATGAGCTCGGAGAGGGGCTTGCCGGCAACGGTGGTTGTGGAAGCGAAGACAGCCATCTGTTCGCCGTGGCCGCCGTAGGTGCGGGCGTTCTTGATTTCGTCGGGAGAAATCTTGAAGTAGTGGGCGAGCTCGGTGCGCAGACGGGTGGAGTCGAGGGCAGCGAGGGTGGAAACCTGGGAGGGTTTCAGGCCGGAGTAGATGAGGGTAACGAGACCGGTGATGTCGGCGGGGTTGAAGATAACGACAACGTGCTTAACATCGGGGCAGTAGGACTTGATGTCCTTGCCGAGCTGTTCGGCGATCTGGGAGTTGCCGCGGAGGAGGTCCTCACGGGTCATGCCGGCTTTGCGGGGAGCACCGCCGGAGGAGATGATGTATTTGGCGTCGGTGAAGGCTTCCTTAACATCGGTAGTGTAGGTAAGGTTAAGGCCTTCGAACCCGCAGTGGTTCATCTCTTCGGCAACGCCCTCGAGGCCGGGAGCGTAGCAGTCGTAGAGACAGATGTTGGGTGTAAGACGCATCATGGCGGCAGTCTGGGCCATGTTGGAACCGATCATGCCGGCAGCGCCGACGATGACGAGTTTTTCATCTGTAAGAAAGTCCATAATGATATGTAGTTAATGTGGGTTATGGTTCAGCAGGGAGATCATTTCTGACCGCTGTAAAGGTAAAACGCTTTTCCGACCGTAAAGTTAAGATAAAAATTTGGAATAAATGCTTTGTTATCCTAAAAAAAAACAGTAATTTTGAATCCCTTAACTGAAAAACGGGTCTCCGGGACCGGTTCCGGCGCGGCCAAAGCGGTTTCGCCGGGCGCCGGGAACAAATGCTAAGTATCTTTTATTCAAATATTTACCTTTACTGTTAAAGAGAAATTTCAGCCATGAACAGCCTGAAGTACATTTCGCTGGTCGCTACAGTCGGGAGTGCGGCAGCATTATGGGCCGAAGCTCCGGCCGGATATTACTCGTCGTGCGAAGGCAAGACGGGCAAGGCGCTGCTCCAGCAGCTCGAGGATGTGGTCGGGAGCCACACCGTGGTCAATTACAAGAACCTCTACGATGTCTACGAGACCTCCGACAAGCATCCCGACGGGCGCATCTGGGATATGTATTCCACCAAAAACTGGGGCAACAGCTTCCGTTCGGCCTCGCTCTGCGGCAACTACAGCAAGGTGGGGGACTGCATCAACAAGGAGCACTCCTTCCCCAAGAGCTGGTTCGACGACAAGAGCCCGATGATGTCGGACGCCTTCCATATATATCCCACCGACGGCAAGGTGAACGGCCAGCGCAGCAACTACCCCTACGGCGAATGTGCCAACGGCACCACCCTGCCGGGGAGCGGTTCGGTCCAGGCACTCGGCAAGCTGGGCTCCAGCACCTTCCCGGGTTACAGCGGCACGGTTTTCGAGCCCGACGACGAATACAAAGGTGACTTCGCCCGTTCGTATTTCTATATGGCTGCGGCCTACAACTCCCGGATTTCGACCTGGAGCAGCCCTATGCTCGCCGGGAACAATTATCCCTGTTTCTCCTCCTGGTCGGTGGATCTGCTGCTGAAATGGCACCGCAACGACCCTGTGAGCGACAAAGAGACCGTGCGCAACGATGCCGTCTATGCCCACCAGCATAACCGCAACCCCTTCATCGACCACCCCGAGATGGTGGAATACATCTGGGGCAACAAGCAGGGGCAGGGCTGGAGCGAGGACCCCGGGGCTACGTTCCTTTCGCCCGCCGACAACGCCACAATCGCTTTCGGCACCAACGCCAAGGGTCACGCCATGCAGAAGACAGTGACCGTGGCCGGGCATAACTTCACTGAAAACATCGCCGTGACGGTCAGCGGCAGCGACTTCGCCGCCGCTCCCGCGTCGCTGGCCGCCGCTCAGGTCAACGGCTCCGGCGCCACTCTGACCCTGACCTATACCCCCGCCACCACCGGCAGCCACAGCGCCACCGTGACGCTCGCCGCCGAAGGTGAGCAGCTGACGCTGAACCTCACCGGCAATGCCATCGACGGCCTCCCCGCTCTGGCCGCCACCAATGTCAGCGAGGACGGCTTCACCGCCAACTGGGTCTGCATCGACGGCGCCTCGGACCTCTATACTCTGAACGTGATGCGCGAGGGCGCCTCCATCGAGGGCTACCCCCTGCAAGTTACCGCCGGCGACGGCAGCTATCATGTCACCGGCCTCGAGCCTGAGACCCCTTACACCTACACCGTCTCCAACGGCTCGCTGACCTCGGCTGCCGTGAGCGTCACCACCGCCGCGCCTGTTCCGTCGGTAGAGTTCCTCTACGACGGTGACCTCGGGTTCAGCACCACCCCCGGCGTCCCCTCCGATGCCGCCGAGATTCTCGCCGAAATCGACAATATCCCCGGCGACGTGACCCTGACGGTCACCGCGCCTTTCGAGCTGTCGCTCAACAAGACCGACTGGAGCACCACCGCGGTCCTCGCTCCGGGGGCTGACCGTTTCTATATGCGCCTCGGCGCCGCTGACGCCGGCCGCTACACCACCTCGCTCGTGGCTACCGCCGACGGCGGCTTCCATTACGACGATGTGATTGTCGAGGGGTCTGTCGGCACCGGCGCCGCCGACTTCATCGAGGACTTCGAGCCCGCTGCGACCTCCTCCTCATATCAGCTCACCGAATACACCGGCTCGGCATGCCGGTGGAATGTTTCCAACATCTACCTCACCAACTCCGGCGACCAGGCTTACGCCCACGAGTCCACTCAGGCTGCCCGCACCAACAAGAACGGTGCCCGTTACCTCGAAATGGCCGAGGACAAGGCCAACGGCGCTGGGGTCATCTCCTTCTGGGCTCACCTCTGGCGCACCGACTCCGAGGCCGCCATCTTCGACGTGATGGTTTCCACCGACCACGGCACAACCTGGAACACCGTCGGGAACGTGACCGTTTCGGCCAACAAGGATGCCGGCGGCCAGAACGTCTACGCGCAGTTCTCCGTCACCGCCAACACCCCCGGCGCTGTCCGCATTAAGGTCAACCAGACCGCCGGCGGCCGCTGCATGGTCGACGACCTCGCCATCACGGACTACCGCAACAGCTCCGGGCTGCTGACCCCCGAGGGTTACGCCTACCACAGCTGGGATGCTTTCTGCGTCAACGGCGAGCTTGTGATCGAGAACAGCGACGCCGCCAACCACTTCTTCGTTTACAGTATCGACGGGCGCCGGGCATTCGCCGGCACCGCTGCTGAAGGCCGCACCTCCGTGGCTCTTCCCGAGGGGCTTTACGTTGTCACCGTCGGTGACTTCGCGCGCCGAGTGCTTGTGAAATAATGAAATGAACCGCAAGGATTTTGAAATAATGGCTCCCGTGGGGAGCTACGAAAGCCTCCGCTCGGCCATCAACGCCGGGGCCGACGCCGTGTATTTCGGCGTCGAGGGGCTCAACATGCGTGCCCGGTCGAGCGTGAACTTCACGCTCGACGACCTGCACCGCATCGCCGACATCTGCGAGCAGAACGGCGTGAAGTCGTATCTGACCGTCAACACCATAATCTACGACGAGGATATGCCGCGGATGCGCTCGATCATCGACGCCGTGGCCAATTCCGGAATCTCGGCAATCATCGCCTCCGACATGGCGGCGATAATCTACGCCCGGCAGAGGGGGGTGGAGGTGCACATTTCCACCCAGCTGAGTGTCAGCAACACCGAGGCGCTGCGTTATTACGCGCAGTTCGCCGACGTAGTTGTGCTTGCCCGCGAGCTCAATCTCGAGCAGGTGGCAGCCATCCACAAGGCGATCGTCGAGGATGACATCCGCGGCCCTCACGGCGAGCTGGTGCGCATCGAGATGTTCTGCCACGGCGCCCTCTGCATGGCTGTTTCCGGGAAATGCTATCTGAGTCTCCACGAGATGAACTCCTCGGCCAACCGCGGCGCCTGCACCCAGATATGCCGCCGCGGCTACACCGTCACCGACCGCGAGACCGGCGACCAGCTCGACATCGAGAACAAGTATATCATGTCGCCCAAGGACCTGAAAACCATCCATTTCCTCAACAAGATGGTCGACGCCGGGGTGCGGGTGTTCAAGATTGAAGGTCGTGCTCGCGGGCCGGAGTATGTCGACATCGCCGTGCGCTCCTATTCCGAGGCGCTGCAGGCAATCTGCGACGGGACTTACTCCGAGGAGAAGATCGCCCGCTGGGACGAGCAGTTGGCCAAGATTTTCAACCGCGGGTTCTGGAACGGCTATTACCTGGGGCAGCGCCTCGGGGAGTGGTCGAGCAAATACGGCTCGTCGGCCACCCGCGTCAAGGAGTACCGCGCCAAGGGTGTGCGGTATTTCTCGAAGCTCGGCGTGGCGGAGTTCTACATGGAGGCCGGGGAGCTGCATCCCGGCGACGAGGTGGTGATTACCGGTCCGACGACCGGGACCCTGATTCTGACCCTCGACGAAATCCGCGTCGACCTCAAGCCGGTCGACACCGCCCGCCGCGGGCAGTCCTTCTCCATCGCCGTTCCCTCCAAAATCCGCCCTTCGGATAAGCTCTACCTCTGGCGCCCCCTGCCGGGAAAAGCCGAAGGGGGCGACGCCTCCGCCAAAGCCGAAGGGGGCGAAAATTCTAATAAATAACGCGAAAACAAAGATAATCCAACACTCAAATATATAATGGCTAAAGTTATCATAATCGGAGTGGGCGGGGTCGGAACCGTTGCCGCCCATAAGTGCGCCCAGAATCCCGAGGTGTTCACCGACATTGTTCTGGCAGCCCGCCGTCAGGCTAAGTGCGACGCCGTCAAGGAGGCCATCGAGGCCCATGCCGCCAAGGAAGGCCGCAAGTTGCCCAACATCACCACCGACCGCGTCGACGCCGACTCGGTGGAGGAGCTCTGCGCTCTGCTGCGCCGCCACAAACCGCAGTTAGTGATGAATCTGGCTCTCCCTTATCAGGACCTCACCATCATGGACGCCTGCCTCGAATGTGGCGTCAACTACCTCGACACCGCCAACTATGAGCCCCGCGACGTGGCTCACTTCGAGTATTCATGGCAGTGGGCTTACCGCGAACGTTTCGAGAAGGCCGGCCTGACCGCCATCCTCGGCTGCGGTTTCGACCCGGGAGTCAGCGGCGTGTTCACCGCCTACGCCGCCAAGCACTGGTTCTCGGAGATGGAGACCCTCGACATCGTGGACTGCAACGCCGGTAACCACGGCAAGGCTTTCGCCACCAACTTCAACCCCGAAATCAACATCCGCGAAATCACCCAGAACGGACGCTACTACAAGGAGGGTCAGTGGGTAACCACCGGTCCGCTGGAAATCCACACTTCGCTGACATACCCGAAGATCGGTCAGCGAGACAGCTATCTCCTTTATCATGAGGAGCTTGAATCGCTCGTGCAGAACTTCCCGACAATCCGTCAGGCCCGTTTCTGGATGACTTTCGGTCAGGAATACCTCACCCATCTGCGCGTGATTCAGGATATCGGCATGGCCCGCATCGATCCCATCGACTACAACGGCCAGAAAATCGTGCCGCTGCAGTTCCTCAAGGCCGTGCTCCCCAACCCCCAGGACCTCGGCGAGCACTACACCGGCGAGACCTCCATCGGCTGCCGCATCGCCGGCAAGGACAAGGAGGGTAAGCCCATGACCTACTACATCTATAACAACTGCTCCCACTCCGAGGCTTTCAAGGAGACCGGCATGCAGGCTGTCAGCTATACCACCGGCGTGCCGGCGATGATCGGCGCCATGATGTTTCTCACCGGCAAATGGAACAAAACGGGCGTGCGCAACGTTGAAGAGTTTGACCCGGATCCCTTCATGGAGCAGCTTCCCCTCCAGGGACTTCCCTGGGAGGAGATTGTCAACGAGCCCCTTGAAGTCGACAAAATCCACTGATTTCAGGCCGGTTAACCTCAGTTATTAATCTTTTAATCCCCCCAACACACCATGGCTCTCGACAAATATCATGAAGCTATCGGCCGTTCGGCTGTCACAACCGACGACGCTTTCGTCGCCTCCGAAGTGAAGCGCATCCTCGACCGCGACCTCAAGACCTACTCCACCGAAGAGGTCTACAAATTCCTGTTCAACTGCATCGACCTGACAACGCTGAAGTCCACCGACTCCCCCGTTTCGGTGAGCAATTTCACCGAGAACGTCAACCGTTTCGAGACCGAGCATCCCGAGATGAAGAACGTGGCTGCGATCTGCGTTTACCCCAACTTCGCGCCGGTCGTGCGCGCCGTCCTCGAGGTTTCCGAGGTCGATATCGCCTGCGTTTCGGGCGGTTTCCCCTCCTCGCAGACCTTCCCCGAGGTGAAGATCGCCGAAACAGCGCTCGCCGTTGAAGGCGGCGCCGACGAAATCGACATCGTCCTCAACCAGGGCGACTTCCTCGACGGCGACTACGAAGGCGTATGCGACGAAATCTCCGAGCTCAAGGATGCCTGCGGCGACGCCCGCCTGAAGGTGATCCTCGAAACCGGCGCCCTGAAGACCGCCGAGAAGATCCGCAACGCCTCGGTGCTGGCGATGTACTCCGGCGCTGACTTCATCAAGACCTCCACCGGCAAGGACTGCCCCGGCGCATCGCTCGAAGCCGCCTACGTCATGTGTCAGTGCATCAAGGAATACTACCAGCAGAGCGGCCGCATGGTCGGCTTCAAGCCTGCCGGCGGCGTCCGCACCCCTGAAGAAGCTGTCAGCTACTACTGCATCGTCCGCGAGATTCTCGGCGAGGAATGGCTCACCAACGAGTACTTCCGCATCGGCGCCTCCGGCCTTGCCAACAACCTCCTCAGCGTAATCTGGGGCCAGGAAACCAAGTTCTTCTAAGCTAAATTAGCTAAAGTAACTAAAATAGCTAATATAGCTAAGATAGCTAAAATAGCTAAGTTAGCTAAATTAGCTGTTTTCCGCTCGTTCGGTAACTTTCGTTCCGTTATCGCGCGTGTTCGCGCGATCAAAATCCCTCCTTTATGGAATATTGGACAATCATCGATGACCGCCACGCCGGCCCCTTCACTGCGGAGGAGCTGGCGCAGCGCGGCCTTTCGCCGGAGACCCCGGTGTGGCATTCCGGGCTCCCCGACTGGGTCGAGGCCCGCGAAATCCCCGAACTCCGCAGCCTGATGGAGCAACCCGAGGCCCCCGAAGCCCCGGTCGCTCCTGAAACCCCGGCCGCCCCCGTTCAGGAAGCTCCCCAGCAGCCCGAGCCGCAGCCTCAAATGCAGCAACCGATTCAGCAACCGATTCAGCCGATGCCGCAGCCCGTTCAGCCGCAATGGGAATGGCAGCAGCAGGTGGTCCCCTGCAGCGAACCCTGCCCGGCAACCTACCTGGTCTGGTCGATAATCGTAACCGTGCTCTGCTGTATGCCCTTCGGCATCGCCGCCATCATCTTCTCGGCGCAGGTAAAGTCGGCCTACAACCGCGGCAACCTCAGCAAAGCCGAAAAGATGTCGGAGTACGCCCAGTGGTGCATCATCCTATCCATCGTCTTAGGTCTGCTCTGGATGCCGGTTCAGTTAGCCTTCTCGGGGCTGTTCTGACGTGAAACGCGCGGGCGCCAAGTCGTTGGCTATCGTCGGCGGAACCATTGCCGCCGCGGCTCTTTACGCCCTGTTTGTGTGGGCCACCGGAGCCATGCCACGCTGCCCGCTGAAAGCCCTGACCGGGCTCCAATGCCCCGGCTGCGGCAGCCAGCGAGCCCTCGAGGCGCTCCTCCAGAGCCACCCCGTCGAGGCCTGGAGCTACAACTGGATGCTCCCGCCGCTGCTGCTGTATCTGCTTCTGCTTTTGCTTCTGCCGCATTGCGGCGCAAGGCCCCGGGCGCTCTGGCAAAAGCTCACATCGCCGGCA
The DNA here is from genome assembly GCA_902494515.1 of uncultured Muribaculaceae bacterium. Classification (GTDB taxonomy): domain Bacteria; phylum Bacteroidota; class Bacteroidia; order Bacteroidales; family Muribaculaceae; genus UBA7173. Next base: position 1,087 of record CABUTS010000065.1, on the reverse strand, counting down.
GCAATCTACATCCTTGCCGCCGTGGTGGTCGGCTGGTGGATTGTCCGCAACATATTGAATATCTGACACTTCTTTTACAAAATAAGCAAATGAGAATTGCTGTTTACTGCTCCGCGCGCCCCGATATCCCCGAGGAATACCTCCGGGACGCCCGCGACTTCGGCCGATGGATCGGCGAAAACGGTCACTCGCTGGTCTACGGCGGTCTGAAATACTCCATGATGGACGCCGTGGCGCAGGCTGCCGCCGACGCCGGTGCCAAGGTCATGGGACTCGTGCCGCGCTCACGTATGGACCGCCAGCACCCCGCCAACACCGTCAGCATCCTCGTGGAATCGCTCCACGAACGCAAGCAGATGATGGAGGAAAACTCCGACGTTTTCGTGGCCCTCGAAGGGGGCATCGGAACCCTCGACGAAGTATTTTCGGCCGTTGCCTCCGGCTCTTTCTTCAAGGAGGACCGTCAGATTCATCTGCTCGACCGCGACGGTCTCTATCAGCCCCTGCGCCAGCTTCTCGAAAACATGGCCGGCAAAGGCCTCGTAAACAGCTCGAATCTCGCCGCCTTCTACTTCCACCCCGATCTCGAATCCCTAACCAAAGCACTTAGTCAGCAATGAAAATCTACACACGCACCGGCGACCGCGGCACCACAGCCCTCATCGGCGGCTCACGCGTCGCAAAAGACGACGTCCGCGTCGAAGCCTACGGTACCGTCGACGAGCTGAACTCCCACCTCGGACTCCTCGCCGCAACCCCCGGCACAGACCCCACGGCCGCAACCTTCCTCGAAGGAATCCAACAGCACCTCTTCGACCTCGGGGCGCTCCTCGCTACCCCCGACACCTCGAAAACCGACCCCGCGCTGCTCGCGCGCTACACCGACCCCACCCAGACTGAGCGCCTCGAAGCTGAAATCGACCGCCTGACCGTCCAGATACCACCCCAGACCAGCTTCATCCTACCCGCCGGCACCCAGGCCGCCTGTCAGGCCAACGTCGCCCGCGCCGTCTGCCGCCGTGCCGAAGACCCAAACGCCGGCTTTCTGCAGCTCGCGGATGGCGCTGACCAGGTTGGCCACGCGCGC
>CABUTS010000064.1 GCA_902494515.1 uncultured Muribaculaceae bacterium | reverse complement strand
CCCCGCCGAAATCGTCTATCCCAAGCACTTCCACCACCGCGGCGCCCTCGCCGCAGCCCGGCAGGCCGACCAGGTGAACCCCGAACGCCGCTCTTCCGGCTGCCAGTTCTACATCGTCACCGGCAAGACCTACACCCCCGAGCAGCTCACCCAGCTCGAGCAGCAGATGAAGATGCGCCAGCAGCAGGAAATCTTCGACCGCCTGCAGCAGCAATACCGCGACTCCATCATCACCCTCCGCAAGAACCGCGACCGCGAAGGCCTCGAAGCTCTCCGTCAGGAGCTTATCGCCAAAACCGAGGCTGAGGCAGCCGCAACTCCCGCCCTGCTGACCGACGCCCAGCGCCAGGCCTACACCACCGTCGGCGGCACACCGCACCTCGACGGCCAGTACACCGTCTACGGCGAAGTCGTTTCAGGCATGGATGTCGTTGAGAAAATCGAAAAATACCAGACCGACGCCGCCGACCGTCCCGTCGACGACATCCGCATCATATCGATGAAGGTGGTCAAGAAATAATCCCGGATGGAGATTTTCCGATTCACGCTCCCGAACGGACTGCGGGTGGTCCACTGCTACGACCCGGCGGCCTACATCGCCACCGTCACCACATTATATAATGTAGGCGCGCGCGACGAGGCCCGCGACCACACCGGCATGGCCCACCTTTTCGAGCACCTGATGTTCGGCGGCTCCGCCAACATCCCCGACTTCGACGGACCGCTCCAGGAGGCTGGCGGATACTCAAACGCCTACACCTCAGCGGACTTCACCCTGTTCTACGACCAGATTCCCGCCCAGAACATCGCTACTGCCCTATGGCTCGAAAGCGACCGCATGCTCTCCCTGGCCTTCTCCGACAAAGCCCTCGAAGTGCAGCGTTCGGTGGTCGTCGAGGAGTTCAAGCAGGTGTGCCTCAACCGCCCGTACGGCGACCTCGCCCATAAATTCTACGGTCTCTGCTACCCCACCCACCCCTACGGCGTCCCGGTCATCGGCCGCTCATTCGACGAAATCGAGCAGACCACCCAGCAGGACGTAAAGGACTGGTTTTTCAGTCATTACGCCCCGAACAACGCCGTGCTGACCGTCGTCGGCAACGTCAGCCCCGACCATCTGCACCACCTTGTGGAAAAATGGTACGGCAACATCCCCCGGCGCGCCATCGCCCCGCGTCTTTACGCCGACGAACCCCTTCCGACAGCTCCGCGGCTGCTCGAAACCTCCGGCAAGGTGCCGCAGACCGCAATCTCAATCGGTTTCCCGATGGGTGCCTACGGCTCGGAACTCTACGCCGCCACCGACCTCGTCACCGACGTGCTGGCCAACGGCAAAGCCTCCCGTTTTTACCGCAACCTGCTCACTCCCGGCAAACTTTTCACCGACATCGACGCCTCGATTCTCGGCACCGAGCACCCCGGGCTGCTGCTCGTCAACGCCCGTCTGCTCGACAATAGTCCCGAGGCCGAAAAAGCCGCTCTCGACGCCATCAGCGCTGAACTTCAGCGCCTTAAAGAGGACGGCCCGACCGACCGCGAGCTCGAGCGCTGCAAAACCCGGGTGGAGAGCGACCGCCTATTCTCCCGCATGCAGGCCGTGCAGAAAGGTCAGGACCTCGCCTACGCCGAATTCCACGGCGAAACCTTCGAGGAGAATCTCGCCCGCTACCGCGCCGTCACCCCCGACGACCTCCGCCGCGCCGCCCGTCAGGTCCTCGACCCGGCCCGCTCCTCTACCCTGATTTACCGCCCGCAAGACTGAATGGCAGCGGCCCGCCAGGCCTCCGTCCGTGAACCTCAAAACTCGGACGATTCCCTCTAATTCTCAAATTTTCAGTTAATTCTAAAAAAATTTGCTGAAATTTTGCCCGCATCTGAAAAATAATTTGTATATTTGACGGCTCTCTCCATTTTGCTATAGTTAAAGAGGACTCCGGCCCCCACGCAAGGGTCGTTGTCCCCGTGCCCTCATTTCTAATTTTTTCTTTTTATGGAAACGCGTGATCTTGTCCCCGAGGCTATCAAGCCCGAGGAAGCCACCTCCCAAGCTGCCCCCGCAGCCGCCCCCGAATCTCCCGCTTCTGCCGCCGAATCTCCTGAAGTTCAGGCTGCTGAAGCTGAAGAAAAAACGCAGCAAGCCACTGAAAAACTGATTCAGGCCGAGCGCGACGCCGTCGAAGTCGACTCCGCTGCCAACCTCGACGCCATCGAGGCCGTGGAAGCCGACGACAACGCCGAAGCTGCCGCCGACGAAGCCCGCAAGGACGCCGAGCCTGTCGCCGAACCTGTTGACACTGAACAGGTCGACGCCATCCCCGCCGATGAAAAGCCCGAAGCTCCCAAGGGTCCCGAACTCAAGACCAAGGAGGAGGTCATGGCCTACCTCACCCAGCTCGCTGCCGCCGAAGCCGTGGAAATTTCCCGCGAGGAGATTGCACATCTCAAACAGCGTTTCTATGCCATCCGCAAACTCGAACAGGAGGCCGAACTGGCCGCCCATATAGCCGAGGGCAAAGACGCCGAGTCGTTCATCCCCGCCCTCGACCCCACCGAAGAGGAGTTCAAGAACCTCATGAACACCCTGCGCGAGCGCAAGGCTGCCCTCGCTGCCGCCGAGGAGGAGGAGCGCAAGGCCAACCTCTCCCGCAAACTCGCCCTCATCGAGGAGCTCAAGACCATCTCCGCCGACACCGATAATGTAAACCGCGCCTTCCCCCGCGTGAAGGAAATCCAGACCGAATTCAAGGAGATCGGCGAGGTCCCCGCAACCGAAGCCACCGAGCTCTGGAAGAACTATCAGGGGGCCGTAGAGCAGTTCTACGACCAGCTGAAGGTTAACAAGGACCTCCGCGACTACGACTTCCGCAAGAATCTCGAGCTGAAGACCCTCCTCTGCGAAGAGGCTGAAAAGCTCAACAGCGAAGAGGACATCGTCCTGGCTTTCAAGCGCCTGCAGAACCTCCACGACGAATGGCGCCAGACCGGTCCCGTCGCCAAGGAGCAGCGCGAATCCATCTGGGCTCGCTTCAAGGACGCCTCGACCGCCGTCAACAAGAAATATCAGGCTTACTTCGAGGAACGCAAGCAGCGCGAAGCCGAAAACGGCAAGGCCAAGACCGAAATCTGCGAACGTCTCGAAGCTCTCAGTTTCGACAGCCTCAACACCTATGCCGCCTGGGACGAAATGACCCGCACCATCCTCGCCGCTCAGGAGGAATGGAAGAAGCTCGGTTTCGCTTCCGCCAAAATCAACAACTCCCTCTTCGCCCGCTTCCGCGCCGTCTGCGACAAGTTCTTCACTCTCAAGGCCGAGCACTACCGCAAGATGAAGGATGAACTCGCCGAGAACCTCGAGAAGAAGACCCGCCTCTGCGAACGCGCCGAAGCCCTCCGCGACTCCACCGACTGGCGCAAAACCGCCGACGAGCTCGTGAAACTCCAGAAGGAATGGAAGTCGATCGGCACCGTGCCCAAAAAACATTCCGACAACATCTGGCACCGCTTCCAGGCTGCCTGCGACGCCTTCTTCGAAGCCCGCAAGGCCAACCTCTCCGAAAGCCGCTCGGCGGAACAGGCCAACCTCAAGGCCAAACGCGACGTCATCGCCGCCCTGAAGGAGATTCCCCTCGACGCTCCCCGCGCCGAAGCCATGCCCAAGGTCAAGGAACTGCAGGCAAAATGGCAGGAAATCGGCCATGTGCCTTTCCGCGAGAAGGACAAACTCTACGAGGAATACCGCGCCGTCTGCGATGCCCTCTACAACCGCATGGGCCGCGACCGCGGCAACATGTCGCGCTTCGAGGATGTCATCAAGGAGATGGGCTCCGACGAGCAGAAACTCTACCGCGAACGCGAACGCATCCTCCGCGCCTTCGAAATCAAGCGCAACGAGCTGAAAACCTACGAGAACAACCTCGGCTTCCTCTCCTCCAAGAGCAAGTCGGGCGACTCCATGGTCCGCGAAATGGAGCGCCGCATCCAGCGCATCAAAGACGACCTCAAGGGCATCGAAGACAAGATCAAGCTCATCGACTCCAAGCTCGCCAAGTAAATCCCCCGGAAACCGATTCTCTGAAAATAGATTCACCCGGGAATTAGATTTTCTGAAATAGATTCTCTGAAAACATATTCACTGAATTTAGATTCTCCCGGAAACAGATTCACTGAAAATAGATTCACTGACAAAAAGACCGAAAAATTTCGGCCTTTTTGTTTGTAATCAGCGGAAAAATCCCTAACTTTGCAAAGTTTTTCCTGCCAGCCGGTTGCGGAAACGCCCCTTCGCCCCCGCAGGGCGCTCCGGCGTTCCCCGATTGCGCTTGCAAAAAACGCTGATTATTAACGCCATACATAAGATTACCAGTGGGAAAATTCAGCCAGTTCAAGCTCCCCCTGAAGAGCATGCCCGAAGGTGAACAGGATTTCAACTTCCACCTCACCAAGGATTTCTTCAAGGATATGGAAAGCGCCGACATCCGCGACGCAAACGTCGATGTTGTCGTTACCGTCAAGCACCGCAACGGTGTCTACGACCTGAATTTCGCCTGCACCGGAACGGTGACGGTGGCCTGCGATCGTTGCCTCGACGACCTCGAGATTCCCATCGACACCGCCTACCACGTAACCGTAAAGTATGGCGAGGAATTCCGCGACGACTCCGACGAGTTCATCGAAATTCCCGAGAGCGACAGCTACCTCAACATAGCCTATATGCTCTACGACACCATCTCCCTGGCCGTGCCCATCAAGCATGTGCACCCCATGGGTAAATGCAACCGCGCGATGAGCTCCCTGCTCAAAAAGCACCGCACCCATATGGCCGGCGACGAAGACGCCGACCTCGAAGATGAGCTCATCGAAGAGATGGAATCCGGCCAGGCCGACGCCATCGCCGATGATTCCGATTCCCCCACCGACCCCCGATGGGACGTGCTCAAGAACCTCCCGCGCGAGGATTAGGCCAATCCCCGCCCGGCCCCCCCCCCGAGGTAAGCCTCTTCTCCGGCCCGCTCCGGCGGCCCAAGGCTCCCCTCTACGGTTCGCGCTGCCGCCCCGTTATCTTCTATACAACAAAAACAGTAAAATCATAAAAGAAAATGGCACATCCTAAAAGACGTCAATCCAAGACCCGTACCGCAAAGCGTCGTACTCACGACAAGGCTGCTATGCCTGCACTGGCTGTTTGCCCCAACTGCGGCGCATGGCACATCTACCACTGCGTATGCCCCGAATGTGGCTACTATCGCGGTAAACTCGCCATCGAAAAAGACGCTGTAGTCTGATCTCCGACGCGCCTTTTCCCCTGACTCTGCGTCGGGATGCACAACCCATCGCAAAGGTCCGCCCCCACTTCACCGGGGGTGACCTTTAGGATGGCTGTTGCCTTTTTATAGCCCTGACCGCCGGTCTGCCGCCATATCAGGGTCGGCTCCGCCCGGGTTTGCAGCCATATAGTCCAACTTCATGGCCAAATCAACCTCACTTTAGGCGAACCCTGCGGGCTTCTCCGACGTTCTAAGTTAAACCCATCTCCCTTAATCCGATTATGCTCAACGCAAAGATTTCAGGCATCGCCTCTTACGTCCCCGACGATATTCTCGACAACGAGATGCTCTCCAAAATGGTTGACACCAACGACGAGTGGATCACCACCCGCGTCGGTATCAAGGAACGCCGCATTCTCAAGAGCCCCGAAGGCTCCTCGTTCTTAGGTATCAAAGCCGTCGAGAAACTTCTCGCCGACACCGGCACAAAGCCCGAAGAGGTAGAACTGCTGATTTGCGCCACCTCCAACCCCGACTACCGCTTCCCCTCAACCGCATCGATCATCTGCAAGGGCACCGGCCTGAAGAACGCCTACGGCTACGACATCCAGGCAGCCTGCGCCGGCTTCATCGTAGCCCTCGAGGACGCCGCCGCCTACGTCAAGAGCGGCCTGCGCAAGAAAGTGGTTGTCGTGGCTACCGAGAAGATGTCCTCAATGGTCAACTACAAGGACCGTGCCACCTGCCCGCTGTTCGGCGACGGCGCAGCCTGCGTGCTCATTGAACCCACCGAGGAGAACGAGGGCGTAATGGATGCCGTATTCCATGTCGACGGCAACGGCCTCGAGCACCTCGTGATGTGGGCCGGCGGTTCCGCCCGTCCCACCACTCAGGCTACCCTCGACGCCGGCGAGCACTTCCTCTATCAGGAAGGCCGCAACGTCTACAAGAACGCCGTCACCGACATGTACACCTCCACTGTCGACATCCTCAAACGCAACAACCTCACCCCCGACGACATCGACTACCTCGTGCCTCACCAGGCCAACCTCCGCATCATCGAGGCTGTAGGTTCCCGCGCCCAGATCCCCACCGAGAAGGTTCTGGTGAACATCCAGCACTACGGCAACACCTCCGCCGCCTCCATCCCCCTGTGTCTCGACGAATTCAAGGGGCAGCTCAAGAAAGGCGACAAGCTCGTGCTGACCGCCTTCGGCGCCGGCTTCACCTGGGGTTCCATGTACCTCATCTGGGCCATCTGATCCCGCCCGGGGCCTGCGCCTTCCGGAATCTGCGTTTGGTCTCCCGGGGCCTTCATCCGGCGCCTGCTTTTACTGCGGCGCTTTCGGCGAAAGCGCAAAGCCCGGCCCTCCGGTTCCCGCCCCGCCATCTTTTTTGAAAAATTTTCACAAAAACAGCATCTTTTAAGGTGCTATTTTTGTTTAAATTTGGAACACCTAAACTGATTTAACATGGAATTGATTATCAATACCGACGCCGCCACCGGCGAATCCCGAATCCTCACTCCCCTCGAAAAAGAACTTCCCGCAGGCCCCGCCGAGAACCTTCTCCCCGGCCATAAAGCCGGTTTCGTAAACATCGTCGGGAACCCCAACGTCGGCAAATCAACCTTGATGAACGACCTCGTCGGCGAGCGCGTCAGCATCATCACATCCAAGGCCCAGACTACCCGCCACCGCATCATGGGCATAGTCAACGCCCCTGAATACCAGATCGTTTTCTCCGACACCCCCGGCGTCCTCAAACCCAACTATAAGCTGCAGGAGTCGATGCTCAACTTCGCCGAAGGAGCCCTCACCGACGCCGACGTCCTCATCTACGTAACCGACGTGGTCGAGACCCCCGACAAGAACGCCGACTACCTCGCCAAAGTAGCCAAGCAGAAGATGCCCGTGCTCCTGGTCATCAACAAGATAGACCTCCTCAAAGGCAACGGCGACCTCGACGCCATCATCGCCCGCTGGAAAGACAAGCTCCCCAACGCCGAAGTGTTCCCCGTATCCGCCAAGGAAAACTTCAACACCGCCAACCTCATGGCCCGCATCGTGGAGCTCCTCCCCTTCAATCCCCCCTACTTCGGCAAGGACGCCCTCACCGACAAGCCCGCCCGCTTCTTCGTCACCGAAATCATCCGCGAGAAGATCCTCACCAACTACGACAAGGAAATCCCCTACTCCGTGGAGGTTATCGTCGAGAAATTCGAGGAAAAGGACAACAGCATCCACATCATGGCAACCATCTTCGTGGAGCGCGACTCCCAGAAGGGAATCCTCATCGGCAAGGGGGGCGCAATGCTCAAACGCGTCGGCACCGAAGCCCGCAAGGACATCGAAACCTTCTTCGGCAAGCGCGTATACCTCGAACTTTTCGTGAAAGTCGAGCCCAACTGGCGCAACCGCGAAAACAAGCTCCGCGCCTTCGGTTATATTGAATAAACCCCTGATTATCCCAAACTTATGAGTCAGCTTGTAGCCATCGTCGGCCGCCCCAACGTCGGCAAGTCTACCCTCTTCAACCGCCTCACCGAATCCCGCCAGGCCATCGTGGACCCCACGGCGGGAACTACCCGCGACCGTCAGTACGGCAAGGTCGAATGGTGCGGCCGTGAATTCTCAATCGTCGACACTGGCGGCTGGGTGGTCAACTCCGATGATATTTTCGAGGAGGAGATCAACAAGCAGGTGGCCGTGGCCATCGAGCAGGCCGACGAAGTCCTCTTCGTGGTCGACGCCATGAACGGCGTCACCGACCTCGACGACCATGTCGCCGAAATCCTCCGCCGCTCCAAGAAGCCGGTGCTCCTCGTCGCCAACAAAGTCGACTCCAACGAGTGGGTCTACAACGTCCCCGAGTTCTATTCTCTCGGTCTGGGCGACCCCATCCCCGTGTCGGCCGTATCGGGTTACGGCTCCGGCGACCTCCTCGACGAAATCATCGCAAAACTCCCCGAACCCACCGGCGATGATGTGCAGCTCGAAGAGATCCCGAAATTCGCCATCGTCGGCCGCCCTAACGCCGGCAAATCGTCGCTCATCAACGCCTTCATCGGCGAAGACCGCCACATCGTAACCGACATCGCCGGCACCACCCGCGACTCCATCTATACCCGCTACCAGAAGTTCGGCTTCGACTTCTATCTGGTCGACACCGCCGGAATCCGCAAGAAGCAGAAGGTCAACGAAGACATCGAATACTACTCGGTGATCCGCTCCATCCGTGCCATCGAAGCCTCGGACGTCTGCATCCTGATGATCGACGCCACCCGCGGCATCGAGGCCCAGGACGCCAACATCTTCTCCCTGATTCAGAAAAACAAGAAGGGACTGGTGGTCTGCGTCAACAAGTGGGACATCGCCGAAGACAAGTCCGAGAAAGCCCAGAAGTTCTTCGAACAGGCCATCCGCAACAAGTTCGCCCCCTTCACCGACTTCCCGGTAATCTTCTGCTCGGCCCTGACCAAGCAGCGCATCTTCAAGGTTGTGGAAACCGCCGTCGACGTCTATAAGAACCGCCGCCGCGAAATCCCGACCTCGCAGCTCAACAAGGTGATGCTCGAAGCCATCGGCGCCTACCCGCCCCCAGCCAACAAAGGCAAATACGTGAAAATCAAATACGTAACCCAGCTAAAAGGCGCCCAGATTCCGACCTTCATCTTCTTCTGCAACCTCCCGCAGTGGGTCAAGGAACCCTACCGCCGCTTCCTCGAGAACAAAATCCGCGACACCTGGGAATTCCACGGCACCCCCATCGCCATCTTCATGCGCGAAAAATAACCCCACTCCAAAACTTTTGTCACCCAAATCCGTGCCAAAATTTTTGCCACTGTTCCGGCGGCTTGCCGTCGGTGTGCAGCGTTTGCCGTCGGTGACCAGCGCTTGCCGTCGGCGAGCCAATAAGCGCAAAAAAGCCCCCGGAGAAATCTCCGAGGGCCTTTTTATGTTTGGCTGGCGGCAGCTTACTCGTCAGGTTCATCCATGGCCATGTAGTGCTGGTAGGGATGGTTGCAGGCGGGGCAGACCTTCGGGGGCTCGGTGCCGACGAAGGTATAACCGCAGACCAGACAGCGCCAGGTGATCGGTTTCTCGCGCTTCCATACGGTGCCCTCCTTTACCTGGCTGAGATAGCGCAAGAAACGGCGGTGGTGGTGCATCTCGATTTCGGCGATGGCGCGGAAATGAGCGGCGATGTCGGCGAAACCCTCCTTGTCGGCTACCTCGGCAAAAGCGCGATACATCTCGTAGCCCTCCTCCTTCTCCTCCTTGGCCGAAAGAGCGAGATTCGAGGCGGTGTCGGCGATAGTGCCGGCGTCAACACCGACGTTGACATCGAGACTGCCCCCTTCGAGGTATTTGAAATAAATCTTGGCGTGATGGAGTTCATTTGCGGCAGTTTCACGGAAAATCTGCCCGATAGGGAAATATTGCTCATTGTCGGCCTGCTGCGCATAGAAAGTATAGCGGGAGTAAGCCATCGACTCAGCGGCGTATGAAACCACGAGATTCTTCTCGGTCTGAGTCCCTTTGATTGACGGTGTTGCCATAGTTTTATAATTTAGTTAAGTCTACAATACATAACCCGCCGCCCCGCCAAAAAGTTTGCCCCCGCCCGGAATTTCATCCTGCCGACCCCACGCCCTACACGACCCAACGCCCCCCCGCGCCAATCCCGCCACCCCGCGCGAGGCCCCGCGCGGGGCCATATAACAAAAAAACGGGGCGTCAATCTCGACGGCCCGTTCTCTAGGATAATGATGTATCTTTTATTTACTTTGCTCTATTATTGAATTGTAGACTGTGTTCTTGTGGTATATGGCGATTTAAGTGCTATTAACTTGGTTGATTGCAACTCTGAGTGAATTGCGTTGCAAAGTTACGACGTTATTATTACGTTGATGTTACACACTTGACACATTTTATTAACAATAATACTTTTAATATTCTTTAACAAAATCTCCTTTTTTTATAACCTTAATTAGTTGAGATTTCTCAAAATGGAATTGCAACAGGGCTAAAAAATGAGTAATTTTGCATTCAGAATAAACTATCATTTTACCCAACCGGCTTCTTAGGCGCTATGTCCGCGGTGGTCGGAATATTTTCAACTATTTCATGAATCGCTCAATTCGCTTTTCGCTCTTTGCTGCGGCAGCCGTTGTGATGCTGACAGGCTGCAACAAAAAGCTCGGCCAGTTTCAGGCCGACTATTTTTCGGTGAATCCCAACCCCCTGGAAGTTGTCGGTGACCGCGTTCCCGCCACCGTCAGCGCCAAAATTCCCGCCAAATTCTTCGTTAAGAACGCCCAGGTTACCGTCACTCCCTACCTGGTTTACGACGGCGGCGAAGTCAGCTCTCAGCCCTATGCTTTCCAGGGCGAGAAGGTGCGCGGAAACTCCCCCGTCATCAGCTATGAGAACGGCGGCAATGTCACCATTCCCGTAATGTACAACTACTCCCCCGAGATGCTGAAATCAACCCTCCAGCTCGCATTCCTCGTGCAGCAGGGTGGCAAGCAGTATGTGCTGCCCCGCGTGACCGTGGCCGAAGGTGTTGTAGCAACCGGCGCTCTGGCCGACGCAAAGTCTGTAAGCCCCGCTCTCGCTCCCGACAAGTTCCAGCGTGTCATCAATGAGAAATACAACGCCGACATCCACTTCCTCATCAATCAGGCAAATATCCGCGACGCTCAGGCTAACTCCGCCGACATGAAGTCGCTCAACAGCCAGATTGCGAATGCCGCCGCTGACTCCACCCGTCAGATTGCCGAAATCAACGTTTCTTCCTACGCCTCCCCCGAAGGCTCGCTCGACTTCAACACCAAGCTGGCCGAGAAGCGCGAAAACGCCACAACCGCCTTCGTAAAGGGCAACCTCAAGAAGGACAACGTAACCGAGTTCGGCGAACTCACCGCCAACTTCACCCCCGAAGACTGGGAAGGCTTCCAGAAGCTCGTTGCCGCTTCCAACATCCAGGACAAGGAGCTGATCCTCAGCGTTCTGTCGATGTACAAGGATCCCGAGCAGCGCGAGAAGGAAATCCGCAACCTCTCCTCGATCTTCGACCAGCTGGCCGACCAGATCCTGCCCCAGCTCCGCAAGAGCCGCATCACCGCCTCCATCAACGTCATCGGCAAATCCGACCAGGAACTCATGGACTACTTCCAGAAGAGCCCCGAGAAGCTGACCGTTGACGAGCTCCTCTACACCGCAACCCTCTACGACAACAACGCCGACAAGAAGAAGGTCTACAACAAGGCTGCCGAGCTTTATCCCAACGACTACCGCGCATACAACGACCTCGGTCTCGCACAGTATATCGACGGCGACTACGACGCTGCCCGCTCCAACTTCGCCCAGGCTGCCCGCCTGAACCCCGCCGCTTCCGAGCCTCAGATGAACCTCGGTCTGGTTTCGCTGCTCAACAAGGACTACCGTCAGGCCAACCAGAAGTTCGGCTCCGCTGCCGGCCTCGATGAACTCGGCGACGCCATGGGCACATACTACCTGATGACCGGCGATGCCAACTCCGCAGTCCGCGCCTTCGGCGACGCCAAGAGCAACAACGCCGCTCTGGCCCAGATTCTCACCAAGAACTACTCCAAGGCCAAGTCTACCCTCGGTTCGATCAACAATCCCGACGCCATGACTTACTACCTGACCGCAATTCTCGGTGCCCGCACCAACAACGACTCGATGGTTTCCTCCAACCTCCGTCAGGCCGTGAAGCTCGACCGCACTCTCGCCCAGCGCGCTCTCAACGACCTCGAATTCAAGAACTTCAATCTCTCAACCATCCTCTAAAGAATGGCAAACCGCAATAACGGGGCGCGTCCTTCGGGCGCGTCCCGTAATTTTACCCGTACCTCCGGAAACGGCCGCCCGGGCCATGTAAATTCCCGCTCCGACTTCAGCAGCGGTCGCTCAGTCCGCCGCCGCATCGACCCCGCCGGGCCGATGGGCAAAGGGGGTGTACGCTCGCTCGGCATCATCCTCTCTCTGGCCGTCATCGCCTTCGTGGCCTATCTGATCTCCTCGGCCAAGGAGCGCCCCGCCGCCGACCCCGTAATGGCCGACGGACAGATTTCCGCCGCCGAGCTGATGGAGGTCCGTAACCCCAAAGGTCTGAAACAGAAGCTGCTGCCCTACACCGGCATAACCGTCAGCTTCAACAGCGACACCCACGAACCCAACTGGGTGGCATGGGAACTTACCGGCGCCGAAACCGAGGGCGACACACCCCGCGAACCGGGATTCTCAGTCGACCCCGAGGTCGACGGATGCGCCACCCCCGACGACTACCGCCACAGCGGCTTCGACCGCGGCCACATGGCCCCGGCCGGCGACATGAAATGGCACCCCGAGGCAATGCGCGAGTCGTTCTACATGACCAACATCTGCCCGCAGGACGAAAAACTGAACCGCGGAGCATGGAAAAAGCTCGAAGAGAAATGCCGGGTACGCGCTCAGGCCGACTCCGCCCTGATCATCATCTGCGGCCCGATTTTCGACAAAAGCGGTCCCGCAGCACGCATCGGCGGCACCGGTGTAGCAGTGCCGCAGCGTTTCTTCAAAGTCCTCCTCGCCCCCTACGCCGAAAAACCCTGGGCCATCGGCTTCATCATGCCCAACGGCTACGTTGAAGGGGGCATGCAGCGCGCCGCCGTCACGGTCGACGCCGTCGAGGAAGCCACCGGCTACGACTTCTTCGCCGCCCTCCCCGACAGCCTCGAAACCGCCCTGGAATCCCGCTGCGACTTCAACGCCTTCTCCCGCCTCCCCCGCCACTAATCCCCGACGCCGAAATTCGTAAACGTACGGGCGTGCCTTTGGCACGTGGAATGTGTAAATATGCTTATTATCAAAGCCTTACGCAAGATTTGAGGGGAAACCGATTATGGTTGACGACACGTGTTATCAGCTTGATTTCGATAATTCAGAGGAAGCCACACTGATATTCGAGGCTCTTAACCGCAATGAGATAAAGTCACTGCTGCAATCATTGGTTTTCAAAGGATGTTGATTAGGCCGTCATGCTGCAGAATTGCTACAGAATATTGATTAGACGAATTGCTACAGGATGGCGGAGAGTTCTTTGAAGGCGAAGGTGCGGAGGGCGCCGGAGGGGAGGCGGAGGGTGATGGGGCCGGAGGAGGAGACGGAGTGGATTTCGGCTTCGATGATTTCGGGGTCGGCCGGGAGGGTGGCGGCAGTGTGCAGGGGGGGCACGGGGGCGAGGGAGCCTTTCATTACCAGCCATTTATGCAGGCCTGTTCCACGCCAAAGGCGGGAACGGTATTCCCGCGCGATTTCAGCGCAAATTTGCTCGATAGATGCGGAAATCTTATCTTTTTCCACCAAGTCAACTGCGGAGGACAATGACCCTTCACAACAATTCTTTCCGACTTCCAGCAGGCCGGTCAGGCGGCTCTCGAGGTTGCTGATAAGGCGGTCGAGGACAGCATCGAGGGGGATGGGGGTGGAGGTGTAATGTATGGCGGAGACGGGGTTGGGGGCCGGAGAGGTGAAGACTCGCTGGTTGATGTTCATGCCGATGCCGAGGACGGAGCGCTCGATGCGGGCGCCATTCCCGGATGCTGTCAGGGCATTTTCGATGAGGATGCCACAGGCTTTTTTATCGCCGATGTAGATGTCATTGGGCCATTTCACGGTCACCGGGGGGTGGGGGCAGCCATCGAGCAGCTCCTCATAGGTATCGGCGACGGCAAGGGCAACGCATTGCGAGATGAGAAACTGGCGGTCGGGGGTCAGCCACTCCGGAGGATAAAAGAGCATGGACATCAGCAGGTTCTCCCCGGGAGCTGACTCCCAGGAATTGCCGCGCTGCCCACGGCCGGCACTCTGGTTGGCGGCCACGACCACAGCGAACTGCGGCAGAGGCTCCGCAGCCCGTGACTTCAGGTAGCTGGAGGTTGAATCCAGCTCCTCGAATCGCAGAATCATAGTCGGAATCAGTCCGGGAAGGAGATGGTGAGGAGACGGGAGTTGTCGGCGGGGTCGACGGTGACTTTCACCACGACGGTGTCGTCGGGGAGGAGCGGTTCGATGCGCTCAGGCCACTCGAGCAGACAGAGGGCGCCGGAATCGAAGTAATCCTCGACTCCGATTTCCAGGGCTTCGTCGACGGATTCCAGACGGTATAGGTCGAAGTGGTAAATCAGTTCGGCGGTGGTGTCCGAGCGGTATTCGTTGATGATGGAAAACGACGGGGAGTTCGCTTCATCTTCATCGACACCGAGGGCTTTGACAAGTTCGCGGATGAAGGTGGTTTTCCCGGCGCCCATTTCGCCGTGGAAAGCATAGACGGTTTCGTCGCCCATCAGGCCGACAAATTCCTTTACGGCATCGGGGAGCGCCTCAAGGGAGGGAATATGTATTTCTTTTTTCATTAACGGGGAGTCAGGGTTACCAGAGGGATGAGCATCTCTTCGAGGGAGATGCCGCCGTGCTGGAAGGTTTCGGAATAATACTGAACGTAGTAGTTATAGTTGTTGGGGTAAGCAAAAAAGTCGTTGTTGCCGGCGAAAATATAAGTTGAGGAGACGTTCGGACTGGGGAGTCCGTAGTCCTTCGGACGTTTGATTTCGTAGACCTGCCGGGAGTTGTAGCCGAGGTTTTTGCCGACCTTGTATCGGAGGTTGGTATTGGTATTCTTGTCGCCGACAACCTTCACGGGGGTATCGACGCGGATGGTGCCGTGGTCGGTGGTGACCACCACCTTCACCCCAGACTGGGCGATCAGCTTGAACAGTTCCAAAGCCGAAGAGTGGCGGAACCACGACTCGGCCAGCGAACGGTAGGCGGCATCGGTGCGGGCCAGCTCGCGGATCATCTTGCTCTCCGTCCTGGCGTGGGAGAGCATATCTATAAAGTTGAGGACCACGACGTTAAGGTCGTTGTTCAGAAGGTTCGAGAACTCGCGCAACAGCTTCTCGCCGCCGACCGAGTCGTTGACCTTGTTGTAGGAGAACTTGCATTTGCGGCGGAAACGGTCGAACTGCGTGCTGATCAGCTCGCTCTCGTTGAGGTTCTTCCCCTCCTCCTCGTCTTCGTCGACCCACAGATGCGGAAACATACGGGCGATATCCACGGGCATCAGACCGGAGAAAATCGAGTTGCGGGCATATTGCGTGGCGGTCGGGAGAATCGAGGTGTAGAGCTGCTCGTCGAAGGTGAAGTAGTCGGCCAAAAGCGGTTTGATCGACAGCCACAGGTCGAGACGGAAATTGTCGATGACGATGAAAAACACCTTCTCCCCCTTGTCGAGCAGCGGGAAAATGGTGTTGCGGAACACCTGCGGCGACATCAGCGGGTGATTGTCGGTGGTCACCCAGTCCTCGTATTCCCGCTTTACAAATTTGTAAAACGCAGCGTCGGCCTCGGACTTCTGCATGCGGAGCATCTCATCCATGTTGGTGTCGGCGGAGGCCAGACGCAGCTCCCAGGCGGTGAGCTTCTCGTAAACAGCATACCACTCCTCGATCGAAGAGGCATCGCTGATAATGCGCGACAGCTCCGGGAACTCGCGGCGGTAAGCGTCGGTGGCAGTCTCGCTGACGAGTTTGTCGCGATGGAGATTCCGCTTGATCGACATCAGAATCTGCATCGGATTCACCGGCTTGATCAGATAGTCGGCAATCTGGTTGCCGACAGCCTGGTCCATTATGTTCTCCTCCTCGCTCTTGGTTATCATTATCACAGGTGTCTGCGGGGAGATCTCCTTGACCTTCTGGAGGGTTTCGAGACCGGTGAGGCCCGGCATATTTTCATCGAGAATCACCAGGTCGAAGGGGCGTGACTCCACGAGTTCGAGGGCGTCGCGGCCGTTGTTCACGGTCACGGGCTCATAGCCCTTCGACTTGAGGAAGAGGATATGGGGTTTGAGGAGGTCGATTTCATCGTCGGCCCAAAGGATATTGTAGTCGCTCATAGGTGCGGAGTTGAAGCTATATTAATCGAAGAGAGCGCCGTTAATCGAAGAGAGCGCCGTTAATCGAAGAGAGGATCGTCGCCCTCGGAACCGACCGGATAATCCGGAACGGGCACCGGAGTGGGAACAGGCTTGGCAGGCTCAGCGGGTTTAGCTGGCTTGGCAGGCTCAGCGGGCTTAACAGGTTTAGCAGGCTCGGCGGGTTTAGCTGG
>CABUTS010000063.1 GCA_902494515.1 uncultured Muribaculaceae bacterium | reverse complement strand
TTGAGATGGAGAACAGGCGATGGTTCCCAGTCGTAATCATACTTGGTAATTGCCAGCCCCTCGAACAGCTCCCGCTTCCCCTCGAAGAATGCCTCAATGGTAGACAGAAACAGACTCTTCCCGAACCGCCGCGGACGGCACAGAAGGTAATATCCTTTGTGTTTTGTCATGCGATAAAGGAACTCTGTCTTGTCAACGTAGATAAAACCTCCGTTGATAAGATCTTCGAAATTCTCAATTCCAATAGAGTAAGGCTTAAATTGACTGTCCATATAATCAAATCTGTTTCATTTTGCAAATATAACACATTTCAGCGAAATATTACGCTTCGATATGACAAAAACAAAGACAAAAACAAAGACCTAAGCCATTGAAATCAACGGCTCAGGTCTATTGAATTGTCTTTAGTCGGCGAAAATATCTGCTTAAGTGCTTACGTCAGATAACTAAGTAAGTCAGACAACTAAGTAAGTCAGATAACTAATAAAGTTAGATAACTATGTAAGTTAGATAACTAAGTAAGTCAGACAACTAAGTAAGTCAGATAATTTCTTAGGTCAGATATTTTCGGAGCGGGGGATCAGCGGGCCATCATCACCTTGGCGGTGGAACCCTGACGGCGGATGTAGAGACCCTGGGTGGGCTCGGCGATGCGCATACCCTGGATGTTGAAGTATTCAACGGGAGCATCTGCATCGACATTGTCGGCTTCAATCTCCTGAACGCTGTTGAGTTCCGCGCTGTTGACCATGCAGGCGTTCTCCACCATGCCGGTCTTCTTGTTAATCAGGTAAACAATACCCTTGATGTTTTTCAGATCGTTGATATTGGTGGCGGCGAGGAACTTCATCTCATACGAGAAGTCATATTCCTGACCTGCAACAATACTGTTGGGAATGGAATTTGCAACACCGTTTCGGTTGTTGTACTGACGGGCAACATCGTTGAACTTCAGCGAAACGTACTCAGAAGTACCGGAGAAACCGGGGAGGGAACCGGAGGTGTCATCAGCATAGTAGTTGTGCTGCTGGTAGGGGCCGACACCATCCTCGGTGATACCGAATGCAAGCACATAGCGGTCTTTTGCATCCTCCATGTCGTAGGAGAAGGAGGATTTGGTATCGAAAATAATACCGGTTTCAGCATCGTTGATACGAGCGGTAGCAGTAACCTTGGCGGGAGCGGGAGCAGCGGCGAAAGCGTCGATCTGAGCAAAGCATCGATCAGTCGGATAGATATATTCAACCATTTCGTAGCGGTTGATAACAGCCGAGGGATAGCCTTCGGCGAAGGCAGCGTCGACCCATTTGTAAGAGCTGGACACCATCTCGTCCTGATTGTGGACAGCTACGGGAATCACATTGCCGTCGGGGTACTGGTCGGGAATAGCCTCCATGGTGATGTAACCCTGGGGGCAGTAACCGCACCATGTGCCGGTGAATTCCTCAACAACAACGTTGCGGTCGTAACCCATGCCGGTGGGGAGCACCTGAATCGAGCCGATGGCAGTGGCGTTGGCCGAAGTATTGTCGTTGCCGTTGATTTTGGTGACGGTAACTTCAACGGGGATAGGCTCAATGCCTGCGGTAGCATAGGAAAGATCAGTGATCTGCCCCATGATGGCCTGATTGTAGGATATGTTTTCTACATCGTAAGTTTCAACTACCGGAGCGTTGTCGCCGACCTTGGTGGAAATCTCAATGGAGGTGATCACATTGGAAGCGTCGTTCTGGGCAATAAGCTGGATACCGAAAGGCTCGTTCTGATAAACGGAGGGAACCAGAGAATTGACCGAGAGGACAGACATTTCGTTCTGGGGCAGAGTGCTGCCGGTGATGGTTGCGCCGACGCAGAGGAAACCGATCTGATCTGCGAGGTTGTCGAACTGCCATTTCGCGGTAGCACCGGTGCTCTTAATACCATACCAGCCGCCGGACACGTCATCGCCATGATAAACGTAGTCGAAGATGAGGGTCTGATCGTTGACCGAAGAGAGGGCGTAGTAGTAACCGACGTAAACGGGCTTGTCGGCCTCGATGGTGTAGGGAGTCTCAAGAGCGAACTTATAGAGAGTCAGACCCTGCGAGGGGAGGTCAACCTGCTGGGTGTAGAACGGCTGGAAATTCTGCAGGTCGTATGCCAGGAAGAGGGTAGCCTTCTTGATGGTGTTGACAGCAGTGTTGCCCGGGGACTGGTTCGGGTTGACGCCGGTATAGAAGAATATCGAAGTAATCTCGTTGCCTGCGAAGCGTGCGACAACATCCGAGGTCATCTCGAAGGCTTCAGCGATTTGCATCCCGACACTCTGGCCCTGAAAGCCGGTATAGCTGTAAGGAGTGTCGGCGGGGGTATAGTCCATAGACATTACATCGCCGTCGGCACGGTAGGAGCGTTCGGGAGCGCCCTGCAACTCGATGGCGAACGCATTGGTGGGCTTGATGAAGTTTGAGGGGAAATTCTGCTCAGACAACATCTTGGATTGCCGGGGTGTGAAAGCCGAAGCTCCAATGGCCAGCGCGGAGGCGGCCAGTGTAAGTAACAGTTTCATATAATTGGATTTTGTGGATTCTGAATACGGATATTGCATTGGAGAGGGACATCCCTGCGATTCACTTTCAGGGACTTTATTTCACGACAATCTTGCCGGAGACTGTACCTGCGGTAAAGATATAGATACCGGCGGGGAGCGACGCGGTGCTGACAATGCCCTGACCCGAGAGGGTGCCGGACATAACCTGCTGACCGGTGATGCTGTAAAGAGCGAAAGCAGCGGCCTTCGGGCAGTTATAGGAGATTCCGCCGCGAACAACCTTCACGGCCGGCTTGCTGACTGCCACCGACTCGATACCGGCTGCCGAGGGACCCATGACGAGCGTGAATTCCACGGGAGCGTCAGTGCCGTTGACAGCAGTGAACTTGGTGGTGACGTCGGGAACGGTAGCGCCTTCATATTCGCCGTTGAGATATTCAAACTGGAGGTCGAGGGGGCTCCCCTTGCGGAGAGTGAGGTTCTCCTTGACAACGGTCTCACCCTTCTCGCAGGCGCCGCCGGCACACATCTGGATGGCGTCGCCCGAAGTACACTGAGCGGTCACAGTCACCTTGTTGGTGAAGAAGTCGCTTTCGATGGAAACTTCCGGAGCCATTTCAATGTCCCAGACGCCGGTTTCGTATTCCTCGGCAAAATAATCGGCGAAGTAGACCGTACTGCCGGGTGTTACCTTCTGACCGTTGACCGAGAAGGTGAGTGTCACAGCCTGAGCCGTGAGGGCTGCGGCTGCCGAGAGCATTAGTAAAAATCTCTTCATAATTAACTGATATTATAAGATCTTATAGTTTACAGTGATTTAAAAGCCGAAGGTGAACGCCAGAAGGCGTCCGCCGGCCAGAAGGTTCACTTCTCCGGAGCAGCGTCATCAGAACCGGTCTGAAGGACCTTGCAGCGGGCTGCCTGAGCGACGCCGCCGTCAGCCTGACGTACGAAAGCCACAATGGAGAGGTTGGCGACATTCCATGTCTCCTTCTCGGTGACGCGCACCGGGATGGTGTAGGTCAGGTCCTTGTGGACGTTGGCCTGCAGGGTTACGTTCTCCCCTTCGACGCCGTTGACAGCGGCGCGATAGACATGGTTGTGAACATAGTCGGAAATCAGACCGCGGTCGATGTCGCGCTGACGGGCCACGATGCCGTCTTCAAGAACCCAGACCGACAGCACGCCCTGAATATCGGCCGAGGGGCGGAGCTTGCAGTCCACAGAAATCACGCCGGGGTTGTCATCAGAGATCTCCCCTACCGTGGCTGTCAGCTCGATGCCCAGCGAGGCGGGGAGCTGGACGGCAGAGCGCACGGCGTCGCTCCATTCGTCGGGATTCAGGCGTCCGCTGTTGCCGTTGACAATGCCCTTGGGCCATTCGTCGATGCCGTAACGGTCGTTGTAGGTGTTCCCCTCGGGCTGCATCAGGCCAGGCCGGCGGGCTGTGCAGGAGATTGCCATACTGCCGGCGTGGATTGCCACAGGAATCACTGCATCGCCATACTGCGATACCAGACCGTCGATTACGACATGTGCCGACGGACAGTTCGGGCAATCCTGCCCGGTGAAGTCCTCGAGCAGTACGGCCCGCTGCGGGGCTACGCTGTCAATAACGATAAAGCGCTCATCCTCGCTGATGTCGGAACATGAGCCCGTCACCAGAAGGAGAAGTGCTGAAAGAATCGGAATAAATATATTATTCTTCATAGAGAGAAATGTCTTAGAATGTATAGGCGTAGGAAAGCTGGAAACCACGGGTGGCGGGAACTCGGCGGCATACACCACCGGAGCAGTTGAAGCCTTCGCGGGTGCGGCCGTAGCTTACCAGCAGGCGGTTCGAGCGATAGTTGCCCGCCACGCCGAAATTATAGTAGTGGGTATCGGTGTCACCGCAGTTCCACATATCGCTGACCGTAACCATCACGTAAGGAGCAATCGAAAGCTCGAGCAGCCCGTAAAGCCAGTCCTTCTGGTCGTCGGGAGTCGTAAGATACTGAAGTTCATTGCGGAGAGTGAAGCGGCGGTCGATTTTCCATTTGGTGTCCAGCACGAAGATGTTGGAGTGGATGCGTCCCCCGTGGCCCTCGATGATGGTCTTGTTGTACATCTGGTTCATGTACATGAAGTTCTGGGTCACGCTCTGCGACCACTTCTTTTCGATTTGCAGGTTCACGTCGTGGTAATATGCCTCTCCCATCCCGAAGAACGAAGCCTTGGGGCCGTCGGTGCCGATGATGGTAGTGCCGAGCAGCGGGTCGGGATACGTCTTGTCGAGACCGCGGATGTAGCTGAAATTCAGCTTCACCTTGGTGCCGTACTTGCCGCCGATTGCCGTGTGGCGGGGGAAGGTGTAGGCGAAATTACCCTGGAACGCCCACTCGCCGGGAGCAGCCTGGGTGGCGTAGGGGTAGAGCGCCGGCAGCGCGTAGGTGTGAAGATATGCGAACGCCGGCATATTGTTGATGAAACAGGAGGTTCCCGACATCATGCGCTGGCTGCGGAAAGCCATGTTCTCGCTTCGTTTGGCCTGGAAAAGGGCGCTAACACCCTTCTTTGACCAGGAAGCGCTGAGCATCACAGCCGTCCCCTTGCCGTAAGTGTAGTCATTGTCGAACGAAGGGTCCTGCCCTTTCCAGGCGAATTCCCCGAGGAGCGAGAAATTGCCCTTGCGGATCTGCGAGCGGAGGTCGAAAGCGCTGACATTCTTCGGCACGTTCAGGCGGTAGTCCACACCCGGGATTGTCTGGCCGGGAGTGGTTTCGCGCTTGAGCACGTATGATGCCCCGAAGGACCATGTCAGGTTCTTGTCGCTCAACTTTTTGAAGAGGTCGCTGAGGGTCAGCTCAATGTCGGCGCCATAGACCTGCGAAGATGATTTCCAGTCCCAGTAACGACGCTGAACGCCTCCGAGGGCTGTGAAGCGGACTCCCGGGAGGGAAGTGACGCGCAGTCGACCGCCGCGCAGGGCGTTGTCGATGCCGAGCGAACGCTCCTCGTAGGTGCGCAGGATGAACCCGCTGCCGAACTGTTCGTAGAAGTCGCCGGCTGTCAGCTCGATCCCCTTGAAACGCCCCTTGGCATAAAAGTGGGGCACACCCCAGCCGTCGAAATCCTTTTCATAGCCCGGGAGAGGCCATTTCATGAATTCCAGACGGGCGCCGGCATCGAAGTACTTGCTGATAAGGTTCAGATCGGCGTAGGAGTTGAAGAGAACATCGTGGTCGTAAGTGCCGGTGTTGATGGCTTTGTCCTCTTCGGGAAAAAGCACATCGGCCTGGACGCTGCCGTGGAGCGCCACGCCGTCGTCACCGCCGATGTTTATAGCCGAAGCGCCAATGGCCGTCAGAGACATCATGGCCATTGTCGGGAGCAGATGCTTGAAATTCATTTCTTTTCGTTGCCGAGATTACGGATTGTGTCGATCAGTTCATGTTCCGAACCGTCGGTGTAGCCCTGGTGCGACATTACAACATTCCCCTTGCCGTCAAGTACCATTACGTGAGGCACCATCTGAAGCCCGAGGGATTTGAAGAATTCGCTGTTGGGATCGAGCAGGGTCTCATACTCCCAGCCTTCGCCTTCGACCAGCGGACGGACCTTGGCGGAGTTCTGGGCATCGTCGATGCTGACGATGTACATCTTTACACCGGTTTCATCCTGCCAGTCGGGATATAGCTCGGCGATTGCTTTCAGTTCGCGCATGCAGGGTTTGCACCATGTAGCGAAGAAGCTGATAATCACTGGCTTGCCGTCTTTGGCAATCTCGGCGGTGTTGACGGTCTTCCCGTAAATGTCCTTGAGCTGAACCGACGGCAGCTGCGCCGATACCCGGGGAGCGCTCAGCAGCAGCGCCATAACTCCCAGCAGCGAAAATAGGATACGTTTCATTTTTTTCATCTGATTTAACTGTATTCAGATCTGACTGTATTCAGCCGGTCGGCCGACCATCCTGAAATAAGCAGTCAGTTCGCCGCAGCGGCCCGGAGGGCCATTGCGGTGAACCTGACTCTGTGTAATGTTATTATTTAACGGCCTTTACGACAGATTCACTGCCGTCGGCGTAAACAGCCTTGACGATATATACACCGTTAGCAGCATCCAGAGCTACCGAAGAGCTGGGGTTGCTGACGCTCTTAACGCATACACCGCTCAGGTCGTAAACTGCTACGGAAACAACGCCGTCGCCTACGCTCAGGTTGCCGTCGGCATCGAAGCGAACCTGCTCTTTCTTATCCATTGCAACGGAGCCGATACCGCCCTGATTGCGGAAGTCGAAGAGGTAGGATTCAACGTAGTATTCGGATTCCCAGCTTACATAGGTCCAGGAAGCAACCACGTCCCAGTCGCGCGATGCAATGGGCAGGCCGGTTGCCATGACGCTCTCGTATACAAGCTGATCGTTTTCGTAGTCGTAAACCTCGACTTCGTGGGTCATGTTGAGGTCAACCCATTCCTTGATGTCGTCGCCCTTTGCGCAGAGGAAGTCATAGAGGCTGGTGGTCACACCGTCCTTCAGCAGATAGCCGTTGAAAGCGTTGGTCATCTCGTCAACCTCCACAGCAGTGAGGTAGTCGCCTACCCAAGCCTTCACAGAGAGTTCCTTGTCTTCATATTTGACAATCTCCTCGCCATCGGCGTTGATAATCCAGACATGGTTGACTTCAGACCATCCCATCCAGGCCATCGGGTCCTCTACCGTAGTAACGACGGTCATACCGAACTTCGAGCCGTCGGCCGACAGACCTACCTGGTTGAACTGGAAGTTAGGAGAAGCATCCACGATTTCCTGATAAGCGATATAATAATTTGAAGACTGCTCTTCCCAAACCTCCATGACGGCCTGATATTCAGCCATGGCGGCATTGTACTCGGCAAGCTGCTCTTCGGTCAGATAATCAGTGTCCTGAGGATAGGGCTGGCTGTAATCGCCGGCGGCGAGCCAGGCCTGTACGGCTGCCTCATATTCAGCTTTCTTCTCCTCGGTCATGTAAGAAGTTGCTGCGGGACGGTCGGGAGATTCTCCGGGCCAAACAGGAACTTCAACGTGATTGGGGTTGAAAAGAGCCTCGGTGGGAAGCGAGTAGCTCCATTCGCCGTCGGCAGCCTGCTTATAAACGATAGGATAGAGATACATACCGCGGCAGTCCTGAATCTGGCCGACAACTGTGCGGCCGTCATCGCTGATGCAGATAGCGGTGATATACTGGGGAGCACGGCCGAAGAGGTCCAGAGAGGGATGGGGCAGGACAACACATTCGCCGTAAGTGCCGTCGGCCTGACGTTCCCAGACTGCGGGAACAACCATCGTGACGTCGTCGTAGGTCATCTCATGCAGGCCGAGGTTACCGCAGATACGGCTGCCGTCGGGGGTGATGCTGTGAGCATTGGCCGATTTGGAACCTTCAGGAGTGGGGAGATATTTCCACTCGCCGTCGTAATACGAGCCGTTGCCGTCCATATCCTGAGCAGCGCAGAGCACGCCGTCGTTGCTGAGGGCATTGCCGAGACCGAGGTTGAAATACTCGGTGTAGCCATCGCCGATGAACTCGGTCGTGGCGCCGGTTTCGGTGTTGATCAGAACCACGACACCGTCGGCTTCCGATGCTGCCCATTTACCGTTGGGCGAAACATTCTGGATGGCCAGACCACCCAGGAACTGAGGCTCTTTGGGTTGCTGCGCAGAGACGCCGACAACCATTGCAGCCATTGAAAGGAGGAGTAAAGATTTTTTCATGCAAAAAATGTGTTAGTGATGAATCAATTCTCTATAATCTTATTATATAATATTATTATAGAGTGACTTGATATAGATGAATATTGTTATGAATAAAAAGAATCCATCAGTGCTTGACCTTTGAATTTCTGCTCAAAGTAAATTATAAAAAATCAGACTGCCAAACAAATTCCGAAAAATTTTAAAAAAATCTTTAAATTCGACTTTATATTATAGCACCTTAATCACCAAAATATGTATTATATTTTCATTTTTATGCAACGGTTAAATTGCATATTTCAATAGTTTGAAAACAAATCCGCTTCAATTTATTACATTAAAGCTTGTATATCAGGCCCTTTGGAACGCAACGTTTTTACACCGACGAATTTATACGCTTTTGTAACACAACCGTAACCGTCCGGCCTACGACTCCCGTTTTGTGCCCCAGCGCAAGGCCTGCAACTGCGAGGCCCGCTCCTCGGCCGGGTTGACGCATGGGTGCCAGAAAGCGGTGCCGCGCAGTGCGTCAGGGAGATACTGCTGCGGAGCGAAGTTCCCGGGATAATCGTGGGGATATATATAGTTTGCGCCGTAGCCGAGGTTCTTCATCAGCGACGTCGGCGCGTTGCGGATATGCAGCGGCACAGGCAGGTCGCCCGACCTGCGGACCTCCGCTAAGGCGGCGTCGATGGCCATATATGCGGAGTTGCTCTTGGCCGACGTCGCGAGATATACCACACACTCGGCCAGCGGTATCCGTCCTTCGGGCATCCCGATTTTTCGGATAACGTCGTAGGTGGTGTTGGCGAGCAGCAGCGCGTTGGGGTTTGCCAGGCCGATATCTTCGGCGGCGAGAATCACGAGCCGGCGGGCGATGAACTCGGGATCCTCACCCCCGGCAATCATCCGCGCCAGCCAGTAGATGGCGGCGTCGGGGTCGCTGCCGCGGACGCTCTTGATAAACGCCGAGATGATGTCGTAGTGCATATCCCCCTGTTTGTCGTAGGCCGCGGGATTCTCCTGCAGGCGGTCGATGACCGTTTTGTCGCTGATAATCAGCGGCTGATTCACGGCCGTCGACTGCTCCAGGAGGTCGAGGATGTTCAGGAGCTTGCGGGCGTCGCCCCCCGAGAAGCGGAACAGGGCCGCGGTCTCCTCCACTTTCACTCCGCGGCGGCTCAGGATTTCGTCGCGGGTGATGGCGCGGTCGAGAAGTGTCTGAAGCTCAGGGGCTTCGAGGGGCTTGAGCGTATACACCTGCGCCCGCGACAGCAGCGGACGGATCACCTCGAACGAGGGGTTCTCGGTGGTGGCGCCGATAAGGGTCACTGTGCCGTTCTCAACGGCGCCCAACAGGCTGTCTTGCTGCGACTTGCTGAAGCGGTGGATTTCGTCGATGAACAGAATCGGGCGTCCTTTGGAGAACATACTCTCGGCATCGCTTTTGCACCGCTGGATAACCTCGCGCACCTCCTTGACCCCGGAGCTGACAGCCGAGAGAGTGTAGAAGGGGGAATCAGTGGTGTTGGCGATAATCCGCGCGAGGGTGGTCTTCCCTACCCCCGGAGGCCCCCAGAGGATAAACGAACTGACGTTCCCGGAGTCGATCATCCGTCGGATGACAGCTCCGGGAGCCACGAGATGGCCCTGGCCAATATAATCGTCTAATGTCTTGGGGCGCATGCGCTCCGCCAGTGGTGCGAGCATATAATTCCGTTTTTAGGTTGCAAAGTTACGAAATTTCCCGCACATTTGAAAATCCGGCAACATCTGACAATCCGGCATCACAGGCCGGGGAAAATCAGACATCACAAACCGGGGAAAACCGGGCATCACAGACCGGGGTACGGGAACCTGACGGTGATGCTGCGGTTTTCCTGCAGGGCTACTGTCCGGGGCTCGGAATCCCCCACCGACAGGAGGATTTCGCGCGACACACGGGGTTTGAGCGTCACCTCTACGCTGCCGGCATCGCGGTTCCACGTAAGGTTCTCAATATCAGCTCCGCAGCGGGTCTGAAGGCCCGATACCGAACCCCGCGGCAACCCCTCGGGCAGGGCGGGAAGCAGACAGATGCCGTCGTCGTCGGAACCGACAAGCATCTCCATCATGAGCGCCGGCACGGCGTGGCATACGTCGGTGCAGAACACCCGGTGGTCGGGATAATGGGCTGTGGCCAGATTGTTGAAATAGAAATCGCGGGCTGTCAGGTTGTGCATCTTGTCGGCGAATGACTCGCGGTTGTGCAGTCCGGCAGCAATGAGGGCGGCATGGAGATAGCCGTGTCCGGCGTTTTCGTAGTCGTGGCGGTCGCGCATGTCAAGCGCGCGGCCGGCGGCGGCATAAACCTCGGGCAGACGCCGCGGCGAGGTCTCGCGGAACGGCCACACCATCATCAGATGGCTTGAATGTCGGTGGGCATACTGGTCTTCGAGTCCTTCCCACCCCCATTCGGCTATGGCTCCGTCGGAGTTGATGCGGTAGTCGGGGAGTGAAGCGTACATTGCGTCACAGCGTTCACGTTCTCCCCCTTCCCCCTGACCGATGCCGAGGATGTCGCATACCCGCACGAGGGTGGAGAGGGTCCACCGGGCGCCGGCCACGTCGAACGCCGAATTGTTCAGCAACGACACCGGCAGGTTGGCGGGGCGATTCTCGGGTGACACCGAGCCGGTCAGGATAAATCTGCCATTGCTGTCGCAGTGGCGCAGGAAGTCCTCATAGAACTCACCCATCCGGCTCAGCAGCGGGTACAAGCGTGTGCGCAGGAACTCTTTGTCGCCCGTCACCTGATAGTGCTCCCAGAACGGATACAGCAGCCAGGCTTCCTCGCCGGTGGCGTAATGATAGGGATAAAATTCATTGATTGACGCCATCAGTCCCGACGAAAGCCCCGGAGTATTGCCGCAGGCCACCATACCGCGGCATCCGAGCAGGTCAGCGGCATTGCGGGCAAAATCGTCGGCCCAGACCTCATTGAGGTGGAAATACCCCTCCATGGCTTCCGGCATCGAGCCGATGTTGCCCCCGGCAACCTGAAGGTTGAGGTTGGCGTCGAGGTGATAGTAGCCGCCCCACCCGGCGCTGCAGTCGCCGGTCCATATTCCGAGCAGGTCGGGCGGTGTGATTTCGCAGCTCGACGACAGGTAATGATAGCGGCCGGAGTCAAATATACGTTCCCAGAGGGCGGCCACGGGGCGGTCGCTCGCGCGCTGCCGGGCCAGCAGCTCCTCGTTGGGAAGGCTCCGCGATGCCTCGTCAGCACCTAAATCTATATTCACGCGCGAGAATATCCTGCCGTGCACGGCTTTGTGGGCCGCGAACAGAGCATCGTAATCCGGACGTAGCAATCCGACACGCCGGGCGATGGTCTCCAGTCCGTTGTCGTCGGCCGTGAAAACGCCGGTGCCGGCTATGAGTGTCACCTCGCGGGCCCCCTCCACAAAAAGTGTGTCGCCCCGGACTTCGCTGCGGCCACCGTTCACGGCATAACGGACGGTGCCACCGAAGCCCTGGTCATCCGACGGTGAGGCATAATTGATTCTGATTCCCAGCGATGTGGCGTCGGAGTTCCCGGCTACGGCCATTCCTTTGGGGAAATTGGCTCCGGCGGGCAGGCTGAGGCTGACAGCGCAACTCACGGGGTGGCCGTCGGCTGAGGCGATGCTGAAAGCCGCGACATCGTCGACTCGCGACACGAACGAGCGGCGCCGCCAGCTGCCGAGGCTGTCGCTCCACTCCACCCGGATCTCGCCGGTCGAAAAATCGCACGTACGGCGGTAAGCCGTGGGGGCGCCTCCGTCGGGCATATCTATGCTGATCATATAGCCGGGATGGCGACCGCCCTGACCGCCGTCGTGCCACTGCGACGACGACACCGCCAGATCATTGGCAGCCTTGAATTCGCCGGCAGCACATAAAGCGCTGATTTTCTCAACAGTATCGCGCGGCACCTTGGCGAACGACCTCGGCGCGCGACCGGGGAAATTGAACCATCGCGAAGTGAGCACCACGGTCTCGCTGCGCGGGTTGCCGAATACCATGATGCCGGTCTTGCCGTTGCCCGCCAGGAAGGCTTCCTGCCAGTGGTCGTAGCTTTCGGGATATTCATAGGAAAAACCTTCATGAGCCGAAGCCGCAATCGCCGCGGCAGAAGCTATAGTCAGGGTCAGCAATAATCGTTTCATTTCAGAAGGTTTCATGGTATTTGTATGCGAACAAGCTACAAATTTACAACAAAAATCAAAATATTCAAAACAAAATTATCCACACCCCCGGGAAGAACCCGCGGCCGCTGCCCCTTCCCGCAACAGGCCGGCTGGCTTTGCATCCGAAATTCGCCGCCACTGTGTTAACGAAATTTAAATTAAACGTCGGCCTGATTGCGAAGTCAAATATTATGATTAATTTTGAGGAGAATTCGAAGTCAAATCTCCCGATGGCGGACTTTCGTCAACGCGAAATCTGCAAATGGCGGACCGCCGCCGATGGGAAATCTGCAAATGGCGGTCTTTCGTCAATGCAGCCGGCGAACTTTCGTCACCGAGAAATGTTAAAGTTTTATAGATTTTAAAACTTACAATTATGCCAACCGAACAAGACAACAAACCCTCCGTAGCCTCAACCATGCGTGTGGTTTTCGGAATCTTCATGATTATAATATATGTAGGCATGGGCGTGCTCCTGCTCATCAACTTCTTCGACTGGGGTCCCGGCATCTGGCAGTGGCTCCGCTGGGGCGGCGGCATCCTCTTCGTAGTTTACGGCATCTGGAGAGCCTACCGGCAGTTCCGCGGCATCGACTCCGCGTTCTGATTTTTCGTTGAGACCGATACTTTTTTCACCTTTTCGGCACATTTCCTGCCGGTTCGCCATCAGAACCGGTGGGTATTAACGTATTTTTAGTCCCTTTTTTGCGCGGAAATTGAAAAAATAATGTAACTTTGCAGAAATGAAGAAACTGTATTTCATTTTCGTCCCCGCACTGCTCATCCTGGCAGCCTCGCTGTTCGGCGCGTGCAATGCCAAAGGTGGCAAGAAGAAGGCCCCGACGGGCAACACCTCCACCTCCGGAACCGTTGTGCTCGCCTGCGACGCCTCCTTCGAGAATATCATGGAAGAGGAAATCGAAGTGTTTGAGTTCTGCTATCCCCACGCTTCGGTTCTGTCGTTTTACACCGACGACAAGGCCGCCACGGACTCCGTGGTCCTCGGCAACGCCCGTCTGGCGGTGCTCACCCATGAGCTCACCAAGGAACAGATGAAATACCTCCGCGAGCGCAAGCGCATCCCCAAGGTGAAGCAGATCGCCGTCGACGCCATCGCCGTGATCGTCAACCCCGAGAATCCTATCGAGAACCTATCGATCAAGGAACTGCAGGAGATCCTGACCGGCGACGTCAAGCGATGGGACGAGCTCTCCCCCACCAAGCTCGGCAACATCGAGGTGATCTTCGACCACTCGGGTTCCAGCATCGTGAAGTATATGTCGGACTCGCTGATGAACGGCCGCAAGTTCCCCGACAACGTGGTTTCGGCCAACACCATCCCCGCCGTGTTCGACGCCGTCAAGAAGCGCCGCAACGCCATCGGTCTGGTAGGCGTAAGCTGGATTTCTACCGACCTCAAGACCGCCGACCTCTCCACCGAGGAGAAGTTCAAGTCGCTCGAGGTCGACGACACCACCACCACGGAGTTCGTGTCCGACGTGAAGGTGCTCCCGATTCGCAGGAACAACTCGCTCGTGGCCGTAGCCCCCTATCAGGCCTATATTTTCGACGGTTCATACCCCCTGTTCCGCTCGATCTACATGGTCAACACCGGCGCTGCCGGCAGCCTGGCCAACGGTTTCTTTGCTTTCGTAACCTCCTTCCAGGGGCAGAAACTCATCCAGACCACCGGCGTGCTGCCGGCTCTGGTTTCCCACCGTCAGGTCGAAATCGAATAAAAACCTTAAACCTCAAGTCTTCAGTTATCGCAGACTTGCAACCCGGAAATAAGTAAAATCGCTTTAAATATCTGAACTTCATGAAACTCAAATTCCTGTTTTCATTGCTCTTAGGCTCCGCTCTGACGGTGGCTGCCGAAGGTTATGTCGACGGTGTGGAGTATTTCCGCGCCGACCAGCCCGAGGAAGCTGAAATCATCCTCAACAACACCCTCAACCAGCCCGAAACCGACAAGGCCGTGGCCTACTACTACCTCGGCCAGATCGCTCTCCAGAAAGGCGACAAAGCTACCGCCAAGAAGATGTTCGACGCCGGTATGGCTGCCAATCCCGAAAACGGCTACAACTACGTGGGCCTCGGCACCCTCGCCCTCCGCGACGGCGACGCCAAGACCGCTGAAAAGTATTTCAAGGACGCCAAGAAGTTCGCCAAGAAGGACTTCGACATCCTGACTGAAATCCCCCGCGCTTACTTCCAGGCCAACCCCGTGGCCTACACCAAGGAGATTGAAAAGTGGCTCGCCGACATCAAGAAGCAGGCCAAGAACACCGCTCCTGCCCCCTTCATCCTTGAAGGCGACATCCTCGCCGGCGCCAAGAATGTAGGCGAATCCGCCGGTATGTATGAAATGGCCGCTACCTTCGACCACGAATCCAAGAACGCCAAGGACGCTCACCCCGAAGCATACGTTAAGTATGCCCGCGTGATCTTTCAGGTTAACCAGAAGGCCGCCCTCGACAAGCTCCGCGAGCTCCTCGGCTACCAGCCCGAATCAGCTCTCGTGCAGCGCGAACTCGCCGAGAAACTCTACGACGCAAACCAGCTGACAAACGCCGCAAAGCAGTATGAGGCTTACATCCAGAACCCCAACTCCTTCCAGAAGGACAAACAGCGTCTGGCCGGTCTGCTCTTCTTCGCAAAGCGTTACCCCGAGAGCTACAAGCTCGCTTCCGACATTCTCGCCCAGGATCCCGGTAACTTCTACATGGAGCGTATGCAGTTCTACAACCTCAAGGCTATGGGCGACACCGTTCCCGCCGTGCAGGCTGCCGAGAAGCTGATCGCCAACCCCGGCGCACAGCTCAACTCCCACGACTTCACCGAATATGCCGAACTCCTCGGCGACATGGGCAATGACTCCCTCGCCTGCGTAATGTATGAGAACGCCGTGAAAGTAGACCCCGAGAAGACCTCCCTGCTCAAGGACCTCTCCGGTGCATACAACCGCGCCACCCGCTTCCAGGATGCTGCCGACACCATGCAGAAGTATGTCGACCTCCAGGGTGCCGAAGCTGACCCCAACGACCTCCTCGCCCTCGCCCTCCGCTACAACGCCCTGAGCGCTTCGCAGCAGGCTGTACAGGATGAGAACTGGAAGGCTAACTCCGACAAGGCCCTCACCACCATCACCAAGGTCCGCGAGGTTATCCCCGATCACCCTCTGGTGCTCAACAACTACACCCGCATCCTCATGACTAACAAGAACGGCGAAATCGACCAGGCTGTAGCCGAAGCCGACCTCGCTACTCTCGCAGCCCTCGACTCCGACCCCGACAACCTCGAATCCCGCAAGGCTATCTACGTGCAGGTTCTCGGCCGCCTCGGCAACTACTACGTGACCAACCACGACATCGACAACGCCCGCAAGATGTTCGAGCGTTTCTACCAGATCCAGCCCTCCCCCGAGCTGAAGGCTTACCTCGAGACCCTCGCTCCCAAGGCTGAATAACCTCTCTCCCTGAAATCCCCTATACTTCCTCTCCGTAGTTTATAAGCTCCGGAGAGGAATTTCGCATATATTTCCGGGCTCAGGGCCCGCGCCAACTCCGCAATGGATATTACTCCCCTTAAACTCCCCGCAGCCACGCTGGCTGCCGCCATCGAGAAACGTCACTCCTCGCGAACCTTCAACGGGCTGCGCCTCGACATCCACGCCATAACCAAAATAGAGGAAGCAATCGCCCGACTTACACCGCTGTTCCCCGACGTCCCCATCCCCGAAATCCGCCTCATCGACGGCGGAAACGTTTCAGGCCGTCTCGGAACCTACGGCTTCATCAACGGTGCCCGCCAGTTCCTGATTATGGCCGCCGGCAACACCGACGCCGAACGGGTCCAGGCCGGCTATATGTTCGAACAAATCATCCTCGCCGCCACAGCCGCCGGCCTCGACACCTGCTGGCTCGGAGGCACCTTCCGCCGGTCGATCTTTGAAAAAGCAATGGACACCGCCGCCGAGACTTCGGTCGCCGCTGAGGATTCGGTCGCAGAACCCACCGATAAAGCCCCTGACGGCTCCGAAAGTACCGTCCGCGAAGTCTGCATCGTCTCGCCCATCGGCCACGCCACACAGCAGCGCCGCTTCTCCGAGCGCGTAATGCGCCGCGTAGTCCGCGCAAGCCACCGCCACTCCTTCTCCCACCTCTTCCCCGGCATCGACCCCGCCACACCCGTCGGCCCCGACGCCACCACCATCGGCGACCTGCTCGAAGCAGTCCGCCTCGCCCCCTCATCCGCCAACTCCCAGCCCTGGCGCGCCAGCCTCACCGGCAACGACCTCACCTTCACCTCCGCCACCCATAACCACTACACCCCCTTCGACATGGGCATCGCCTACGCCCACCTCGTCATCGCCGCCACCGCCGC
>CABUTS010000062.1 GCA_902494515.1 uncultured Muribaculaceae bacterium | reverse complement strand
GTAAACGTCCGGGACCTCGCCGAACGGGAGCCGATGGCCGCAGCGCTGCTGTTTCACATCCTCGGAGGAGCCTTCGACCGCGAGACCGTAGAGCGGATTCTCGCTGCAAAGGATGAGAGCGGCCGCAGATTCCAGGCCGCTGATGGCCGCTGGTTCCTCCTTGACCGCGGAATTCTCCGCCCATTCAACGAAGCAGACACACAGCCCGTTATCGAACATAAAATCATCACCCCGGAGGAATTTCACCCCCGCCGCGATCCCGACTATGCCTGGTTCGACGCCGCAGTCCTCGACGGCGCTCCGCACTTCGGGCTGCGCCCCCTGCAGACCGGCGACCGGATGGTCCCCTTCGGCATGAAAGGATCCCGTCTGGTCAGCGACATCCTCTCCGACCTCAAAATCCCCGTCGACCGCAAAACACACCTCCGCGCCCTCACACGCAACGGCCAAATCCTCTGGATTCCCGGCATCCGCGCCGCCGCCCTATACCCCGTCACCCCCTCCACCCGCAAGATTCTGCAATTACATATCATATATTTGGAAAAAAATCCGTAACTTTGCTCTTTGAACGCGAGCAGAAAAAGCGACCGGCTGAATTTCGGCTGCCAACGGCTATCTGAAAGCCGGATATGCCCGCCCCTGTATTCAAAAGCATCTTTCGAAATGCCAAACAACACCGACTCCCGCTATAACGACCGTTTCGGCGAAGAGCAGCGCCCCCTGAGCGAAGCCGAACGCCGCCGCAAACGCAATAAAGCCATCATCGGCTGGATCTGGAAGATTTTTGCCATCGGATTCGCCGTGTTCTTCCTCCTCTTCATCTGTATCTACAACGGATGGATCGGCTACATGCCCCCCATCGAGGAGCTTCAGAATCCCAACGACAAGTTCGCCACCGTAATCTACACCGCCGACGGCCAGGAGATGGGACGCTACTACCGCAACTCCGGCAACCGCGTTTACGCCGACTATTCCGAGATTTCGCCCTATATCGTCGATGCCCTGATCGCCACCGAGGACGCTCGCTTCCTGGACCATTCAGGTATCGACCTGCGCGCCATGGGGCGCGTGTTGGTGAAGACCATGCTTCTCCGCCAGAAACACTCCGGCGGCGGTTCCACCATCACCCAGCAGCTGGCCAAGCAGCTCTATTCCCCCGAATCAGAGGGGTTGCTGGACCGCGCGCTGCAGAAGCCCATCGAGTGGATGATTGCCGTGAAGCTCGAGCGCTACTACTCCAAGGACGAGATCATCAAGATGTATCTCAACCAGTTCGACTTCCTCTACAACGCCGTCGGCATCAAGTCCGCAGCCCACGTATACTTCAACAAACTCCCGAAAGACCTGACCATCGAGGAGGCCGCTACACTTGTCGGCATGGTCAAAAACCCCGCCTACTACAATCCTGTCCGTCACCCCGAGCGCACCCGCGAGCGCCGCAACGTGGTGCTCGAGCAGATGTACAAGAACGATAAAATCACCAAGGAGCAGCTCGATTCGCTGCGCCAGCTCCCCCTGACCCTGCACTTCAGCCGCATGGACCACAAGGAGGGGCTCGCCCCCTACTTCCGCGAGGAGCTCCGCCGCGTACTCACCGCCAAGAAACCCGACATGGCTGACTACCGCGGCTGGGAACGTCAGAAGTTCATCGACGACTCCATAGCATGGGAAACCAACCCGCTGTTCGGCTGGATTGAAAAGAATCCCAAACCCGACGGCACGAAATACGACCTGTATACCGACGGTCTGAAAATCCACACCACCATCGACTCACGCATGCAGCGCTACGCCGAGGAGTCCGTGCAGGAACATATGTCGAACCTCCAGGCGGCATTCTTCCGCGAGAAGCGAGGCTCCAGAAACGCTCCCTACACCTCAAACGCCGAGGAGCTCGGCAACGTCACCATCGCCTCGCTCATCAACCGCTCCATCAAGCAGACCGACCGCTACCGTGTGATGAAGAAAGCCGGAGCTACCGATGAGGAGATCCGTCAGGCCTTCAACACCCCGCAGGAAATGAACGTGTTCTCGTATCACGGCGTAATCGACACGGTGATGACGCCGCGCGACTCACTTCTGTACCAGAAACATTTCCTGCGCACCGGATTCATGTCGATGGACCCGCGCAACGGCTACGTCCGCGCCTACGTCGGCGGTCCGAACTTCTCCTTCTTCCAGTACGACATGGTCTCCACCGGCCGCCGCCAGATCGGTTCGACCATCAAGCCGTTCCTCTACACCTACGCCATGGAGGAGGGCTTCACCCCCTGCGACCAGATGCTCAACGCCCAGCCCGTAATCATCGACGAAAGCGGCCGCCCCTGGGCGCCCCGCAACTCGGGTCACGGCCGTATCGGCGAAATGGTGGACCTCCGCTGGGCCCTCACCTACTCCAACAACTGGATTTCCGCCCGACTGATGGAACAGCTCTCCCCGGCGACGCTGGTCCGCAATATGCACAATTTCGGTATCACCAACACCCTGAACCCGGTGATGAGTATCTGTCTGGGCTCGTGCGAAGTATCTGTCAGCGAAATGGTCAGCGCCTACACCGCCTACGCCAACAACGGAATGCGCGCCGCGCCGCTGTATGTCACCTCGATTTCCGACGCCA
Organism: uncultured Muribaculaceae bacterium; assembly: GCA_902494515.1. Taxonomy (GTDB): domain Bacteria; phylum Bacteroidota; class Bacteroidia; order Bacteroidales; family Muribaculaceae; genus UBA7173. Next base: position 14,540 of record CABUTS010000062.1, on the reverse strand, counting down.
ACGGCAACACCGTAGCCGAGTTCTCGGCCCGCCATACCGAGGTCATCTCCGAAGCGGCCTACGCCAAGATCCTGTCGATGCTGCTCAACGTCGTCGACTCCGGTACGGCCAACCGCCTCCGCCATCCCCCCTACAGTCTGACCGCCGAGATGGGGGGCAAGACCGGCACGACCAACTACAACTCCGACGCCTGGTTCATGGCCTTCTCCCCCGAGCTGGTCAACGGCGCCTGGGTCGGCGGTGAAGAACGCTTCATCCACTTCAACTCCATGGCCTCGGGCCAGGGCGCAGCCGCCGCGCTCCCCATCGTCGGCCGCTACCTCAGCAAAGTCTACGCCGACCCGTCGCTCCCCTACTCTCAGGAGGCCCGCTTCAACGTAGACTTCTCGCAGGTTTGCGACAAAGAATTCTACGACTACGATCCCGACGCCAACGCCGAGGCCGAAGAAACCATCTCCGACGTCTTCGACTAACCGACCCGAAGACAGGCCGGAAAACCAGACTTTACACCGCAATCACACTCAGGCCGCAGGGCACGCCGCATTTTTCAGGCTCCCTGCGGCCTGAATTACACTTTTGTCAGAATCCGGTACACATCCGGAGGGGTTTTCATATTAATTTTGCCGCGTAATTCAAATCTTTATATCATGAAGAAAAATCTACTCCTGTGCGCAGCATTATGCGCGGCAAGTGCAGCCTGGGCCGAGGCCCCGGCAAGTGTAACTATCAGCGGCGAAGCGCTGGCCGAAGAAGCCTCCGTAGAATGTACTAAAGTTGACGACGGCAAGTTCGAAGCCTTCGCGCTCCTCAACGGCGGCAAGACCCTCACCGCCACCGGCGGCGACCTCAACCTCACAGTCACTCCCGGAACCAAGGGTGTATACCGCATCACCGTCGACGGCAATGCCAACACCATCGGCATCAAGAAAATCGAATACATAGCAATCCGCCAGAACTGGACTCAGAATGAGTTTATCCTCTCCTACGCCGGGAACGGCAGCTGGAGCGGCACATTCAACTGGGGCGACCTCAGCGCCAGCGACAACCGCTACCTGATTGCCCTCCACTATGTCCGCGACGACCAGCGCGCCTATATGTTCGCTCCCGAGAACGGAACAGATGCCACTCCCGACGGGTCGGACAGTTACTTCTATATGAAGGACACCGGCAAAGTGCGCAACAAACGCGACGACGACCCCGCCGACATCGAGCTTGGCCAGTGGGCCGACCGTGTATGGTGGAAGGTTTCCGGTGACATCCAGGCCGGAACAAAGCCCTACGTATGCACCGTGACAATGCGCGGCGAGCACTTCACCCACTCTTTCGCCGAATGTGAGGCTGCCCCCGCCACCCTCGGCGCTACCGGCAGCGCTCTCGCCGAAGGGTCCTCCTTCGCCTTCAACAAGGTCAACGACTTCACCTACGAGCTGTTCACCAAGCTGAAACCCGGCGACCTGACCATCTCCGACGGTACCAACAGCTATGTCATCGACGGCTACAAACTGAAACAGGAAGCCGGCTCGACCGCCATCAGCGAAGAGGGTGTATACTGCATCAACATCAATTTCGCCAACAAAGCAGCTTCTCTGAAGCAGGTAACCTCCGTAAAGATTTTCCACCTGATGAGCTTCGGCCCGATCGGCGAAAGCCTGGAATACAAGGAAACCGGCATCTGGTCGTCGAATGTCGACATCCCCGCCGGCGATGACCGCTACCGTTTCGAGATGGTACTCGACGGCGAATATCAGCAGTGGGGTCCGACTATCAGCGGCCTCGATTCCGCCCCCAACGACAACCCCGAGTATTTCAACCTCAAGCGCGTACCCTGGACCTACTGGAACAACAAATATAAGTTTGACGGCGCCGTCAAGGGTCAGAACAGCCCTGTAACCCTGAAGTTCAACGCCTTCCCCTACGTCCATAACTTCGCAGCCTACACCGTCAGCGGTGTCGAGAGCGTCGAAGCCGACGAAAACGCTCCCGTGGAATACTACAACCTCCAGGGCATGCGCGTTGAGAATCCCGCCAACGGCCTCTATATCCGTCGTCAGGGCAACCACGCCACCAAAGTCCTCGTGAAGTAAATCCGCAGTCCATCCGGCCGCAGGGACACGCTCTTTTCAGAGAACAATCCCACATAACGCCATTGCAATAACAATCCCTTAAAACGTCATTGCAATAAAAAAACATCTGAGGGTGTATCGCAGACAAGTACGCTGCGATACACCCTCAAATCCCGTTCAGAGAGCACCGAGGCGCATGATGTCGGCCTCGAAGGTGGCGCGATTGATGGCGCGGTTGCGCAGCCGGTTGCGGTAGGCGTAGATGGTGTTGACCGAGAAGTTCAGGATTTGCGCCACGCGGTTGGTGTCGTCGATGCCCAGGCGCATGAAAGCCAGGATACGCAGGTCGGAGTTCAGTTTCTCCCCCTCCCCCAACACAATCTGTTCTTCGGGGCGGAGCAGCGCGTTGACTTTCTCCACGAAGTCAGGGTAGATGTGCAGGAAGGCGTCGTCGAAGACGGTGTAGAATTCGGCGCTCTGTTCGTCGATGAACTTTCCGGTTTTGGTGATTTTCAGCAATTCGTCGACCTGACCCGCCGAAATCTTGCGGTTTACGAGCTTCGAGAACTCCTTGAGTTTGTTCATGTAGATGGAGCTGAGCGAAAGGAACTGGCTGATATAGATATCCTTGGTGGCATTAGCGTCCTGGAGCTCCTGACGCATGCGGGCCACTCGCGTCAGCTGCCGGCGGAGCACCACCAGCACCACAACCAGTGCCAGCAGGCACATCAGCAGGATGGCGAAAATGGCGTACATCGAGGTGCGCCAGCGCTTCACCTGCAGTCCGTGGTCCTTCTCGACCATCGCCAGCAGCTCCGTGGTGCTCATCATGCGCACCGACGCGTGGCTCTCCAGAGCATTGGTCAGCGCCACCGAAACATACTGATGCGCGCGGTCGATGTTTCCGCTCTCGAACAGCACCCCGCCGAGTTCCTGCAGCGACATGATCTCCATCGTGGCGCGCCGCATATCGGAGATTGCCGACTGCGCCAGATAATACATATATTCGTTCTGGTCGCCGCGTGTACGGGCTATCGACGCCAGGATGTGCGCCGCGATGGCGTAATATTCCGAGTCGACATCGATACGGTGCACCAGTTCCAGCAGCAGCTGCCGGCTGCGGGTATATTCGCGGATGTTGAAGTAATACTCCCCTAAATGCAGCAGATACTTGTCGCTGTTCGGGTCGAGCAGCGGAATCAGCTTCCGCTGGGACTCCACCGACTTGTTGTTCCAGTAGTCGAAAGTGGTCAGATAGCCGTAATAAAAATATGAGATGTAAGAATACATCTGGCGCCCGGCCTCGTGATAATCGGCCATGAGCGTGCGCCCCATCCGGGTGGTGTCGATGTCGTTGTATTCGCTGACAGCATCATTAACAAAACCGCTGAGCGACAGGTATGTGGCGCGCCGCATGCGGAACTCCTGACTCATCGAGTCAGCCACCGCCTCCTGCGGCATCCCCCGGCGGTTGCGGCGCAGAATCAGCGCGCCGTCGTAGCCCTGGGTGAAATAGTTCAGCGCCGAGTCGTTGTCGAACGACGTGTAGCCGCGGGCAATCTCCATCGTATGGTTCAGCCACGCCACCGAGTCGACGCGGGCCACCCGCTCGCGGACGCGCTTTAGCGAGTCCAGGCGCCTGACTCTCCGCTCCTTGAAGATGTCGCGGTCCTTAAGCTCCCGGTCGAGCCGTTGCAGACTCTGCTCCACATCCTTTTCGGTGAAAGCCGAAGCGACGGCAGAGGAGATACACAGCAGGGCGGCGGCAGCCAGCAATAGTGCGCGGAGGGATTTCATGGCAGTGACAACAATAGCTAAAACTCTGCAAAGTTAGTTGTTTTCAGCCGAAATCGCAAAATTTTCACCGCTCCGGCGGGTGTATCTGACGTTTTTCAAGCCGCGGATTGTGCAGAATCAGAAAAAAACCGTAACTTTGCGTGAAATTACCGAAATGAAGCTCCTTCATACAGTTCCGGCGGCTTCATCTTAAAACGGTTATTTATCAGACCCGCTTATGAATCTGAAATCATGTCTTTCCCTGGGCGCCGCAGCCCTCGTGGCCCTCGGTTCTCTTGCCGCCCCCGACAACGGGGGCAGTTCCAACGTCATCGAAGAGGTGGCCTGGATGGTCGGCGACCAGCCTATCTACAAAAGCGAAATCGAAGAGGCTTACCAGCAGATGCTCTACGAGAAAACGCCCGTCAACGGCGACCCATACTGCGTTATCCCCGAGCAGCTTGCCATCGAAAAGCTCTTTCTGCATCAGGCCGAAATCGACACCGTCGAGGTCCAGGAGTCAATGGTCTCCATAGCCGTGGACCAGCGTATCAACTATATGATCAACAACCTCGGCAGCAAGGAGAAGGTCGAGGAATACTTCCGCAAGCCGATGGCTGAGTTCCGCGAAGGGCTCGCCGACATGATGCGCAACCAATACAAAATCCAGCAGGTGCAGAGCTCGCTGACCAAGGACCTCAAGGTTACCCCGAGCGACGTCCAGCGCTATTTCAACTCCCTGCCCCAGGACTCCATCCCCTACATCCCGCTGCAGGTGGAGGTTGAAATCATCACCATCAACCCGAAGATTCCCCAGGAGGAAATCGACGATATCAAGGCGCGCCTGCGCCAGTATGCTGACCGCGTCAACAAAGGGGAATCTGAATTCTCGACCCTCGCCATCCTCTACAGCGAGGACGGCTCCGGCGTGCGCGGCGGTGAAATCGGTTTCATGGGCCGCGGCAACCTCGAGCCCGAGTATGCCGCCGTAGCCTTCAACCTCAACGACACCAAGAAGGTGTCGAAAATCGTTGAGACCCAATATGGTTTCCACATCATCCAGCTCATCGAGAAGCGCGGCGACCGCGTGAACACCCGCCACATTCTCCTGCGTCCGAAGGTAAGTCAGGAGGCTCTCGACGATGCCGTGTTCCGCCTCGACTCGCTCCGCGCCTCGATTGTTGACCACCACGAATTCACCTTCGAGGATGCCGCCCCGATCGTATCACAGGACAAGGACACCCGCAACAACAACGGCCGCATGGTCAACCCCAACACCGGTTCGATCCGCTTCGAGATGCAGGATCTCCCCCAGGAGGTCGCCAAGACCGTCAACACCATGAAGGTCGGCGACATCTCGCACGCATTTGTCATGAAGGATCCCGCGCGCGACCGCGACATCGTGGCCATCGTGAAGCTGACCGAGCGCATCCCCGCTCACCGCGCCACCCTCTCCGAGGACTACCAGGTGATCAAGAACATGTATGAGAACTCAGCCAAACAGAAGATGGTAAAGAACTGGATTTCAAAGAAAATCCGCGACACCTACGTAAAAATCGAGGATAACTGGCTCGACTGCGACTTCCAGCATCCCGAATGGCTGCAGAAAAAACAGAACTGATGTCCGACACTTCGCGGAACGGTAATGGCCGGAGCCTGAGATGGGTCCTGCTCTCGCTGGTGGCGGCGGTTTTCACCGCCGGCCTGTGGGCGCAGTCTCCCGCCGCCCGGCAGCACAAGCGCGACACCACCCCGATCCGGCCGACAATCCCGACGGCAGACCGCAACGTCACCGACCGGGTGTTTCTCGAGCGCGCGAATGTGCTGAAAAAGGAGTCGGGCCATGAATATCAGATCGTTGTCGGCGATGTTCTTTTCCGCCGGGGCGGAATGTTCATGTACTGCGATTCAGCACATTTCTACGACAATCCCGGGGCTGTAGAGGCCTTCGGAAACGTGCGCATGGAGCAGGGCGACACCCTGTTCGTCTACGCCGACGAGCTGGTGTATTCCGATTCCACGCAGCTGGCGGTGCTGTATGCCAGCGTCGGCAAAAAGGTGCGGCTCATCAACCGCGACGTGCAGCTTTCGACCGACATTTTCAACTACGACCTCGGCATCGACCTCGGATACTATGAGGTCGGCGGCGTGCTCACCGACCCGAAAAACCGCTTGAGTTCGTGGTACGGCGAATATTCCCCGGCATCGAAAGATGCGCTGTTCCGCCAGAATGTGGTGCTTCATTCGCTGCGCGACAAGGACACTCTCGACATCTACTCGGAGCAGATGCTCTACAACACCGGCACCCATATTGCCGTGCTCGACACGACATCCACCATTATTTCGGGCGACGGCACGATTTACACTTCCGACGGCATCTACAACACTGATTCCCAGGAGGCTGACCTTTATCGCCGCTCGCTGGTAGTGGCCAAAAACGGCAATACGCTGACGGGTGACACGCTCTACTATGACCGCCCGCGCGGGTTCGGCGAAGCTTTCGGCAACATCGAGATTACCGACACTGCCAAGAAGGTGATCCTCACCGGCGACTACGGATGCTACAACGAGGAGGCCGACTCGGCGCGTGTTTTCGGCCACGCCCTGGCCCGGGAATTTTCGCAGAAGGATACGCTCTATCTCCACGGCGACACCATCATGACATTCCGCCGCGTCCTCTACCCCGAGGATGATAAAAAGAAGCGCAAGGGCGCCAAAGCAACCACGGCAGCCGCAGCCCCGGCAACCCCGACATCGCTCCCTGCAGATTCACTCCCCGCCGACTCCATTCCAACTGATTCCGCCGCAGTGGATTCCGCCATAGTGGATTCAATCCCAGCTATCCCGGAAATCCCCGCCGACTTCGCCGCAGTGGATTCTATCCCGGCTATCCCGGAGATTCCCGCCGACTTCGCCGCAGTGGATTCAATCCCAACTATCCCGGAAATTCCCGCCGACTTCGCCGCAGTGGATTCAATCCCAACTATCCCGGAAATCCCCACGGATTCCACTGAGGTGAAGCCAGACATCAAGCTGCCGCCGGATACCGTGCATTACCTCGTGGCGCACCCCAACGTGCGGTTCTATCGCGTTGACCTTCAGGGAATTTGCGACTCCATGACCTTCGTCAGCAAAGACTCCGTACTGCACCTCGACCGCCATCCCGTAGTCTGGAACGAAAACAAGCAGATCTTCGGCAACCAGATTCTTGTGCACATGAACGACTCCACGGTCGACTGGGCCCGGCTGCCCGAGTTCGGCTTCGTTGCCGAACATATCGACGAGGAATTCTATAACCAGCTGACAGGCAAGGAGATGTTCGCCACCTTCCTCGACGGGCAGCTCCACCATCTCGACGTCTCCGGCAACGTTCAGGCCATCATGCTCCCGATGGAAAACGATTCCACCTACAACAAAATCGCCAACATCGAAAGCTCCTATCTCTCAGCCGACTTCAAGAACCAGGCGATCCAGCGCATGAAAATGTGGCCCGAGACCTCCGGCACAATGACCCCGCTCTACCTCGCCAAAAAGAACACCTTCTACCTCCCGCAGTTCCGCTGGTTCGAGCCACTGCGCCCCCTCGGCCCCCACGATGTCTTCATCGTGCCCCCGGAGATGCGCGACCTTTTCCTCGAGCCCCCCTTCGGCACCTCCCGCCGCTAACCCCCCCGCTTATATCCCGCCTTCCGCTACGGATTTTCCGGCTTCACTTTAATTCTCCACCATCACCATGGCTGCAAACAATCCCAACGCGCTGCCCAAGGGTTTTATACTGAACTCTCCCACAGGAACCTACCGAATCCTCGAGATTCTCGGTTCCGGCGGGTTCGGCATCACCTACCTCGCCAACACTAAGATTCGCTTCGGCAACTTCAGTCAGACTGTAACCTGCGCCATCAAGGAGCACTTCCTCAGCGACATGTGCGGTCGAGCCAACAACTCCCAGATGGTCTATTCCGACCCCGTGAGAACCACTGTCGAGGACTCGATGAAGGATTTCATCGCCGAAGCCCAGCGCCTGCAGCAGGTCGGCGCCAACCATCCCAATATCGTCAAGGTCAACGAGGTGTTTCAGGCAAACGGCACAGCTTACTATGTGATGGAGTATCTCAACGGCCGCTCGCTCCGCAACTACATCGAGGAGAACGGACCGCAGTCACAGGCGGACCTTTTCAATCTGCTCTGCCCGATTATGGAGGCTGTTGATTTCCTTCATGCTCAGAGAGTTACCCATCTCGACATCAAGCCAGACAACATTATGCTCACCGAGGATGAGGACGAATCAGGCACAAAGTTCCTGCGTCCTGTCCTAATCGACTTCGGCCTCTCTAAACACTACGACGAAGGCGGACGCCCGACCTCCACGCTGAAAACCCTCGGCTGTTCCGACGGCTATTCCCCCATCGAGCAATATGGCGGTATCACCACTTTCTCGCCGGCATCGGATATCTATGCTCTGGCGGCCACGTGCCTATTCTGTCTAACCGGCAAGGACCCCGCTAAGTCCACCGAGCTATTCCGCAAGGACCTCCCCGGCCAGATCGCAGCTCTCAACCTCACCCCGGCCTTCTCCGCCATCCTCCAGAGCGCCCTCTCCCCGGACCCCGATGCGCGACCGGTCTCTCTCTTAACAGGTCATGCACCCGGCCCGGCACCTGCTCCTGCCCCACCCAATCCAGGTCCAAATCCTAAAACTACTCCAAATCCGGATCCGAATCCGACCATTCCAATTAACCGGACGCCAAATCCTCCGATTCCCCCGAGGCCAACCAATCCCACCATATTCAACCCCACCAAATCCACCTCTGTAAGGACTTCCCGTAAACCTCTCATTTACGCCGGTAGTGCCGTTGTATTTTGTCTTGCACTCACTTGCCTGATTCTTTTCAGCGGATCTTCCCGACCTAATTCAGCCGATTTCATCCCTGTAGCAGGAGGATATCAAGATCAAAATGGCAATTGGGTTATCGAACCTCAATTCGACATGACGACACCCTTTTCCGAAGGTTTTGCCTCTGTAAAAAAAGGCAAAACCTGGAGTCTTATCGACTCAACCGGAGTTGTCATTTCACCCCTTAAGTTTGAGACAACACGCTATTTTAAAGAAGGAATGTGTGCCGTTAAATTACCTGGAAGCTCCGTATGGGGTTTTATCGATAATACCGGCAAATTAGCCATTAAGCCAAAGTTTTTCGAGACCGGAGATTTCTCGGAAGGCCTTGCTGTCGCATGGCACAATTACAGGTGGGGATTTATCAATAAAAGAGGCAACTGGGTAATACAACCGAAGTTCTCTGAAGTCGGAGAATTTCACAACGGTTTGGCTCCGGTTTCACTACCGTCCAATGGACTATGGGGATTTATTGATAAAACAGGCCGTTTTACCATCGACCCCCAGTTCTGGGATGCTGAATCATTTTCAGAAGACTTAGCTGTGGTGAGGAATGCCAAAGAATACAAATATGGGTTTATTGACAAGACCGGTCAATATGTCATTGAGCCGAACTTCGATTTTGCTTCTTCTTTTCATGAGGGCTTAGCAGCTGTGAGCGTGGGTGAAAAATATGGATACATCGACAAATCAGGAAGTTTTGTTATCGAACCGAAATATGACTATTGCGAAGATGTCAAAAACGGTAAAGCCGAAGTAGTGCTCAACCATAAACGCTTCATCATTGAGATAAAAGTTCCTACGCACTAATATCAACGATACCAACGACAACATCAAACCTTTATTAATATGGAAAAGATTACTGAAGATTTGCTGCGGTTTCTCAATGAAAGCCCTTGCAATTTCTTAGCAGCCAAGAATATAACAGATAAGCTCACTGAAGCCGGTTTCTCGCAACTCAACCCGGCGGACCGCTGGGAGCTGAAGGCCGGCGACCGCCGCTTCGTGGTCAAGAACGACTCGGCGGTGTTCGCATTCATTGTCGGCGCGGATCCCGCCGCGGGTTTCCGCATAATCTCGGCGCACTCCGATTCCCCGGGGTTCCGCATCAAGCCGAACGCCGAAATCGTAAATGAGGGGGGCGTGGTGACGCTCAACACCGAGGTTTACGGAGGTCCGATTCTCTACACCTGGTTCGACCGTCCGCTGTCGATTTCCGGGCGCGTGATTCTCAGGGGCAAGGACGCCCTGCACCCCGAGGTACGGCTTGTGAATTTCCGCCGTCCGCTGCTCACCATCCCGCATCTCGCCATCCATTATAACCGCGCGGTCAACGACGGCAATCCGCTGTCGAAACAGCGCGATATGCTCCCCGTGCTCGGCCGCGTCAGCAGCAAGGAGGAGGGGAAAGGCTTGCTCAACCGCATGGTTGCCAAGGAGTTGGGCGTAGCCGTTGACGATATCCTCGATTTCGACCTGACCCTCTACGTCACCACCCCGGCCTGCACCTTCGGCCTCAACGACGAATTCATCTCTTCGGGTCGCATCGACGACCTGGAAATGGCTCACGCCGCCGTCACAGCCATCTGCGATGCCTGCGAGAAGGCGCCCCTGACTCCGGAGACCCGCGTCGTGGCGATTTTCGACAACGAGGAAACCGGCAGCGGCACCAAGCAGGGGGCAGCCTCGCCGATTCTGCGCAACATCCTCGAGCGCGTGGCCAGCAGCCAGGAAAACTTCTTCCGCGGCGTGGCCCGGTCGTTCATGATTTCGGCCGACAACGGCCATGCCCTCCACCCCAATTACCCCTCGAAGCAGGATCCCACCAATCACCCCATACCGGGCGACGGCCCCGTGGTGAAAATCAATGCCAATTGCAAGTATATGACCGATGCCCATTCGGCCGCCATATTCCGCCAGCTCTGCAAAGACGCAGGCGTACCCTGTCAGGTGTTCGTAAACCACAGCGACACCCCCGGCGGCTCAACCCTCGGCAACATCCTGACCTCGCAGATCGAGCTCGAAGGGGTCGACATGGGTGCGCCGCAGTGGGCCATGCACTCCTGCCGCGAAACCGCCGCCGTGGCCGACCACATCTCGACCATCGCCGCCTTCACCCGCCTGTTCACCCTCTGATATGCAATGACCAAGAATCTGTTTTCCAAGATATTGCTCTGCGGGGCAGCGCTCTTTTCCTGGCTTGCCACCCAGGCCAAAGAGGTTGAGTTCGACAAAGTTTTCGCCGACTCGACCCTGCGCATCGACATGACTCTGGCGGGAAACGCCAAGGATTGCCACGTATTCCTCAACCGCCAGTCCAAAACCACGGGCTGGTACGGCCGGCGCCACAATCTCGCCAAGCTCCCACTACTGGGTAACGGCATCGTCACCGTTACCGATTCCCTAACGAACGACACTATCTACCGCCACTCCTTCTCCACCCTGTTCCAGGAATGGCGCGACACGCCGGAGGCCGAGCAGATCTCTCGTTCCTACGAGAATTCCTTCCTGCTGCCGCTCCCCAAGCGCGCCGCGAAGATCACCGTGGAGCTTCTCGACAGCCGCCACCGGACCGTGGCCTCGAACACCCATATCTACTCCCCCGCCGACATTCTGGTCAGCGTCCCTAAACCCTCAAAAACAGCCAAGTACAGCAAGATTCACACGGGAGGCTCCCCGAAGAAAGCCATCGACGTAGTGATTCTCGCCGAAGGTTACACCGAAGCCGAGCGCGATTCATTCTTCACGGATGCCGCTGAAGCTGTGGATGCCATTTTCTCCCACGAGCCCTTCGCCTCGCACCGCAAGGATTTCAATTTCATGGCCTTATGGACCCCCTCGGAGGAGAGCGGCATGAGCGTTCCACGCGACCAAGACTGGCGCAACACCGCCTTCGGCTCGCATTACGACACCTTCTACTCGGCGCGATACCTGACAACCCCGAATGTCCGGGACATATACGACAGTCTCGACGGCCAGCCCTTCGAGCACATCATCATCCTGGCCAACAGCCCGGTTTACGGCGGCGGGGGAATCTACAACAGCTACACCCTGACGACCTCTAAGAACGACAACTTCCGTCCGGTGGTGGTGCATGAATTCGGCCACAGTTTCGGCGGTCTCGCCGACGAATATTTCTATGAAAACGACGTAATGTCGGACATCTACCCTCTCGACATTGAGCCATGGGAACCGAACATCACCACGCTCACCGACTTCGCCTCGAAGTGGGAGCCGCTGCTCGAGCCCGGCACCCCGGTTCCGACCCCGGTTGACCAGGCAGAACGCTACCCCGTAGGCGTTTATGAGGGTGGCGGATACTCCTTCAAAGGGGTTTACCGCCCGGCTGACCGCTGCCGCATGCGCGATAACACCTGGCCCGGCTTCTGTCCGGCCTGCCAGCGCGCCCTCGAGGCCCTCATCAACTTCTACACCGGGCGGTAATCTTCCGGATTGAAACCCAGACCAGGGCTATCGTGGTCAGCGTAGAGAACACATCCGCGGTCGGGAATGCATACCAAATTCCATCGAGTCCGAACCATCTCGGCATAAGTAGCAGCAGCGGCAGGAAATAAATCACCTGGCGCACCAGACTCAGGAATATCGACATCGGAATGTTGCCGATCGACTGGAAATAGGTCGTTGAAATCACCTGAAATCCGACAACCCAGAAGAAAATCATCGCCGTAGAAAGAGCATGCCCGGTGAACTGAGCCAGTGCATCGTCGCTGACGAATGCCCGTGAAATCTGCTCCGGGAATGTCATAGCTCCCAGCCAGCCGAGCGTCGTAATCCCCGTAGCCGCAAGCGAGGCCAGAACAAACACCCGCACCACGCGTCGCGGCTGGCCGTGGCCATAGTTGTAGCCCGCGATGGGCTGCATACCCTGGCATATTCCCAGCACAATACTGATCAGCACCGAGGTATACGTGACAAAAATTCCCGAAGCGGCGATGGCTTCATAGCCGCCGTAGTCCTTCAATGCATTGTTAATGAAGATGTTGATAAGGCAGGAAGCGATATTCACAATCGACGGCGCCGCGCCAATGCCGACCATCCCCCAGACCAGCGGCCACGAAAGCCCGTAGGTGCCGGGGGTGAAAATCACAGGCCCGTTGACCTTCCGGCAGAAATGGCTCATCACGAAAATCATCGACACGGTCATCGAAATGTCCGTAGCAATCGCCGCGCCCTTGATTCCGAGGTCAAGAATATAAACAAACAGCGGCGCCAGAATGATATTCAGCCCGAAACCCACGAACATCGTCAGCATTGCGCGCGTCGGATACCCCGTGGCGCGCATCATGTTGTTGAACGAGAAGGTCAGGTTCGTCATCAGCAGACCCGGAAGGATATACATCATGAAATCGCGGGCATACGGCAACGTGTCGGCGTCGGCGCCGAACCACCGCAGCACGGTATCCATGAACACTGCGAACAGTCCTAAATATATGAAACCGATGGTAAGCGTCAGGGTCAGCGAATTACCCAGCACCTTGCGCGCGCCGTCGAAGTTGCCGGCACCGAGGAACAAAGAAATGCGGGCCGTGGCGCCGGCGCCGATCAGCACGCCCAGCGCCGTGGCGATGTTCATCACCGGAAACGTAATTGCCAGTCCGGCAATAGCTTTTGCGCCGACAACCTGCCCGATGACAACGCGGTCGATGACGTTGTAAAGCTGCATCACCATCATCCCGACAACCGACGGCAGGGAGTATTTCCACAGGAGCCGCCCCACCGACATCTCGGACAGCTCCCGCAGCTTGCGCACATCGTCGGCATTGCTCTGAGCACCTGCCGCACTCTCTGCGCTATTTATTGTTGAATCAGAATTGTTTTGCATTTCGTGTGCAAAGTTACACATTTTTTCGTAATTTTGCACACATGAAAACGTTCGAGAATGATACAATCTGCGCCGTAGCCACCGCTCCCGGCGTCGGCGGCATCGCTGTAATCCGCATCTCCGGTCCCCGGGCCATCGAAGCTGCCGACAGCCTCTGGCGCGGCAAAAAGCTCGCCGACCAGGCCCCACGCACCGTGCATCTGGGCAACATCGTTGACCCGGGACACGACTGCGAGCTCCTCGATCAGGCCGTCGCGACAATCTTCCGCGCCCCGGCATCCTTCACCGGCGAAGACACCGTGGAATTCGCCGTCCACGGCTCGCGCTACGTGCAGCGTCGACTGCTGCAGCTCCTCTGCGACAACGGCTGCCGACTCGCCGAACCCGGCGAATTCACGCGCCGTGCCTTCGCCAACGGCCGCATGGACCTCGCCCAGGCCGAAGCCGTCGCCGACGTCATCGCCTCGAACTCCCGTGCCGCCCACCGCCTGGCCGCCAGCCAGATGAAAGGAAACTTCTCGCACCGCCTCGAAGAACTCCGCGCCAAACTCCTCGAACTCGCGTCGCTCCTCGAACTCGAACTCGACTTCTCCGAAGAAGAAGTCGAATTCGCCTCGCGCACCAAACTCATCGACATCGCCACAGAACTCCACACCGAACTCACCCGCCTGAGCCACTCCTTCCGCGCCGGAAACGCCATAAAAGAAGGCATCCCCGTAGCCATCATCGGCCCGACAAACGCCGGAAAATCATCGCTCCTCAACCGCCTCCTCGGCGAAGAACGCGCCATAGTCAGCGACATCCACGGCACCACCCGCGACACCATCGAAGACACCCTTGAAATCGGCGACTACCTCTTCCGCTTCATCGACACCGCCGGACTGCGCGACACCACCGACCCCATCGAAACCATCGGCATCCAGCGCACCCGCGCCGCCGCCGCCCGCGCCGCCATCACCCTCCT
>CABUTS010000061.1 GCA_902494515.1 uncultured Muribaculaceae bacterium | reverse complement strand
TTGAGATGGAGAACAGGCGATGGTTCCCAGTCGTAATCATACTTGGTAATTGCCAGCCCCTCGAACAGCTCCCGCTTCCCCTCGAAGAATGCCTCAATGGTAGACAGAAACAGACTCTTGCCGAATCGCCGCGGACGGCACAGCAGGAAATATCCGCCTTGTTGAATCATCAGATTAATATAATCTGTTTTGTCAACATAGACGCATCCTTTATTTCTGAGCTTCTCGAAATTCTCAATTCCGATAGGATAAGGCTTGTACTGGCTGTCCATAATCATCAAGGTTGTATCAGTTTGCAAATATAACACTTTTTTGCCATTAAATGCTTATCTGATGCCTGAATTCAGCCTGTGAAAGTGGAAATAAAAGGGATAAGTAAAGGATTGTCACATAAAACATGCGAGGGAAGTTAGCGGGAGAAGAGAGCGGCGAGGATGTCGGGGCGGTGGAGACGCCGGAGGGAGGCGGTGATGGAGGCCCGGTAGGTGCGGTCGTACCAGAAGAAGTACTGGCGCTGGGCAAGCTTTTCCTCGGGGGTGACGGGGGTGTAGATGCGCTCGAGGGTGTAGGGGTGGTAGCCGGTGTAGTAGATTTCGGTGGCTACGGTCATCGGGGTGGGTGTGAAGTCCTGGACCTGCTCGAGATGGAAGTTCAGGCGCTTGGTCTTGAGGGCCAGATTGGCCATGTCGACCTCGTGGCAACCGGGATGCGAGGAGATGAAGTAGGGGATAAGCTGCTGATTCAGACCATGCTGGCGGTTAATCCGGTCGAACAGACGGTTGAACTCCTCGAAGAGGGTGAAAGTGGGCTTGCGCATGATGTTGAGCACGCCGTCCTCGGTATGTTCGGGGGCGACTTTTAGTCGGCCGCTGACGTGGCTGACAATCAGCTCCTCGTTGTAGCGACGGGACGCCTCGTCAATCTCCCGGTGGCCCGACTGGTGCATCGACAAGTCGTAGCGGACACCACTGCCGATAAAGGATTTCTTGACCCCGGGTAGGGCGTCGACAGCGTGGTAGACGTCGAGTAGAGGCCGGTGGTCGTGATTCAGATTAGGGCAGGGCTTCGGATGCAGGCAGCTGGGACGCAGACACTTGGCGCAAATCGACTTATCGAAACCGCCCATACGGTACATATTTGCCGACGGACCACCGAGGTCGGAGATATACCCCTTGAATCCGGGCATCTCAGTAATCTTTTTCGCCTCGCGGACAATCGATTCCTGCGAACGGGAGGCGATGAATTTCCCCTGATGGGCGGAAATCGTGCAAAATGCGCAGCCGCCGAAACAGCCGCGGTGCATGTTCACCGAGAAACGAATCATGTCGAACGCCGGGATACGTTTGCCGATATAACGGGGATGGGGCAGACGGGTGTAGCTGAGGTCGTAGAAACTGTCGATCTGCTCCGTAGTGAGAGGGGGATACATCGGATTGACCCGCACGAAACGCTCCTTGTCGAACTGCTGCACGATGGTGGCGCCGGTGAAGCGGTTGCTCTGTTGCTCGATATGCTTGAAATTCGCAGCCTGCGACTTTTTGTCGCGGCGGCATTGCTCCCAGGAATTCAGGCGTATCACCTCGCTGCCCGACTCCTCGAGGGCCTTGATTTCAGTTTCCGGAGCGAAAAAGGCGGTCTGCGGGATGTCGCGGATTTCGGAAACCTTCTCCCCGGCGGCTATGCGGCGCGCCAGCTCGAGCAGGGGTAGTTCCCCCATGCCGTAAATCAGCATGTCGACCGGGGCATCGGCCAGAATCGAGGGGCGCAGACGGTCCTGCCAGTAATCATAATGCGAAAGACGTCGGAGCGACGCCTCAATCCCCCCGGCAATGATGGGAACGTCGGGGAAAAGGTCGCGGAGGATTTTGGAATAGACGATTGTGGGATAGTCGGGACGCATGCCGTGGCGGCCGTCGGGGGTATAGGCGTCATCCGAACGGCGCCGTCGGGCGGCGGTGTAATGGTTCACCATCGAGTCCATGGCTCCGGCGGAAACAGCAAAGAAAAGACGCGGACGGCCGAACTTGCGGAAGTCGCGGAGGTCGTCCTGCCAGTTTGGCTGCGGCACGATTGCAACCTTGTAGCCGCCGATTTCAACTAAAGTGCGTCCGAGAACTGCGGCAGCGAAAGAGGGGTGATCGACGTATGCGTCGCCCGAAAAAAAGACAATGTCAACCTCGTCCCAGCCGTGAGCCTTGGCCTCCTTGACCGAAGTCGGAAGCCAGTCGGTAATCGGGCGGCGGGGATATTCGATAACGGAACCGCGTTCCTGCGGCATAGGATGGGGCTTCTGCTGAGCAGGCTTTGAAGTGGCGGACTTGGCCTTGGATTCAGCCTGAGGCCTGCTGTTGAATTTCTTATTGAAAGGGCGGGGCAAAGTCGTGAAGATTTAAATTAGGGAAAGAGAGAAGCAACGACCGGGTCGGAAAGGAAGATGGTGTGGGAGAGAGGGAGAGGGGGAAGGAAGAGGGGAAAAGAAGGGGAGAAAAGAAGGGGAGAGAGGGTGAAATGGGGGGCCGGCAGTTTATCTGGCAGTGGTCTTGTTATCTGGCGGCAGTCTTGGGATCCAGCGAGGCAACGAGCTTCTCCATCTTGAGGATTTCGTCGCGCAGACGGGCGGCTTCCATGAATTCCATGCGTTTGGCAGCTTCGACCATCTCGCCGCGCATGCGGGTGATGCAGCGCTGGAGTTCGCCGGCCGACATATAAGGAATAACCGGGTCGGCGGCGATGTCGACCGATGTGGTGTATTCGCTGGCGTAGGGTATGACCTTCGCTGCCTGGGCGGAGGCAGCTCCGCGGGCACGCTTGGAGTTGGGATTGGGAGC
This sequence comes from uncultured Muribaculaceae bacterium, assembly GCA_902494515.1. Classification (GTDB taxonomy): domain Bacteria; phylum Bacteroidota; class Bacteroidia; order Bacteroidales; family Muribaculaceae; genus UBA7173. The sequence continues at coordinate 14,560 of CABUTS010000061.1, read as the reverse complement.
CGGGGCGAGATCCTCGGTGTCGATGCCGACGATGGCGTTGCGGGCCTTGACAATAGCCTGCGGGGTGATATTGTGGGCCTTGTTGTAGGCAATCTGTTTTTCGCGGCGGCGGGTCGTTTCCTCGATGGTCAGACGCATCGAGTCGGTGATCTTGTCGGCATACATTATGACCATGCCGTTGAGGTTTCGGGCGGCGCGGCCGACGGTCTGGGTCAGCGAGCGGTGCGAACGGAGGAAGCCCTCCTTGTCGGCGTCGAGAATCGCCACGAGCGACACCTCGGGGAGGTCGAGCCCCTCGCGGAGCAGATTGACGCCGATGAGCACATCGTAGACCCCGGCGCGGAGGTCGTCGAGAATCTTGATTCGGTCGAGGGTGTCGACGTCGGAGTGGATATATGCCGTCTTGATGTTGAGTTTGAGGAAATATTCGTTGACCTCCTCGGCCATGCGCTTGGTGAGGGTAGTGACGAGCACACGCTCGTTTTTCTGACGGCGGCGCTCGATTTCCTCGAGCAGATGGTCGATCTGATGATGGGTTGGCTGCACCTCGATGAGCGGGTCAAGCAGACCGGTGGGACGGATAACCTGCTCGACCACAACGCCTTCGCTCTTCTCCAGCTCGTAGTCGGCCGGGGTGGCGCTGACGTAGATGACCTGATGGGTGAGCTTCTCGAATTCCTGAAAACGGAGCGGACGGTTATCGAGGGCCGACTCCAGGCGGAAGCCGTAGTCCACGAGGTTCTGCTTTCGGGAGAGGTCGCCGCCGTACATCGCGCGGATCTGCGGCACGGTGACGTGGCTCTCGTCGATGATTGTCAGGAAATCCTTCGGGAAATAGTCCAGCAGACAGAACGGACGCATCCCGGGCTCGCGGCCGTCGAAATAGCGGGAATAGTTTTCGATGCCGGGGCAGTGGCCGACCTCGCGGATCATCTCGATGTCGTAGGTGGTGCGCTCATATAATCGCTTGGCTTCGAGCGGTTTGTCCTCCTTCCGGAAGAACTCTACCTGCTGGCCGAGGTCGAGCTCCATCGACGCCAGGGCGTTGGCCTGACGCTCGCGGGAGGTGACGAAAAGGTTGGCGGGGTAGATCTGGAACTGGTCGTGGCTGCCCAGCGGAGTGCCGTCCATCGGGTGAAGCGTGGAGATCGATTCGATTTCGTCGCCGAAGAAGATGACGCGGAGGATGATTTCCTCGTAAGCCAGGCGGATGTCGACGGTGTCCCCCTTGACGCGGAAGTTGCCGCGGTTAAGCTCGATTTCGTTGCGGCTGTAGAGCGACTCGGCCAACCGGCGGAGGAAGGCATTGCGCGAGATGCGCTGGCCTACCTTGATGTCGATGACATTCGCATCGAAGTCCTCGGGATTGCCCATGCCGAAGAGGCAGGAGACGGAGCTGACCACGACGACGTCGCGGCGCCCCGAGAGGAGCGCCGACACGGTGGCGAGACGCAGTTTCTCAATTTCGTCGTTGATGGCGAGGTCCTTTTCGATGTATTTGTCGACCGAGGGGATGTAGGCTTCGGGCTGGTAGTAATCGTAATACGATACGAAATACTGCACGGAATTCTCCGGGAAGAACTGCTTGAACTCGCCGTAGAGCTGCGCAGCGAGGGTTTTGTTATGGCTCAGAATCAGCGTCGGACGTTTCACCTGCTGGATTACGTTGGCCATGGTGAAGGTCTTGCCGGAGCCGGTGACGCCCAGAAGAACCTGGGAATCAACGCCCTGGTTGACGCCGTCGACGAGCTGGCGGATAGCCTCGGGCTGGTCGCCGGTAGGTTGGTATTGCGAAGTGAGCTTGAAATCCATAGGTTAGCGGAGACGGTCGGCGGCTTTCAGGAGATTTTCGTCGTGCCGGATGCCGCGGTAGGCGAGGAGGGCGAAAATGAAGGCGCCGGGGAGCAGCAGAATGCTGCCGAGCCATTCAACGGTGGCTCCGGGGGCGCCGAACTGGCAGCCCATCAGGCAGGCGCAGGCGGCGAGCACGGCGATGAGGCACATCGACAGCACGGTCACGAGCTTCTGACGACGGGTGTCGCGATAAAGGAAGATGTTGATAATCAGCAGCAAAGCCACCACCATGCATACAATCCAGAACACGATGTTCTGGCGGGGGAAGAGCATGGCCGCGGAATCATCGGCGATGGCCGCGGGATCCTCGAAGCTCAGACATGCGATGGGAAGGAAACAGAAAACAGCCACGCAGATGGCGGCAAGAAGCAGCCATACCGACTGCCAGCGTTGAATCATCATATCAGTTGAAATTTGTTTGCAAACGGAGTGGATGGATTTCTGCGCGGATGCGCGGAGATTCATCTTGCAAAGTTAGCTTTTTTTCTTTAGAAAAGCAAATGTTCAGGATTCGTATAAGATGGCGTCGATAATGAGCGGAACGAGGTTAGGCTGGATGCCGAGGCGCTCGAGCGCGGGGATGTCGGCGCGCATGTCGGAGATGAAGGCTTCGGAAGGGGAGAGGGCTTCGTCGTTGCCGGCTGCGGAGGTGTCGGTGGCGGCTGCGGAGGTGTCGGCGGCGTTCCCGTCATTTCGGGCGGCGATGCTGAGGCGATAGAAGTTGGTGGCTTCAGGGAAATTGCCGGTGGCGAGCGAGAGATGGCCCATGTTGAGGTAGTCCTCGGGAACGGGGTCGAAGTCGGTCAGGATTTTCTCGTAATATTTACGGGCCTGATCGAACTGCTTGTCCATCAGTAGGCTCCATGCCAGCGGACGGATTGCTTTAGGTGACTTCTCGTCGAGGTAAAATGCTTTGAAGAAGTCTTTCACGGCCTCGGAATACTGCTCGAGAGCAAGGTGGGCGCGACCCATGGCCAGGGCAGTGGCCGGGCGGTCGGGACGCAGCTGTTCCAGCCGCTGACAGGCGTCGAGAGCCGAACGGTGATGACCGAGCAGGGCGTGGCAGCGGGCCAGACGGGTGATGACCCACGGCGAACGGCTGTCGAGCATGTCGGCTTTCTCGAACGAGTTGAGGGCATCGGAAGTGTGGCCGAGTTTCATCTGACAATGGCCGATTTTCTGGAAAATCTGAGCCGACGGACCGTCGAGCTCGTCGAGTATCTCAAAGACGCCGAGCGCCTCGGGCCAGTAGTGGTGCGAGAAGTAGAACTCGGCGATGAGCGTAAGTAGCTCAGGTTCACGGACATCCTCGACAATCGGGGCGACATCTACAAGATTTACCCCCTTCTCGAAGGGATTGGCGAACTCACCCTTGCGGCGGAACAGACGGAAGAAGCGGTATAAGTTCTGGATTTCGCGGGCGATGACCGCACGCCGGGAGTCGGCCGGGAGGTCGAGTTTGGCTGCACGGATTTCATCGAGCTGGTCGGCCTGGGCTCGGAGCTGCTTCATCACAATGTCGCGCTGGGCCGCCGGGGCTATGGTCAGGGACATCAGCAGAGAGTATTTGTCGCTGTCGCAGAGGAATCTGATCTGCTCGAACAGCCCGGCTATGTCGCGCATGCCGCTGTCGCCGGCGCGCTCGGCAAACTCGCTGCGTTCGCTGTGGAAGGGGATGAACCAGTTGGGGAGCTTCGAGAAGAAGGGGAACTGCTTGAGGTGCTGGAAGGTGCCCATCATAATGTCGCCCCCCTCTTCCTGTATCTCGCTCATTTCCTTGAGCTTGTCGGCCAGACCGGACTTATTGAGCATCTCCTGCCATTCGGGATTCTCCTCCATCTCCTCGGGGTCGGCCACGGCGAGATTGTTGCTGAGTTTGCGCTCGAATTCGGGCTTCAGTTTCATCATTTCGGGAACGATTTCGTCGCGGATTTTGGCCGAAATGCGGTCGGTGTCGCGGGTGCGTACAAGTTCCATGTATGCAATTCCGATATCTGATTTCCAGGAGGGAAGCTCGCGCAGGGCCTGTATGCGGTTTGACAGCTGACGCAACAGACGGCGGTCGCGCCAGCGGTGCATTATCAGCAGCAGGCCGATGAGCGCGACTGCCGAAACACGCTCCGAGCCGGCATCTGTCGAGGAACTGTAGATGTCGGCAAGCAATGTCAGGCGCGAAGGGTCGAAGAACTCCAGTCCCCCCATTACGATGGCCCAGGTGAACAGCGACACGGCATACTCGGGGAGCACCCCCGACTGAAGCACCGTTGATATGGTCTCGTTGTCAGCGCGGGAGAGGGGAAAGGTAGTCCAGATGAGATTGAAAATGTCGCGCTCCAGCTGTTCGCGTTCGGTAGTTGTGGCCGAATAGCGGCCGGAGTGGGTCCCGGAAGCCACCAGGTCGAGCAGCGACACCTCGGAGCAGGCCTTGCGGTAAGCCCCGAGCTGAGTAGTGATGGTCTCCTGCGGCAGGGTCTGGCGGTAGCGGAGCGTATTATAATATAGTGTCGGTTCTTCGCGGGAGGTGTTCAGGCGGTCGAGCCGGTCTACGATGGTCAGAATCTTCTCGCCGAGTTCGGCAACCATGTCGTCGCGGCTCGGGTCATCGGCGCCGGAAACGGCGTAGGAGAGGAGCCGGCGGTATGACTCCTCGGCAGCCTGGAGTGCATCGGAAATCTCCCAGGCCATGTTCCCCTCGGAGAGGGTGCGGGCCAGGGCGAAAGCCTCGCGCAGACGTGCGCGGGCTACATGACGGTGGATTTTATCTTTAATCTCTGAAAAGAGCTGTTTTTTCATCAGTGGGAAAGTTTTTGCAAAGATAATAAATCTTGTTGCAAATATCTTGCCAAAAACAGTGGAAAAAAGTTAAAAGGTGGGGGGCGCCGCTTCGGGGCGGGTTTCAGGCTGCTGCCGGCGTGGTTTCAAAAATATGTTTTAAAATAGAAAAATTAATGCTGTTTTTCTTTTTTTATTCAATTTTTAAGTGCTATATTTGCGGTGAACTTAGCCGTGGAGGGTGAAAGCCCTTAAAACTAATTCAAAACATGCTTTACAACATAAAAAACTGTAAGGCCTGACATACCAGTCTCAAGTTAACCTAAGGATTTAATCCTGAAATACCAAACTCATTCATATATATTAAGGTATGGATATCAAAAAAATCTTGAACGACCTGGAGGTAAAGCACCCCGGGGAGAAAGAGTACCTGCAGGCAGTCCGCGAGGTGCTCATGTCGGTAGAGGATGTATATAACCAGCATCCTGAGTTCGAGCGCAACAAAATCGTGGAGCGTATGGTGGAACCTGACAAGATCGTCACCTTCCGCGTAACCTGGCTCGACGACAAAGGCGAAGTTCAGAACAACATCGGCTACCGCGTTCAGTTCAACAACGCTATTGGCCCGTACAAGGGCGGTATCCGTTTCCACGCATCGGTGAACCTGTCGATTCTGAAGTTCCTCGGCTTCGAGCAGACCTTCAAGAACGCCCTCACAACCCTGCCTATGGGTGGTGCCAAGGGTGGTAGCGACTTCTCGCCCCGCGGCAAGAGCGACCGTGAAATCATGCGCTTCTGCCAGGCCTTCATTCTCGGCCTGTGGAAAAACCTCGGTCCCGACCGCGACGTTCCTGCCGGCGATATCGGCGTAGGCGGCCGCGAAGTAGGCTACATGTACGGTATGTATAAGAAACTGGTCGACGAGCACACCGGCACTTTCACCGGCAAGGGCTTCGACTTCGGCGGCTCGCGTCTGCGCCCCGAAGCTACCGGTTTCGGCGCCCTCTACTTCGTCCAGAATATGCTGGCCATGAACAAAGAGGATCTCAAGGGCAAAACCATCGCCATCTCGGGCTTCGGCAATGTAGCCTGGGGCGCTGCCACCAAGGCTACCGAGCTCGGTGCCAAGGTCGTAACCCTCTCCGGTCCCGACGGCTATATCTATGATCCTCAGGGTCTGAATGACGAGAAGATCAACTATATGCTGGAACTCCGCTCCTCGGGCAACGACGTTGTCGCTCCCTACGCCGAGAAGTTCCCCGAAGCAACCTTCTTCGCAGGCCGCAAGCCCTGGGAACAGAAGGTCGACATCGCTCTTCCCTGCGCCACCCAGAATGAGGTCAGCGGCGAAGACGCCCGTCAGCTCGTTGCCAACGGCGTGAAGATGGTAGCCGAGGTCTCCAACATGGGTTGCACCCCCGAGGCCATCGATACCTTCATCGAAAACAAGATTACCTACGCTCCCGGTAAGGCCGTGAACGCCGGTGGTGTCGCCTGCTCCGGTCTCGAAATGACTCAGGACGCCGAACACCTCCAGTGGACCGCCGAAGAGGTTGACGCCAAGCTCCACCAGATCATGTCGTCGATCCACGAGCAGTGCCTGCGCTACGGCGTGCAGCCCGACGGCTATATCAACTACATGAAGGGCGCCAACATCGCCGGCTTCATGAAGGTTGCCACCGCCATGATGCAGCAGGGCGTAATCTGATAGATTAGCTGAATACAATCCAATACAAACACTGCCGCGGGATGAGTCTTGCGGCAGTGTTTTTTGTGTGTCCTGAATAATTTGTTTTTTTTGTGTTGAAAAATTTGTAACGGTAAAATGCGGTTCGTTGTGGAAAAATTCTTATCTTTGCCAAATTAACGCAAAAGATGGCCGGAATGGCGACATTTGTTGCGTGATGACCGCTGAGCTCCCGCCGAAACGGCGGCTGTAGCGGAGCGCCTTTAACCTAAAACAGATAACAGTAATTGCGTGGATAACTCACAGTTTATCAATATATTGTCAAAGCGGCTCAATATCGAGCCGACTACGGCTGAAGAACTTCTGAAAGGGTTCGTCGGCATCGTCGACGAGGAGTGCCGCGACCTCAATCGGGTTGCGCTTCCCGCGCTCGGTTCGTTTGACGGCGTCAAAAAGGAGGAGACGGTGATCCGCGACCTCGCGTCGGGTCGTCGCCTGATGCTCCCTCCGGCCATCGAGGTCGAATTTACCCCTGCCGGAAGGCTTAAAAACACGGTTGCGGAGGGGCCAAAGCGATGAGCGGACGGATACTGTCGCTGCATGAGCTTTCGCAGCTCCTTGCCAGCCGGATAAACTGCGACGGAACAATTGCTTCCGACTTTCTGAGAGAATTCTCGACCGTTGTCACTCAGGGACTTGCAGCCGAGGGACGTGTTGACGTCCCCGGTCTCGGTACTTTCCGTACGGTCACTGATGTCAACGGCAATCCGGGCGTGGAATTTGCCCCGGCCAAGAGCTTTGCGGCTACGGTAAATGAGCCCTTCTCCATGTTCGAGCCTGTTGAACTCGCCGATTCACTCTCCGACGCCGAGCTGACTCTGCCGGAGGATGAAATCCCGGCTGAGGCTCCGCAAGCCCCGGTTTTGCCTCCCCCGCTTCCTCCGAAGTTCACCCGCAAGCCGGAACCCCAGCCGGAACCCAAACCGGAACCCACGCCAGAGCCAGCGCCCGAACCTGCACCCGAACCTGCACCCGAACCAGCCCCCGAACCAGCGCCCGAGTTTATACCTTCGGAGCCTGAGCCTCAGCTCCCTCCTGTGGAACCTGAGCCTGCGCCACAGTATCCGGTTTATCAGGAGCCGGCGGAACCGAATCCTCTCGCTGTACGCCTTGAGCCGGAGAGCAGTGTGACCATCGAGCGTGTCGGCCACACGACGCTGACCCTCGTGGTCTCCGCCATTGCTGCCCTTTTGGCCGGCCTTATTCTGGGATATTTCAGTTACAGCTGGCTGAACAATCCCCTCCCCGGAAATGTTGAATTCACCGAGGAGGGAATCCTGATTCGTAACGGCGGATCCGCAGCTGAATCCGCGGATGAATCCGTAGCCGAGCAGCCCGTAGCCGCCGGTTCCGTTACCGAAGACGCCGCCGCCGGAGTCGCAACCGGAGTGACTGCCGATTCTGCCTCTCAATCATCAGATACTGAGGCTGATACCGCCGAAGTCCCGGCTGTCGCGCAGAAGGTTGTGACTGATACTGTCGGCCCGGGCAACTACCTCTCGGTGATGTCACGCCGCCACTATGGCAACCCCAAATTCTGGGTATACATATACATCGAAAACAAAGACAAAATCCGGAATCCCGACAATCTGGAGAATGGTATGGTACTGGTGATACCCCCTGCTTCGAAATATGGCATCGACGCCGACAATCCTGAGTCGGTGAAGAAGGCCGAGCGCGAAGCCGCCAGAATCATGGATCCATGATGCGGCGGTCAGTGAATTTCAGTCCCGGATATTATTGTTAAGGAGGTCCCCTGAAACAGCGGATTATACTTAAAAATAATTAAATCTTAAAAGAGGTAAACGATTGATAGATAAATTTAACATTCTATTTTAACGTTTACCTGTTTTGTTTTTTTACTTTTGCATTGCGAAATTTTCGACGTGGTAAACGGTCCTCTGACACCCCCGGAATTTCGCCGCTTAACACTGAAACTCCTTCTCCGAAAAACAGTTTTTTACACCAACGTAAATAAGCCTGATTTTCAAAATTCATCAAGAGTTAAACCCAAACAACTATAAGACAACTTATGAGTGACACGGTAAATATCAGAGAACTGAACGACCTCGTTGCAAGCCGCAGCAATTTTGTCAGCCTGATTACTCAGGGCATGGATCAGACCATTGTAGGTCAGAAGCACCTCGTTGAATCCCTGCTTATCGCCCTGCTTTCCAATGGCCACGTGCTCCTGGAAGGCGTTCCGGGTCTTGCCAAGACCCTGGCTATCAAGACCCTCTCGCAGCTGATCGACGCCAAATACAGCCGCATCCAGTTTACCCCCGACCTTCTCCCCGCCGACGTTACCGGTACAATGGTATACAGCGTAAAGTCCGAGCAGTTCCAGGTCAAGAAAGGCCCGGTTTTCGCCAACTTCGTGCTCGCAGATGAAATCAACCGCGCCCCCGCCAAGGTTCAGGCAGCCCTGCTCGAAGCCATGCAGGAGCGTCAGGTGACCATCGGCGACCGCACCTTCAGCCTCCCCGAGCCATTCCTGGTAATGGCAACCCAGAACCCCATCGAGCAGGAGGGTACATATCCTCTGCCCGAGGCTCAGGTCGACCGTTTCCTGCTGAAGGTAGTCATCGGCTACCCCACCCGCGAGGAGGAGAAACTCATCATCCGTCAGAACCTCTCCAACACCCCCAAGCAGATCCGTCCGCTCCTCCGTCCCGAGGAGATTCTCGACGCCCAGCAGGTTGTGGAGAAAATCTACATCGACGAGAAGATCGAGCGCTACATTGTCGACATCGTGTTCGCCACCCGTTTCCCCGCCGAATGTGGTCTCCCCGAACTCCAGAGCATCATCGCCTTCGGAGCATCGCCCCGTGCGTCGATCTCCCTTGCCCGTGCCGCCAAGGCCTACGCCTTCCTGCACCAGCGGGGCTACGTGATTCCCGAGGATGTCCGCGCCGTATGCCACGACGTTCTGCGCCACCGTATCGGACTCACCTACGAGGCCGAGGCCAACAACATCTCGTCCGACGAAATCATCTCCGAAATTCTCGACAAGGTAGTAGTCCCCTGATCGTCAGCTGATTATCATACCTATGTTTCCAAAGTCAAAGTTTCCGAAGTAACTGAAAAACAATGGATGCCAACGAACTCCTGAAAAAAGTCCGCCGAATCGAAATCAAGACTCGCGGGCTTTCGCAGAACATCTTCGCCGGTGAATACCACTCGGCGTTCAAGGGACGTGGCATGACCTTTTCGGAAGTCAGGGAATATCAGTATGGCGACGACATCCGCGACATCGACTGGAACGTGACCGCCCGCCACAACCGTCCGTACGTCAAGATCTACGAAGAGGAGCGCGAGCTCACCGTGATGCTTCTCGTCGACGTCAGCGGCTCCCGTCTGTTCGGCGCCGTGGGTGATACCAAGCGCGAAGTGATAGCCGAAGTGGCCGCCACGCTGGCCTTCTCGGCGATTCAGAACAACGATAAGGTGGGAGTGATTTTCTTCTCTGACAAAATCGAGAAGTTTATCCCCCCGAAGAAAGGCAAGAAGCACATCCTGTTCATCATACGCGAGCTGCTCGACTTCACCCCCGAACACCGCGGCACCGACATCGGCATGGTGCTCCGCTACTTCACCGACGCGCTGAAAAAGCGCTGCACCACCTTCCTGATTTCCGACTTCATCGACGAAAAGGACTACTATAAGGCGCTCTCCATCGCTTCAAACAAACACGATGTCTACGGTATTCAGGTCTACGACAAGCGCGACTCGCAGCTCCCCAACGTGGGACTGATGCGCGTTCAGGACCTCGAAACCGGTGCCGAGCAGTGGGTCGACACCTCCTCGAAGAAGGTGCGCAACCTCTATAACCGCTGGTGGTATGAACGCCAGCAGGTTATGACCGACACGCTCCGCCGCTGCCGCGTCAACTCATGCTCCATCCCTACCGACGAAGATTACGTCACCTCCCTGATGGGCCTCTTCCGGACCCGCGTCTGACCCCGGCCCTTCAAATTCAAATGCAAAAAACGTTTATTCATGCTTAAAAAGCTGATTAACATAGTAATATCCCTTGCAGCGGTGCTCATTTGCGCCGCTCCGGCTTCGGCACGGTCCATCAAGGCCTCGCTCGACTCCTCGCAGATTACAATGGGATATCAGACAGCTATCCGTCTGGACATCGTCGACAATGCCGGCTCCCCCGCGCAGCTGCTCGTCGATGAGGGCGCAATGCCTCCGCAGATCGAACCGGTCGACTGGGTCGACGGGGACACCACTGATCTGGGCAACGGACTCCGGGAAATCAAACGCGCGCTGATTGTGCAGTCGTTCGATTCCGGCGTCTACACTATCCCGCCGTTCATCCTTGTGGCCGGCCCCGATACTCTCCGCAGCAACGCCCTGACCCTCAAGGTGCTCCCTGTGGATGTCAGCCAGATGAAGGATGTCAACCCGATAGCTCCGGCGCTCAGTTTCGAAACCAAATGGTACGACTGGCTCCCCGACTGGTTCACCGACCACTTCGCGCTGCTGCTGGCCATTTTCCTTGTGATTATCGGCGCCGTGTGCGTTTACCTGATATTCGCGAACCGCGAGAAGGTGGTGGCCATGATGCCTCACCGCAAGCCGGTGCCCCCCTACGAGCTTGCCATGCAGCGACTTACAACGCTGCGCGATGACAATCTCTGGCAGAACGGCCGCGAGCGCGAGTATTACACCCGTTTGATTGATATCCTCCGCGACTATCTGCAGGGTCGCTTCGGCATCAACGCCATGGAGATGACCTCGCAGCAGATTATCAGGACGCTCAACAACCGCGAGGAAACCCGCATGTCGAACGCCCGTATGCGCCGCATCCTCGAGATTGCCGACTACGTGAAGTTCGCCAAGGTCCGCCCGATGCCCGACGACAACCACCGTGCTCTGGCCGACGCCGTCCAGTTCGTCGAGGAAACCAAGCCCGTTGTCGTCACTCCCGAAGGCCAGAATGGCCCGGACGGCTCCAATCCCGGCACTCCCGGCCAGCCGACCTCGTCGCTGAAACCCCAGCCGACGGCCCCCCAGGGGCAGACCTCGTCGCTGAAACCCCAGCCGACAGCTCCCCAGGGTCAGACGGACCGTCCCATTTCTCCCAATACTCCCAGTTCTCCAAAATAAACTTGTACAATGCAATTCGCTAATCCCGGCATGCTCTGGTTCCTGCTGATCTGCCCCCTGCTGATAGGGTGGTGGATCTGGCGTCGGCGCACTGCCAATCCGTCGCTGCAAATTTCCACGGCCGGCCCGTTCCGTAAGTTCGGCCGCCCCGCCCGTCAGTTCGGGCTGTATGCGATGTATGCCCTGCGAATCCTCGTTCTGGGGTGCCTGATTGTGTGTCTTGCGCGTCCTCAGACCCGCGACGCATGGCGCAGCTCCAAGACCGAGGGTACCGACATGGTGATAGCGCTGGATATTTCCTCCTCCATGCTTGCCCTGGACTTCAAGCCCGACCGCCTCGAAGCTGCCAAGAAAATCGCCGCCAACTTCATCAATGGCCGCGAAACCGATAATATGGGTCTGGTGATCTTTGCCGGCGAAGCCTTCACCGGTGTGCCGATGACCACCGACCGCGCAACCCTCGTAAACTACGTCAACTCACTGAACCGCGAAATGCTCGAGGACGGCACCGCCATCGGCGACGGTCTGGCTACCTCGATCAACCGTATCAAGGACGGCAAGGCCAAGTCGAAGAGCATCATCCTGCTGACCGACGGCTCCAATAATACCGGTATCGTGGCCCCTCTGACCGCCGCCGAAATCGCCAAGGAGTTAGGTATCAAGGTCTACACCATCGGTATCGGCACCAACGGCATGGCTGATTACCCCGTAATCAATATGTTCGGCCGCGTGGAATATCAGAAGCAGCCCGTTGTAATCGACGAGAACACCCTCCGTCAGATCGCCGACATCACCGGCGGCAAATATTTCCGCGCTACCGGCAATAAGGTCCTCCAGGAAGTTTTCGATGAAATCAATAAGCTCGAGAAGTCGGAAATCGACGTGAAACATTTCTCGCACACCGAGGATCACTATATGCCATGGGCTCTGGCAGCTCTGGCTCTGCTGCTCCTGGAACTCGTACTCCGTCAAACCTGGCTTCGCACAATTCCCTGAAAATCATGTCGTTCGCATATCCCAAACTATTATATCTGCTCATATTGATACCGGTGCTGTTCGGGCTCTGGTTCTGGGCGCGCATGGCCCGGAAGCGGAAGCTGCAGCGCTTCGGTAAGATGAGTGTCATCACCCCCATGATGCCGGAGGCCTCCCCCTACAAGCCGGCCATCAAGATTACGCTGGAGCTTCTGGCGCTGGCTGCGCTGATTGTTGCCGTGGCCCGTCCGCGTGCCGGCGAAAAGGAGGAGATCGAGAACACCCAGGGTATCGAGGTTATGATAGCCTTCGACGTTTCCCGCTCGATGCTCGCCTCCTCGACCGACGATCTGGGGGGCATCCCGCGTCTCGACCGCGCCAAGTATCTCCTCGGCAACCTGATAGATAAGTTAGGCAACGACAAGGTCGGCCTTATAGTCTTCGCCGGCGAGGCATACACCCAGCTGCCGATTACCACCGACTTCGTGTCGGCCCGCATGTATCTCGACGAAATCAGCACCGACATGGTGAACACGCAGGGTACGGCCATCGGCACCGCCATCAACATGTCGATCAACTCCTTCACGCCCGCCGAGGATGTGAACAAGGCTATCATCGTCATCACTGACGGTGAGAACCATGAAGGCGATGCCGTGGAGATGGCCGAATATGCCAAGAGTCTCGGTATCGAGGTCGACGTCATCGGCGTCGGCTCAATCAAGGGTGCCCCGATTCCCATCAACAAGCACGGCGACTTCCTCAAGGACGAAACCGGCATACCCGTCACCACCTTCCTCAACGAGCAGGAAGCCAAGCAGATAGCTGAGGCCGGCGGCGGTATCTACATCAACGGTTCCTCCAACAAAGCGCTGTCGACACTCGTAGACCAGCTCGACAAAATCAAGAAGAGCGACATCCAGCATGTCAGCTACAAGGCCAGCGCCGAGCAGTTCCCGCTGTGTATCTGGATTGCTGTGGTGCTGTTGGTGCTCGACGCGCTCGTGCTCCCGAGCAAGATCGGCTGGCTCAAGCGGTTCACATTCTTCTCCACACAGAAAATTGCTGCCAAAAGCCTTCGGAAAGGTCCGAAGCACGAATGATTTCACAACAGACTGACTATGAAGCGATTCATTAAGATATTAACCCTCGCGGCCATTGTGTGTCCCCTGCTTTGGGGGCTCACCGGCTGCTCGTCGTCGTCGGACTCCGCGGCGAAGCCCCGCGAGTCCACAAAGAAGGAGCGAAACTTCATGAAATCCGGCAAGAAGCACTACGACAAGAAGCGCTACGCTGACGCCGAAGTGGATTTCAAGAAAGCTCTTGGTGAGAACGCCGCCAACAACCGCGCGAAGTTCAACCTCGCCTCATCTTATATACAGCAGCGCGGCGAAGGTTCCTTCCAGCAGGATTCCCTGCTGATGGTAGCCGACCAGATGCTCGATTCGACCTCCACGGTGATTGACGACCCCGAACTCGCCGAGCTGTCGTTCTATGACCGCGGTAATCTCGCCTACAAGGCCGAGAACTATGCTGCTGCCATCGAGATGTACAAGCAGGCGCTCCGCCGTAATCCCGAGAACAATCAGGCCCGTCAGAATCTGCGCCTGGCCCAGCTGAAAAAGCAGGAGCAGGACCAGAATCAGGATCAGAACAAGGACCAGCAGGACCAGAACAAAGATCAGAATCAGGACCAGAACAAGGACCAGCAGGACCAGAACAAAGATCAGAATAAGGATCAGAACAAGGACCAGAACAAGGACCAGAAAGATCAGAACAAGGATCAGAATCAGGACCAGCAAAATCCTCAGGACCAGCAGAAGCAGGATCAGAAACAGCAGCAACAGCAGGGCGGAATCAGCCAGCAGAATGCCGCTCAGATTCTCAAGGCCATGGATGACAAGGAGGCTGCCACCCGCCGCAAGGTTGAACAGATGCAGAAGGGCGAGCAGCGTCAGGGCATGAAGTCCCAGCCCGCCAAGCCCTGGTAAAAGTGTAACGAGTGTGATGAGTGTGATGAGTGTGATGAGTGTGATGAGTGTGATGAGTGTGATGAGTGTGATGAGTGTGATGAGTGTGATGAGTGTGATGAGTCTC
>CABUTS010000060.1 GCA_902494515.1 uncultured Muribaculaceae bacterium | reverse complement strand
GGGCGCGGATGGGGCAATCGGGCGAACCGGATTGGGTTGCTGACGGAAGATTACTTGCGGCGGCGGACAGAGCGGGTGGCGCTGTTGGAGGATTTGGGCGCCGACTTGGGCTTCTTTGCTTTGGCTTTCTTCTTGTCTTTATCCTTCTTGGAGGAGGCGTCGGACTTTCCGCGGCGGGAGCGGGTGGAGCGTACACTCTTCTTGTCGCTGTCGGCGGCGGGAGCTACGGCGCCTTCCCCTCCATCGCCGTCGCGGTCTGCGATGGCTGCGTCGGCAGCTTCCGCGGCAGCGGCTTCAGCCTCCTCGCGGGCTTCGCGGGCGGCGATAACATCCTCGCGCGAGGGTACCCAGAGGTTTTTGTCGAACTGCTCGAGGCGGTTCTGGATGGAGTCCTGGGCGCGTTCGCGGTCGTCGGGGTCGGGGAAGAGCTGCATCATGGACTTGTTGGCCAGGTTGCGGGTCTTGTAGATGTCGCCGTCATACATATTGCGCGCGAAGTAGTCGGCGTAGGTGTAGCGGGGGATGTTGTTGTTGTCGTCGACGAAGATATACTGCTGAGCCAGATAGGGGCGCAGGTTGTCCATCTTCACCCAGAACATGGGGTAGCGCACGGCCTCGCCGCCGAAATCGTCGGTGCGGTGGAGCACGGGGCAGATGGCCTCGACCACCCGGCGGGTCTTGTTGCTGCGCGAGTCAAATTCCCATTTCTCGAGCAGGAAGTACGAAAGCACTTCGTTGGCGGGGACGTCGGCCTCCTCGATGGTGAACTTCGGGTTCTTCTCGGTGGAGCCTTTGGCGGGGGTGTAGAGCACATGGAAGCGCTCGAGCATATCCTTGACGTTCACCTTGTACTGGTCGGTGAAAATCTCCTTGCCGTCGAGGTATTCATATACGGGGAGCTGGTTGTCGGCCACCATGCGCATGATGATGCGGAAGAGGTTCTCCTGGCCGTCGACGACCTCCTCGGGGAAGTAGAGGGGGAGGTTCTTGGGGTTGTCGAGTTTCAGGTCGCGGTAGATGACGCGCATCCACACCTTGTCGGCGTCGGAAACCTCCTGGCTCTGGAAACGCTGCTGCATGCGCTCGGTGACGCCGGGAGTGGCCGCCTGGGCCTTCTTCCCGCGGTCGGAGCTGCCGCGGCGAACTACGGAGCTGGAGCTTGACGAACCTCCGTCGGTCTGCGCTGAAACCGTGGAGACGCAGGCCAGCATGGCCAGGGCCGACAGGAGATATTTGGCTAAAGATTTCATAGTTATCTTGATTTGCGGACTGCGGATTGCGCGGGGCAACCGCTGTGGGGGGAGTTTGCGGTTAGTTTACGATAACCTCGATGGGGGCGAGGTCGCGGGTGATGCCGTCGGGGCCGACTGCCTTTACGCGGGAGATGTAGAAGCGTTTTCCGCGCGACAGGCGGCGGAAGGAGCTCTTCTGGCGTTCGGAGAACTGGCTGCCGTCCGACACTTCGGGGATGGCGTTACCCATGGAGTCGAAGAATACGGTCTCGAACGAGAGAACCTTGAACTGGATGTTCAGCAGGTCGTCGTCGATGGCGGCTTCGATGCCGGGAGCGCTGAGCAGGAACGACTTCGGGAAGCCGCGGCCACCCTTGAAGCGGTTGACGTTGCCGTTGGCGTCCTTATAGGGGATATAGGGCGACGGGTCGGGGAGCTTGCGCACGCGGAACTTGGTGGAGGCCACGGTCATCTGGCGGCCGTCCATGTCGGCGTTGACGGTGACCGTAGCTTCCTCGCCGACCTTGGAGGGGCGGGCCACCCAATGGTCGCCGCTGCGGGTCAGGGTGCCGTTGGTCATCGAGGCGGAGACGCCGTTCATGGCCACACCCGGCACTGAGATTGAAATCGGGTTGTCGATGCCGGCGTAGAGCACGTTCATCATCGTGGCGGAGACGGTGGCGGTGGGCTCGATTACGGTGTAGGAGCTCTCGAAGGGGTGGCGCGACACGGTGCCGTCGCCGTGGGGAACCTCGAGATAACCCTTGTAGTCGAATGTGCCGGTTGCGCCGGGCGACAGTTCATACAGGCCGCGGTCGTTGGGGAGCTTGTTGCCGTTGACGTAAATCACGGGGCGCTGGGTGGTGTCGACCGCCGCCAGAACGATGTTGGCGGCGTATTTGCCGCCGCGCATCACGAAGCGGCTCTGTGGGATTACGAAGGCGTTGAGTTCGTTGACGCGGACATCGCCGGCGTCGACGTTGGCCAGCAGGGTCTGCAGCGCTTCACCTTCGGCGTATTTGACGTCGTTCTGCAGTTTTGTTAGCAGGGTTATGGCGGCCACGACCGGCTGGTTGTCGAACTTCGATTCCTCCCAGGTCTCCTTCACGAGTGTCCCCTTGCGGAGGGTCGGCTCGGTTGAGAGGGTGTGGAGAATGTTGTTGCGCTTGACCGAGTCGGTCATCAGCGAGGTGATGTAAGAGCGATAGGACTCTATGTCGTTGCGGAGTCGGGCGCCGCGGGGCTTGGCTCCGGAGAGCATCACCACTGAGGCGGCGTCGAGGTTGTCGCGGTTCTGTATGTCGTCGAGACGGCCGTCGCTGCCGTCGGCTTCAACGACGATGAGCTGCTTGAGGGAGTCGATGTGGTTGTAGACCCCCTGGGTTATGCGGCGCACCTCGCAGGCCTTGTCGTACCAGGGACGCCCCTTGTCGGGGTTCTGTTCGGCGAAAGCTTCGAGGGTATGGAGGATGGCAGCGTTTCGCTGCTCCACGTTGCTGTTGGATCGGTTGAGACCCTCCTCCACCTGGGTGAATCCGTTGAGCACATCGCTCGAGACGTTCAGAGCCAGCATGGCGGTCAGAACGATGTACATGAGGTTGATCATCTTCTGACGGGGTGAGAGCCTGTTGTTACTGGTACCCAATGGTTTAAGAGTTTAAAAGGTTGACGGAAACTGAAAGTCTGGTGTTGCGGAGGGTCATGCCTTGGGGGCTGCGGGGACGGCGGGGGGGACGGTGCCGGAGGCCGGAGTGGCCGGAGTTTCGGTGGCCGTGGGGCGTTCGGGCACCGGGGGAGGGGTCGGCGCGGCTGCTGCGGCGGCTGCGGCCATGGGGTTGGGACCGTACATGTTGATGGTCATGGCAGTGATCATCTTCTCGTAGACCTGATTGAGCTGGGCCATGTAGCGGGCCATCTTCTCGGTCTCCTCGCAGTAGCGGGAGCTGGAGGCCGAGGAGCGCTCATACATATCGCGGATATCCTTGATTCCGGCGTTCACGCGGTCGATGGCGTCGAGCTGCGAGCTGACACTCTTGAGCTGGATTTCGTAAATGGTGTTCAGCCCCTGGATGTTGCGGTTGAGCCCCTGCATCTGCTCCACATAGCCGTTGGAGGAGCGTGTGATGCTCTCGGAATTCTCGGTGATGGCGCGGAACGACTCCAGAAGGGTGTCGTTGACGGTGTTCAGCGAGCGGGTTGTCTCCTGGAGGTGGCGGAGCTCTTCGGCCATAGCGGAAACCTGATCGAGGTAGGTCTGGGTGGCGGAAACCATGGAGTTCACGACCTCGGCGGGGGTGGCGTCGCCGGAGAGGACCGGAGCCTGGATGGGAGCCTGACGGGGGGCGGCGCCGGTAGCGGCGGCAGCGCTTTCAGCGACTTTGCCGGCAGCGGCGCCGGTTGCGCCGTTGATTACAACGTTCTGGCCACCGGTGAATTCCGGCTTGTCCTCGGGGTCTCCGGAGTCAAGCACCGGGAATACATCCTCCCACTTGTAGGTGCGCGGGGGGCGGTCGAAAGCCGTCAGAGTAAACATCAGCACCTCGGTGCCCATACCCAGCGAGAGCAGGAAGTTGCCGCCGGGGAGGTGCAGAATCTTGAAGAGGGCACCCCAGATTACGATGGCGGCGCCGATGGAGTATGCGAAGTTGAAGAAACGCTGGCCTTTGTCGGAGGAGATCCAGGCCGAGATGCCGCGTTTATATTCTTTATATTTTCCCATTGAAGCAAATTTTCAGAAGTGGTAGGAGAGTGGAGGAGAGTGCGGAGGGGGAGCGGGAAGCTCAGATGTGGGGGGAGAGGGACGCCCTGAGGGGGGATTTTACCGGCTTTTTTGTCACTGTTGAGCCGGTTTGCCGGCGCAGCGCTTTAGCGCTTACCGCCCTGGCCTTTGGCGAAGCCGATCTGGGAGCGGACGCAGCGGAAGCCGATGTAGGAGCGCTGCTCGTTCTGGAATTCCCACATGCGGATATCTGAGCGGATATTGTGGGCGACATCCTTCCATGAACCGCCGCGCACAATCTTGCGCTTCATGCGGTAAGGATCCTCCTGGGCGGCGTCGTAGCGGTATTCGGGGTTGAGATCGTTGGTGAGGTCCTGAACAGTCTCCACGAAAGCTGTGGAGGTCCATTCGCTGACATTACCGGCCATGTCGTATAGACCGAAATCGTTAGGCGAATAAGTGCCGACGCGCGAGGTAATCAGGTGACCGTCCTTGACGTAGTTACCGTCGTTGGGCTTGAAGTTGGCGTAGAAACACCCCTTGTCGTCGCTCATGGTCAGGTCACCCTCCCAGGGATACATATTTTCGTTCACGCCGGCGCGGGCTGCGAATTCCCATTCGGCCTCGGTGGGGAGGCGGTAGGGCTCGACATATACACCCTCGCGGCCGAGCGACTTCTTCAGATAGTCGGTGCGCCAGTTGCAGAAAGCGTTGGCCTGCTCCCAGCTGACACCCACCACGGGATACTCGCTGTAACCGCCGTTGCTGAAATACATACGGACGTAGGGCTCGTTGTAGGCGTTCTCGAAGTCGTTGACCCAGCAGGTGGTGTCGGGGTAAACGTTTACTATATATGTGTTGAGGAAATCGTAGTCGCCGGTCAGACCGCGCGAGATGGTCTGGCGCACAATTTCACCCTCGTCGTTGATGAAGGCGGTGTCCTTGGAGATGACGGGGATATCGGTCGGGGTGGGGAGGTCGGTGTTGTAGACACGTCGGCGGGGGTCCAGACGGTTGCGGCGCTTGGAAGCCTCGGTCTGGTTGAACACCTCGTAGCGGTAGTTGAGCTGCGAGGGGTCGAGTTCGCGGGCCCCGGTGATGGGGTTGGTGCGGTAAACGCTTTCGATGGCGCGCTGGGCGTCCTCGTCGGCGTTGCGCCAGGGGATAGGCTTAGACCAGTTCAGGCGCGGTGTGATGGGATTGCCCTCGCGGTCCTCCTCGATGCGGAACTGGTCGTTGCCGCCGTAGGCGGGGTCGGCCAGACGTTCGCGGATGATGGAGTCGCGCACCCAGAGCACGAACTGTTTGTATTTTGAATTGGTGACCTCGGTTTCGTCCATCCAGAAGGCGTCGACCGACATCCCTTTGGTGTCGGCGTCGAGATTCCAGACGCTGTCGGCTTTCTGAGGCCCCATTTCCATAGAGCCGCGGCTGACCAGCACCATCCCGTAGGGGGTAGGCTCGGCCCAAGTGGAGCCGCCGATGCCGGTGACTTCGCCGCCTGCGGAGCCGCCTTTGCGGCCGGAAGCGCAGCTTGCGGCGCAGAGCAGCAGGGTGGCTGCCGGGAGGAGATATAATGAACGATTCTTCATATTTCAGCTTAGATTCTTTAGCGGTTGATATGGGAGAGAAAAGGGGCGAGAGTCGCCCGGGGAGTGAAAGCCGCCGGCTTTCACCGCGGTAACCCGCAGACTGCCGGGGAGGTGGGGCCGGATCTGGCGGAGAGGAGAGAGCCGGGGGGTTACATTATGCGGATGCTGCGGTGGCGGTTGCGGTTCTTCTCCGAGAAATCGAGTTTCAGGGAGTAGCCCGCGAAAACCTCGAAGCTGCCCGAGGAGGCCCGGGCGATGGCCGAGGTGGGGTAGTCGTAGCTGAGTCCGATGTGAAAACCCTTGTAATCCGCCGCCACGATGGCGTAGACGGCGTCTTTCCAGCGGTAACCGATGCCTGCGGTGAGGAATTTGTTGTAGCGCCCGCGGATGGTGGCTTCCCAGGTGGTGAAGGTGAAATCGGTCTTCACCAAAGCCGAGGGTAACACTTCTAATAACGTATTTTTTATCGGAATATTGCTTCCGGCCATGAAATATAATGTGCGGCCGATGTTGAACTCGTAGTTTTTTTCGGACGAACTTTCGCTGGATTCGGAGTCCATGCGCACCGACGGGGAGTTGAGATGCGTCCCCGAAACACCCACCCAGAAGAGCTTGTGGGTGTAGAACAGACCGGCCGAAAGGTCCAGAGCGTTGCCGGCGATATCCTGCTGCGGGATGGCCTCGTCGGTTGACTGATGGTAGTCGTCGTTGTCGGGGATAAATACCTCCGAGCCGGTGAACGACTCGTTGACGAAGCCCACCTGCGCGCCGATCGAGAGGGTGCCCTTGAAGAGCTTCATCTGATAGGCGATCTGGGCACCGATGTTGAGGTTCTTGTACAGACCGATTGATTCCTGCTGGATAACCAGACCTACGCCGAAACGCTTCTTGAGGAACTTGAAGGGCATGTCGGCGGTGCCGGCGAAGGTCTGCGGGGCGCCGTGAATCCCCACCCACTGCAGTCGCGCTCCGCCGCGGATGCGCAGCAGGTCGGTGGTGCCGATGGCTCCGGCGTTGTAATACGACGGCACCTCGAAGTACTGCGAGAATTGCGCGTCGGACTGCGCGGCAGCGCGGGGCGCCGCGGCCAGCAGGAGCGCAGTCAGCAGCATGGCGGCGAAAATCCGGTTGACGGTCAGGGATTTAAGGCTGTCGGGGAGATGTGATATGTGGCTCGGTAGGTTTTTCATTCAAAGTAAAATGAGAGCACCACCATCTGGGTGGTGGCCCGCTTGAGCGAGGCATTGATGTTCGTGCCCAGTGGGTTGTCGGTCAGGTCGGGGCGGTCGTGCTGGATGCAGTCGGTCAGTCCGAAGCAGAATTTCAGCTCCGGGTTGAGCTTGAAATAGGGGAGGTAGATGTCGCAGCCGAAGCCCACCGACACCATGAACTCCTGCCCTTTGGTCTTGATGATTTCGCTGCGCTTCTTGGCCACGTCGAAAGCGGGAATGACGCCGCCGATGACATACGGACGGATGTTGCGCAGGCGCTGCGAGGCGAATTTTAGTTCCACGGGGAGCACGAGGTAGGCGGATTTCAGGTCCTGACGCTCCTCGGTGCCGTTGGTGGTGTCGAGGAACTTGATTTCGCGGTTGCCGAACCACAGGCCGGGGCTTACGCGCAGCGAGAAGTAGCTGTTGAGCCGCATCTCGGCAAGCGCGGTGACCGAGAAACCGGGGGAATAGGAGGGCTGCGACATGAACCATGTCTGGCCATCCTCCGAGACAAACCCGTTGTGGTGGAAGCTCATACCCAGAGTGTTAAGCCCGACCGAGAAGCCCAGATGGAAGCGGCGCAGGTCGGCATACGGACGGTTGAGCACCTTGTCGTTGAGGCGCTGCGCCGCGGCAGGCTGCACCGCCGCCAGCGCCGTGAGCGCCAGCAGAGCAAACCCGGCTACATTCCGGAGCATTTTCTGTATGAGAGATGTTTTTTTACTCATTGATTATATAACGGAACAATTTTTCCTTTATTGCATCGCCTGGGAAATTTGCATAAAAGAGTTAAGAATTGTTAAGCATCTGGCTGAAAGCTCTCTTTTTGGTGTTAAACTATTAACTTTGTAAAATATTTGACCGATGAAACAGCGAATTCTCCACATAATGCTCCTCGTGAGCGTCCTGACCGTGGCCCTCGGCTTCACCTCCTGCGACGAAGTCGACGAAAACTGGTATCTCAGCGGCACATGGCAGTGTCAGCAGTACCCCTCCGAGACGATGGTTTTCCGCCACGATGGCTCAGGTGCGTGGATGAACGACCTCAACGGCGACTATGAACCCTTTGAGTACTTCTGCTCAGGCGATTATCTGTGGATCAACTGGCTCCCGCTCGACGGCGCGCCATATCAGGAGAACTGCACCATCTACATGCCCGATCCCGAATCCATGGAAATCACCTACCCCGGCGATTACAGCACCGGCCCCTACACCCTTTTCTATTACAGAATCTATTAACCCCCCCTATATTCAGAATCTATTAACCCCCTGTATTCAGAATCTATTAACCCCTTGTATTAACCCCTATTATTTAACCCCGTTTATTATAAGTTACCCCCCTATATTGCAGATATCCTGCGCCTTACCGCTCGTAAGGTAACTTTCGTCCTGTTATCGCGCGTGCTCGCGCGATAGGAGGAATTCACAGAGTGCTTGCTACCTCTTTAAAAACAAGAAAATGGAAAGAAAACCAATTGCCAAACCCCTCTTCACCCTCCCCTTCCTTGGGCTCGCCATCTGTTTTGTGGTATGCCTGATAGTTTCCAACCTCATTGAAATCAAGACCGTAACGCTCGGCCCTCTGACTATCACCGCCGGGATGGCCGTGTTCCCGATTTCCTATATTATAAACGATTGCATCGTCGAGGTTTACGGCTTCGCCCGTGCGCGGCTCGTGATCTGGATGGGCTTCGCCATGAACCTGCTGACGGCACTGGTGCTGAACCTCGCCATCTGGCTCCCCGGCTCGGCCGAATGGACCGGTCAGGAGGCTATGATCGCCACCTACGGCGCCGTGCCCCGCATCATGTGTGCCAGCTTCGCCGCCTTCATCTGCGGCTCGATGGTCAACGCCTACGTGATGAGCCGCATGAAACGGTCGGCCGCCGCCTCGGGGCGCGACTCCCGGAGCCGCTTCTCGCTGCGAGCCATCGCCTCCACGCTCTTCGGCGAGGGAACCGACTCCACGGTCTTTTTCCCCATCGCCTTCGGCGGTGTCCTCGGCTGGGACCTCATTGTCTATATGATTATCACCCAGGCGCTGCTTAAAACGCTTTATGAGATAATCGTTTTGCCCGTGACGCTGACCGTGGTCGGCAAACTGAAGCGTGTCGAAGGACTCGACACGGTTGACGCCGCCGACACCGATTACCGCTGGTGGCGCCTTCAGGATTTATGAATCTCCCCGGCCGGCGTCGGCGCCTGACTTCCGACCTGCGCCGCTGCCCGGCTTCAGAGCGGAAGTCGGGGTTTGCCGGGAAAGTGCCGAAATGGCGACAAAAATCGGGGCAAATGTTGAAAATTAGACATTTATTTAATTTTTTTTGCCCGAAATTGCTCCCGTTTCAGAAAAAATGCCGATATTTGCACTTGCCTTTTGAACCGTAGCCCCGAAGCCTCGGCCTAATGCTCTGTGCTTTAGCTGGTTGCGCATCTTTAGCATCTATATTTAAAATTTTTTCGACATAAACCCGCTATGACCAAAGCAGAAATCGTAAACGAGATTTCCAAAACAACCGGCATTGACCGTGCCGCCGTTCTCGAAACCATCGAAAAGTTCATGGAAGTGGTAAAGGATTCCCTCGCTCACGGCGAGCCCGTTTACCTCCGCGGATTCGGTAGCTTTATCATCAAGACCCGCTCCCAGAAGACTGCCCGCAACATCTCCAAGAACACCACCATCATCATCCCTGAACACAAAATCCCCGCTTTCAAGCCCGCGAAGGTGTTCATGCAGGATCTCAAAGCCTGACTCTGACGCTGCCGCAGCCGTCCCGGCTGACTCCCGGCACTCCGGCTTGGAGTTGCCAGTCATACCTCAGCAAATCTATTGTTTAACCCCATAATTTTTCTTTACTATGCCCAGCGGAAAGAAAAGAAAAGGCCACAAGATGGCCACACATAAGCGTAAAAAACGCCTGAGAAAGAATCGTCATAAGAAGAAATAAGCAGCACCCCTCCCGACGGGTGCGCGGCTCGTCCCCCCGCGGGAGGGTCTGCAGCTTCCAAATTCTTCGTTATGATTACGCGATAAAAGTTACGAACAAACTTCTCCACGGCACCCCCTACATCGTTCAGGCACGCGCCGTGAAAAGTTTGTTCTCGCGTTTTATTGCCCCGAGGCTTCCCCGCCGAAGCCGCCGCTCCCAGTCAGATTCCCTGACCCCCTCCCTCTCGCTCCACCGAGCCATTAAAATCTTAAGAGTAATAAATGAAAAGCGAACTTATCGTCGACGTACAGCCCCAGGAGGTCTCGATTGCCCTCACTGAGGACGGCCGTCTCGTCTCCCTGCAGAAAGAGAGCCGTAACCTGGCCTACGCCGTCGGTGACATCTACGTCGCTAAGGTCAAGAAGCTCATGCCGGGCCTTAACGCCGCATTCGTCAACGTCGGCTACGAAAAAGACGCTTTCCTTCATTACCTGGATCTTGGTCCGCATTTCGCTTCCTATTCCGCCTTCCTCGGGCAGCTCTTCGGCGACAGAAAAGCCCCGCTTCCCCAGGTCCAGAAAATGAAGCTCCTCCCCGACATCGACAAACACGGCACCATCACCGACCACCTCGAATGTGGCCGGGAACTGATGGTGCAGATTGTCAAGGAGCCCATTTCCTCGAAAGGCCCCCGACTGACTACCGAGATTTCATTCACCGGCCGATACCTGGTGCTGATCCCCTTCTCGCAGAAAATCTCGATCTCGCAGAAAATCCGCTCTTCGGCCGAGAAACTCCGCCTCCGCCACCTCGTGGAGAGCATCCGGCCCAAAAACTTCGGCGTCATCATCCGCACTTCGGCCGAAGGAAAGTCCGCCGCCGAGCTCAACCACGAAATCCGCACCCTGATGGGGTGCTGGGAAGAGGCCGTCGCAAAAGCGCGCACCGCCGAGGTGCCCTCGCTCATCTTCGAAGAGGAAAGCCGGATTGTCGGCGTCCTCCGCGACGTCTTTTCTCCTGACTTCGAGGCTATCCGCGTGAACCAGGCCGAAGCCTACGCCCAGATTCTCAAATACGTCAGTCTCATCGCCCCCGAAAAAAAGGATATCGTAGAACTCTACGACAAGGATGTCCCCATCTTCGACCAGTACAACATCACCAAACAGATCAAGTCGTCGTTCGGGAAAACCGTATCCTTCAAATCGGGCGCATACATCATCATCGAGCACACCGAAGCGCTCCACGTTGTCGATGTCAACTCGGGCAACCGCGCCAAGGCCGGTAACGACCAGGAAGCCAACGCCCTGGATGTGAATCTCCGCGCCGCAGATGAAATCGCCCGCCAGCTCCGCCTCCGCGACATGGGAGGCATAATCGTGATCGATTTCATCGACATGAACAAAGCCGAACACAGGCAGGCCCTCTACGACCATATGCGTCAGGTCATGGCCAATGACCGTGCCCGCCACAACATCTTGCCCCTGAGCAAGTTCGGCCTCATGCAGATTACCCGCCAGCGCGTCCGCCCCGCCCTCGACATCGCAACCACCGAGTCCTGCCCCTCATGTTTCGGAAAGGGGG
Organism: uncultured Muribaculaceae bacterium; assembly: GCA_902494515.1. GTDB lineage: Bacteria > Bacteroidota > Bacteroidia > Bacteroidales > Muribaculaceae > UBA7173. The sequence goes on along the minus strand of CABUTS010000060.1, from coordinate 6,125 downwards.
AAGTACAGCCGTCGCTGCTCTTCACCGACACCCTCCGCGAAAAATTGGCCTACCTCATCGGCGAACTACACGTCAAAAATTTCATCCTCTACGTACACCCCTACGTCGATGCGTATCTCAAGAAAGGCATCTTTTCGCTCTACCGCCGCTGGCGGTTCGAACTCGGAGGAAAGTTCAAGATCATGCCCGACCAGTCGCTGGCTTACCTGCAGTATCGCGTGCTCGACGCCGACCGCAACGAAATCGACCTCAAGGAAGAGAAAGACCTCGACCGTACTTCGCAGGTCAAGGCCAAAAACAAAGCCAAGAACCGCGTAAACCAGCCGGCCGACCCCGAACCGGCCCCGTCCGCCTGATTCGGAAAACATAGCCGGCTCCTTCGCGATGAAGGATTCCGTCAGATTCAACCCATTCGAGGAGGCTGCGCCCCGCCGGCGCGGCCTCCTTTGCGCTGGACGCTACGGAAAAATCGCCAACTTGTTGACATTCCACGCGAAAAACCCCCGAATTATTTGCTGCGTTCTCAAAAAAATCGTAACTTTGTGGGCTAAGAACGCTTTGCGGCTGCTGTCCTCTGAAATCCGCAGCCCGGCAGACCCGAAACCGCCCGTTTTCCGGCTGCGAATCACCCGCAATCTGCCGGTTCCCCCGGCTGCGAATCACTTGCAATCCGCCGGTCCCGGAGCTGAAAATCCCTGCGGTCCCCCGCGAAGCGCCGCTGAAATGGAAAAAGAAAAATAATAACATAAACCATTTAACTTTAAATGTCAGCACTTGAACAAATCCGACAGAGGCCCGTCCTGGTCATTTCGATCCTCGGCCTTGCGCTTCTGTTGTTTATCCTCACCGCCATCGACAATCCCGGTGAGCTCTTCACCGACAACCACACCGTGGCTAAGGTCGATGGTCAGAAAATCGACTATCTTGAGTTCCAGCGCCGCGTAGAGCAGCAGTCCGAACAGATGCGCGACCAGGGTTACACCAATGTCGACAACGCTCGCATCCAGCAGTCTGTTCTCCAGCAGATGATCAACGAAACCCTCCTCAACGAGGAACTCGACGCTCTCGGCCTTACCGTCACCGACAACGAGCTCTCCCGCGCCATGATCGGCGACAACCCCCATCCCATGGTGGCCCAGATGGTTCAGCAGTGGGGCTTCCCCTCCGCCCAGGTCCTCTATGACTACGCTTTCAACGCCCAGAAATATGGCCTCCAGCCCGAGCAGGCACAGCAGCTCCAGCAAGCCTGGACCGCCCTCGAAACGCAGACCGAGCGGGCTCTCCTGAGCCAGAAGTTCGGCAATCTCTTCAGCGGCGCCCTCCCCGCCAACAAGCTCGATGCCCAGGCTGTCTACGATGCCAACGCCGTGACATCCACCATCGCTTACGCCCGCACCGACTACAACGCCCTCCCCGACGACCAGTTCAAGCCCACCGAGGACGACATCAAGGCTATCTATAACGAAGAGAAGCAGCGCTTCCTCATCACCGAGCCTCAGTTCGTTGTCGACTACATCACCGTTGACATCGTTCCCTCGAAGGAGGACCTCGACGCCGCTTCCAAGGAGGTCACCAACGCTATTGTCGCTCTCCGCGACTGCGAAGGCACCGAAGCTCTCGCCGACAACTCCAAGTTCTACGTAAACCGCGTCAGCGCTCCCAAGAGCAAGCTCAGCCCCTCGCTCCGCCAGAACCTCGACAAGATTACCGCCGACACCGTATGCCAGGTTTCGTTCTACGACAACACCTACACTCTGGCCAAGCTCATCGGTTCCACCGAGAACGTTGACTCCGTGCTCCTCGACATGGCTGTCTTCGCCGAAGGCGCCAACGTCGACTCCGTGCTCGTGAAGCTCAACAACGGCAGCCGTCCCGCCGACCTCGGCGAGAAGCTCATCGCCCAGAACCAGGATTCCGTATGGGTTTCCCTCACCGATCCTCAGCTCGCAATGGTCAAAGAGGATATCGCAGCCGCTGAAGCCGGCAAGTACTTCACCGCCAAGAACAACCCCGGTGTTGCCATGAAGATCCGCACCCGCAAGGCTCCTGTCGCTGTCTATGACATCGCCGAGATTACCTACGAGGTTATCCCCTCCAACGCCACCGTCAGCAAGCTCAACGGCGACTTCAGCAAGTTCCTCGCCGACAACAATACTCCCGAGAAGTTCGCAGCTGCCGCTGTCAAGGCCGGCTACAACGTTATGGAGGCCAACGTCACCCCCTCCACTCTCTCGGTCAACAACCTCCCCGAAAGCCGCAACGCCGCCAAGTGGACCATCGAGAACAAGAAGGGCGCTGTCAGTGGTATCCTGAAGAACGACAACGACACCCGTCTGATGGGCGTCGCCATCAAGGATATCTTCGACGGTGACTTCATCCCCTACACCTTCGCTCCCGTTCACAAATACCTCGAGGACAAGGCCCGCAACCGCGCCAAGGGCGCCAAGCTGATGGCTGACTTCCAGGGCAAGGCCAAGGATGTTCCCGGCTACGCCGCAGCCATGAAGGTCGCAGTCGACACCACTCAGGTTACCTTCGGTCAGCCTATGGTCCGCAACTTCCCTCCCTTCGAGAGCGCTCTTAACGCCAACGTTGCTGTCGCCAAGGAAGGCCAGCTCGTAGGCCCCGTTGCCCTCAACTCCTCGCTGATTGTTTTCCAGGTAATCAAGGTCGACAAAGAAGGCCGTCCCTTCGACTTCCAGAACGACTCCATGGTCTACACCCAGCGTGAAGGCGCCATGGCCCTCCAGCAGTCGCTTGCCGCCATCCTCCTGAGCAACAAGAAGGTCGACAACCGCATCCAGAAGTTCTACTCCATCGAACAGCAGTAATCCCCCCCCTTCGGGAATCTCCCTCTTCCGGGAAACACCCCCTGCCGGGAAACACCCCCTGCCGGGAATCTTCCTCTTTCGGAAATTTCTCCCTGCCGGGAATCTCCCCCTGCCGGGAATTTCTCCCCGAACATGGAATTCCCTCATATAACCCTATAAAGCGCGCCCGCAAGTCTTGTACCTGCGGGCGCGCTTGCTTTCCCCAGCCCGTGGGACCTTTAACGTACGGGACGTGCCTTTGGCACGTATACCTCGCCAATAGCCTTTATTTAGCACGGAATCAGATACTTAACACAGAACCGCACGGAACTAACAGAACCAAATTTGTGGGAACGTCAAACGGAGGCCTAAAAGCCTGACGCGGAACGTTAACGGAAGCCTGACGGCACTCCCAAGTTTGCCACCCCGCAGGCTTCCGTTAACGTTCAGGAGCGGCAGCTCCGCAATGGTTCGGTTTGACGTTCTGGAGAAAAATTTGCTTCCGTTAGTTCCGTGTAGCTCCGTGTGAAAAGATCTCCGGCAGGAGGAGTTATCAACCGCCGTGGAAGACCGTAAGTAATTGTTCATGAAGACCTTCAGCCTTCACCCTGGTTGCTTCGGGGGATCCCCGCCTAAAAAATTCCGCTGCGCTCCATTTTTAAGACGGGGTTAATTAAACATGAAGGCTTTCAGCCTTCCCCTGCCGGGGGCTTCTTGCTGGCCCTCCGGCAGTCAAGCCGGCAGTTGTTGGGGGACTCACCCTACGGCAGCTAAGCCAGCAGTTGAGGGGGGCTGACCATCCGGCATCTATGTTGGCGATTGCGGGGACTCACCCTACGGCAGCTAAGTTGGCAATTGCCCGGGCAGCTAAGTTGCCGATTGCCGGGGACTTATGGCTGACCATTAGGCTTTTAGACTTCTGGTTGCGGAGCAGATTGATGGAGCAGATTGGCAGATTAGATTGGTGGAGCGAGTAGCCCCCGGCAGGGCAAGGCCAAAGGCCTTGATGTTTACGAAACCGGGCCTTAGCGCCCGTCAGGGTGCTTAGACCCGGCTCTTGTCAGCCCACAACGGATGAAGGCCGAAGGTCTTCATGATCAACAAGTTTGCAAGTATCCGCTACGAAATCTGTCTTTTAACACGGAGCTACACGGAACTAACGGAACCTTCATATCGAACGTCAACTGAGGCCTAAAGGCCTGACGCAGAACGTCAACGGAAGCCTGACGGCACTCCCAAGTTTGCCACGCCGAAGGCTTCCGTTAACGTTCAGGAGCGGCAGCTCCGCAATGGTTCGGTTTGACGTTCCGGAGACAAATTTGCTTCCGTTAGTTCCGTGTAGTTCTGTGTTAAATATTTGATTACGAGTTAGATAGATTATATTGTCGGTGGTTACGTGCCAAAGGCACGTCCGTACGTTTAGGTGCGACTTTGGGGTTGTGGCGCGACTTTGGTGGTTGCCGCGCGATTTGGGGGAGGGAGGGAAAAACAGGGCGCCCCGGAAGCTCGGGGAGCTTTCGGGGCGCGGTTATAGGGGGCGATTAATCGGTGGATAGGTTGCTGTCGATTAATCAGCGGGGGATTCGGGGTTCGTAAGCCGGGGGGATTAGTCGATGGGCTCGTCTGCGGGGTAGCCGCCCATTTCGCGGATGGCGTTCTTCAGCATTACATACTGCTGGAAGAGGTGGTTTACGGGTACTTCACCCTTGGTGTAGTCGTGCATCGGGCTCTTGAGGAAGAAGCTCAGGAAGCGCTGGATGCCGTAACGGCCGTTGCGGGCTGCGAGGTCGCTCAGAAGTACGAGGTCAAGGCAGAGGGGAGCTGCCAGGATGGAGTCGCGGCAGAGGAAGTTGATCTTGATCTGCATGGGGTAGCCCATCCAGCCGAAGATGTCGATGTTGTCCCAGCCTTCCTTGTTGTCGTTGCGGGGAGGATAGTAGTTGATGCGGACCTTGTGGTAGTAGCCGTTGTGGTCGTTGCCTTCGCCGCCGCAGTTAACGCCGTAGAGGTCGGGCTGCTCTTCGGGCACGAGGATGGACTCGAGGGTGGAGAGTTTGGAAACCTCCTTGGTGCGGAAGTTGGCGGGTTCGTCGAGCACGAGACCGTCGCGGTTGCCGAGGATGTTGGTGGAGAACCAGCCGTTCAGGCCGAGGCAGCGGGTGCCGATGATGGGAGCGAAACCGGACTTAACGAGGGTCTGGCCGGTCTTGAAGTCCTTACCTGCGATGGGCAGTTTGGTCTTCTCGGCGAGTTCCCACATAGCGGGGATGTCGACGGTGGTGTTGGGGGCACCCATGATGAAGGGAGCGCCTTCGGTGAGGGCTGCGTAAGCGTAGCACATGGAGGGAGCAACGTGCTCCTTGTCGTCGGCCTTCATAGCTTTTTCGAGCTGGTCGAGAGTCATGTGAACGTTTTCGTCAACGGGAACGTAAACTTCGGTGGAAGCTGCCCAGAGAACAACGACGCGGTCAACGCCTTTCTCCTTCTTGAAGTTGCGGATGTCTTCGCGGAGCTGTTCAACCATTTCCCAGCGGGTCTTGCCGACCATAATGTTTTCGCCATCGAGACGCTTGGCGTAGTTGTGGTCGAAAGCGGCCTTCATAGGCACGATCTGCTCGAGTTCCTCCTTAACGGGGAGGATGTCCTTCTCTTTGAGGACTTCGGCGTGCATAGCCGATTCGAAAGCGTTTGCGGGATAAACGTCCCAGGAGCCGAACACGATGTCGTTGAGGTCAGCCAGGGGAACGATCTGGTTGTATTTGAGGTATTTCTTGTTTTCACCTTCGCCGACGCGGATTTTGTCGTACTGGGTCATGGAACCTACGGGTTTGGCGAGGCCCTTGCGGGTCATCAGCACACCGGTCATAAAAGTGGTGGAAACAGCGCCGAGACCGACGACTAACACGCCGAGTTTGCCATCGGCTTTCTTAATTTCACTCATTTTTTTAATAAGTATAATGTTTTGTTGTTTTCTGGTGATAGCCTTTTGCGGGGACAAAGGTTGGCAAAGGTTGACAGCCAAGGGGTTATGGGAGCAAGAAATGTTTCGGAAACCGGCGACTGGCAGTCGGGATGCAGCTCCTCTGAGACGCTATAAGCTAAATTGCCCCCAAAAGTACGGAGATATTTTTAATTGTGAAAATATTTTTGCTGAAATATTTGTTGAATTTCACTAATAAATGCTAAAAATCGGCCTTTAAAGTTAAAAAGAGTAAATAGGGCGTGATTTGGGTGTTAAATGCCTAAAATATGTTAATGGCGCTTTGGCTGGAGTGGAGAGTCGAGGGGGGAGGGTCGAGAGGGGAGGGTTGAGGG
>CABUTS010000059.1 GCA_902494515.1 uncultured Muribaculaceae bacterium | reverse complement strand
CAGGCTTCCGTTTTACCTTGGTGCCCGCAGGCTTCCGTTGACGTTCTGTGTCAGGCCTTTAGGCCTCCGTTTGAAGTTCAGGATGTTGGTTCCGTTAGTTCAGTGCAGTTCCGTGTTAATAATTGATTTTGTGATGGTTGCGGTCAGTTGGACTGGCCCCAGGAGGGGTTGGGGGTGGGGGAGAGGATGAGATGGAGGTGGCCGCCAGCGGTGATGTCGGAGTGGTCGAGGTAGCAGAGGTTGTATGGCTCACCGTTGAGGGTTGCCGAGCGGATGTAGCAGGCGTCGGGGCCGTTCCCCTCGGTGGTGATAGTGAACGACGATGCCGCGGCGTAGCGGGGGTCAAGTTTTATCGTGATGCTGTCGAAAACCGGGGCGGTGAGCTCGTAACGCGTTTCGCCCGGACAAAGGGGATGGAACCCCATGGAGGCGAGAACATACCATGCCGACATCTGTCCGACATCCTCGTTGCCGCATAGCCCGATAAGGTCGTTCCGGTAGGCCTTCGCGCAGATGCGGCGCGTCCAGTATTGCGTCAGCCAGGGTGCTCCGAGCCGGTTGAAGAGGAACGGCACATGGTGAACCGGCTCGTTGGCGTGGTTGTAATATGATTTCCGCCATCCCTTCGACATCGTGGGGCACGAACCCTCCCTGCTGATAGGGGTTGCTCTCCACGCAGCCGTAGCCCTCCCTCAGGCGTCCTTCGGCGGGCCAGTCGGCCCATGAGCCGTCGGCGTTGCGGACGCGGAACCAACCCTTTTTCTTGTCGAAAATCCGGCGGTAAGCCTGACCGCGCTCCTTGTAAGCCGCGGCATCCTCGTCGTGGCCCAGAGCTTCGGCCCATTCCCCCACACACCAGTCGAAATAGGCGTATTCCAGAGTCTCCGAAATGCTGCCGGGGGTATATCCCTCGGGGTGATGGCCGATGTTGTCGGCCGTCCGGCGGGCTATGGCGTAGGCTTTGTCGACATCGAAGTCGCGGATTCCCTTTTTCCAGGCATCCAGGATGACGGCGATTGCCGGATTGCCGATCATGCAGCCGCTGTAGGCATTGAGGAATTCCCAGCGCTCGTAGACCCCGGTGCCGTTTTCGTCGGCAAGTGTCACCAGCGAGTTTATCATGTCGCTGACCACCTCGGGATTGATGATATTCTGCAGGGGGAACTGGCTGCGGAACACATCCCAGCCGCTGAAGATGGTGCGTTTCTTGAAGAGGTCGGTCGTGTGGGTCTTGCCGTCGCCACCCATATATTCGCCGGTGACGTCGCGGAAGTCACGCGGGTCGATCATGGTGTGATACAGCGCGGTGTAGAACACGGTCCGTTCATCTTCGGTCCCTCCCGCAAGGGTTATTTTCGACAGAGCCTCGTCCCACAACGTCGCGGCTTGCTCGCGGTAATCCTCGAAACTGTCACCGGCGAGTTCGGCCTTGAAATTGGCTTCGGCGCCCTCCATGCTGACGAAGGAAATCGCGGTCTTCACGAGCACCTGGTCACCTTCGGCTGTTGGGAACTCGGTGAAGAAGCCGAGATGTTCCCCCTCCGTGTTCCGGGGTTGACGGGTAATCTGTGCGTTGGCCACCAGCGCAGCGAATTCCGGCGATGTCACATCCTGAAGTTTCCGGCCCATGCCGTCGGGGATGTCGACAGACCAGACGCCATACTGCACTAAGGGGGCGGCTGAAAGTGGTGTAGAAATACACCGTGTAGTTGGCTTTTCCGCTGCCGTTGCCCCATCCGCCCCCTTCGGGGGGACAGTGCATCCAGCCGCGAATGGTGTGGTCGTCGACCCGCTCCACGAACTGGCGGGTGGAAGTGCCTCCCACGCGCCGGGCCAGGTCGATCTGTATTCTTGACTGCGGATTTTCGGGATATGTGAAACGCATCACGGCGCCGTGGGGAGTGGCGGTCAGTTCCGCCGAGATGTCGTAGTCGGTGAGTCGGACGGCATAGAATCCGGCGGTGGCCCGTTCGCTCTGCTTATCGTAGCGCGAGCGGTAGCCGGCTTCGGGATTCGCCGGCTCGCTGCGATAGGTGTGGAGCGGTCCCGTGGTAGGCATTACAAGGAAATTCCCCAGGTCGCCATACCATCCGATGCCGCTCATCTGCGTGACGGCGAACCCCTCGATGGTCGTATGCTCGAAGCTGTAGCCCGGACCGTTGTCGCCGCCGGTGATGGTGTTGGGACTTACCTGCGTCATCCCTAAGGGTGTTGTGGCTCCGGGAAAGGTTTTACCGAGACCGTGAGCCGCGCGGGCAATCTCAGTGTTTGTCGAAGCCCCGATGAAAGGGTTGACATACTCCGACAGCCGCTTCTCAGCCGACATTTGCAGGGAGGCGGCAGTGGCGACTGTCACTATCAATGTAGCAATATGTTTTTTCATGCTAAGTCGTTGAAGGTAACGTATACAGTGGCAAAGGTAACAAATATTTCGGAATTTTCATCCCTTAATAAAGTCCTGCCTTTGCCAGAGGAAATTTTTGGCAAAGCTATTTCCAACATTTTTTTTGCACCGGGCGTAAAAATCTCAAATTTTTATTTACCTTTGTGAAAAAAATTATTTCTGACAATTATGAATAAAAAAGACCTGTTTTATATCCCCAAGAACTGGGAGCGAGAGCTTGAACGCTCGAGAAATTCTTCAATCAGTCAAAAATTGCAAATAAAGAGGGGGCCGCATGCCAAACTCATCGGCAACACTACTTTAATTGGCGATGACATCTATATCGAGAAATATAAAAATCACAGTGGTACACGCTTTGTCTGGAAGCGCCTCAATTTGTCAGATGACCTCAATCTGTATGTGTTGCGTGACGCGCTGAACCATGACGAATACGACGACAAATACAACTGCTGCAGGGACACTGCAGAATGGAAGTCCTTGATAAAGTTCTCAGCCGAGGAGGACGCCGAATTAGCACAGTACAGCGAAGAACTAACGGCGCAAAAGGTCGAGGAACGTGATGAATTGCAACCTCTGAGCGACGCTGAGAGTTTGTTTCTGGATATGCCCTCTGACATAAATTCGGGCTTGTTTCAGGATGTTGTCTATGAAAGCCGATATTGGATTGACTTTGTCAAAGCTCTCGACAAGGAGTCTTTTTCGCGATATGCCCAGTGTCTTCTGAAGGTGGTAATCGAAAATGAAAGTCAGAACGTCGGCGACTCGGATTGGGTTATAGAAAAAACAAGAAGTCGCACCAACGACAATCTTGTACTTTATCATCAGATACGCAACAAGGACGGCATTGTCTACAACGACTGGATACTCGCCGGTGTCATAAACGACGAGGATACTGCAACCCCGGGCGCTATATTCGAGGACCTTCAGAAGAATATCAATGAAAATATGGATGTCCGCATCGGTGCGCGCCGTGCCTACCCCTTCACTATGCTTGAGGACCCGGATTACTGGCAGGACATGGAGCGTGACTTCTCGAGCAATATGCGCCTGTCATCGGAGGAGAGTGATGTTATTGGCCAATCCGACACCTTTCCGCTGTTTATCAGCGGACGTGCCGGCAGCGGTAAATCCACCGTCCTCCAATATATGTTTGCCGAGATTCTGCTGCGATATCTTAAGACCCGAAAAGATGCCGACGACCGCGATACCCTCATGCCGCCGCTTTACCTTTCGTACAGCGACAACCTGATTGAGTCGGCTCGCCGATTGACAAAGAGTCTGTTCAGTCACAGTCACCTTTATCAGGACAAGATAAAGGAAGCGAACATATCATACCAGGCCGATATAAAGCCGCTCATCGATGACACGTGTTTTGTGACCTTCGGCAAACTTATTAGCAAAATGATTGCCGAAAACAACGAGCGAGACCTTGAGCGTTTCCCCGATGACAAGCATATCACTTTTTCGAGTTTCCGCAAGATGTGGGAGAAGAAATTCGGCAAAGTTCAGAATTTCAAGGGCTACGGCCCCAGCTTGTGCTGGCACATCATCAAAACATACATAAAAGGTTGGAAGAGCGACGCTTGCCTTTCACCCGAAGACTACAACGAGATTGGCCGCAACAATATGTCGGTCTCAAAGCCGGTGTACAAATTCGTTTACGACAACGTATGGAAGAATTGGTACTCCCAGCTACGCAACGAAAAGTACTGGGACGACCAGGACCTGGTGCGCTTTTGTCTACACCCGTCCGACAGCGACCCAACCCAGACCTGTGTGTCGCCCAGCTACTCGGCTGTTTTCTGCGACGAGTCGCAGGATTTTACTCGCATTGAGCTCGAGGTCATCCTCGGACTGAGCAGCCTCGTCGAGCGTAGACATGAAACCTGCGATGCCATCAGCAAAATCCCCTTTGTCTTCGCGGGCGATGAATTCCAGACTCTGAGCCCGACAGGCTTCAGTTGGGATTCGCTGCGCTCGTTCTTCACAAAACAACTTGCTGCCCGCATCAACCGGAATGACTCGGAACTGCCTCAGAAAGAACCTGTTCAGCTGGTCAACAATTATCGCTCGTCGCGTTCAATCGTTAAACTTGGCAACCGTCTGCAGTTGCTGCGCTTCTCCAGGTTCGGGCAAATGTCGCAGCCCCAGCAGACCTATTTTACTGAACAAGGTGAGTTGGTCTATTATTTCCCTAACAGCGACGAGGTGTGGCCGCTGCTCAAAAATAAAAATATATTCCTGATTGTCCCCTCCGACGAGGGGCAGTCGGCAAAGGATTATATCGAAAACTCTCCGCTGAAAGGCAAAATCAGCTTCTACGACGACGGTTCGCCAGAGGGGATAACCGTCCTTAATCCCGCGCAGGCAAAAGGCCTTGAATACGACAATGTGGCCATTTTCGGCTTCGGCGATTGCAACAGCTTGCTTAGACCCGATTCCATTTTCAGCTGGTTAGATGGGCAGAACGATTCCAAAGACGCTGTGGATCTTGAAATCGATGCCAAGTACCACCTTAACAACGCCTATGTAGCCATTACGCGAGCCAAGAAACGCCTTTTTGTCATTGACGACGATATCAAGGATTCGCTTTGGGGAGTCGCAGTCGACTCGCAGCTGAAGTCCCAAATTGAAAAGAAGATGCTCGAACGCGTTTCAATCCACCGTTACAATGAGTGGACCGCGGATGCTCTCGGCACTCTGCTGCAGGGCAATATTCAGCAGGACCTCAATGTTGGCGACACCGGCAACCCCATGGATTGGGAAAACGGTATAAAAGAACTCTATAATCTTGCCATCAGCCGTCAGGATGCCTCAATGATGCGACAGGTTGCTGCCCGCTACAAGGAGGGGGTCAAAAACGACGAATACCACTCTGCCCTTGGCGAAGCTTATGTCATAGAGCAGGAATTTGACAAGGCTGTATCCGAGTTCCAGAAAGCCAATAAATGCGTGAAAGCCGTCGAATATTGCTGGCTGGGCATAAATGCCGATAACATCGAGGCCAAACTTGGTCTGCTTGATCAATACTTCATTTCCGGGAAGGGTGACATCAGTAAGACTCATCTTGCTCACCGCATCAATAACGCCGTTAGCCTGTCTGAATACAAGGACTTACTCTGTGACCTGTCGATGAATTTCGAACAGACCAAGTCCTTAAGCGAAAAGAACATTTATCGCATCCTGGCGCAACACTTGCTCAACTTTCTCCCGGCCCCGAACAAAGATGAAACGGATGCCCTCGATCTTATTGCGGGTTACATAGAGCCATTCCAGAGCAGTAAGGACTTCGTGGTGTCAAAGTACGTCGACATACTCGAAAAAAACGAAAAATACAATCTGTTGATTCAGGTTTGTGAGCGTCAGCAGTTCACCTGCAAGGCATATTACCGCTCCAAACTCAAGGTAACCTCTTTTCCCAAACGTATCCTGTTTTACGAACTGGCTTATCCCGGCGAATGGCGCGAAAAAATCTTTCAGGATTTCAGCAAGAATCAGATTGCCGACATCCGTGCCGAGTCGACCGACATTATAACAAGGATCGCAGAGTCTGTTATATCGTGCAGCAACGACATCCGTCAGCGGCGCGAGTATCTGGCCCTGTACCTGAGCCTGGAGAAAGATCCGGCAAAAGCAAAGGTTGTCATTGCCGATTTGCTGCCTGAAAGCGTTACCCGCTTCAACCGCAATGAGCTGGATTTGATTATGGCGGCCAAATTCGACAACGCCGCCGCGCTTAGCGAAATCGTCGGTTCTCAGACGTCTGCATCAGGCAATGCCCGCAGGGAGATTTACAACGTCGCATCCCGTATCAACGAGGTCATGTCTCCTGAATTCAGTTTCAACACTTCGTCTCTGAATTCCTCGGCTTCCAAATATTTCGATAAGGAATTCAAAAGCTATGTTCGGACTGTTCTGGCCACACCCTTCCTGCTGGCTTTGGGCAAGAAGATGGATCTGGCCGGCCAGTATATCGACTCTATCCGCTTCTATGAATGGGCCGCTCGCAACGCTCACGAAGCCGACCGCTCGCTCTTCAATCTCCTACGTCTGAAAAACGTCGAAGGCAAGGCCAAAGTCGACAAAGGCATAGAAATGCCGGATATGCCCGAGCGCCGTAAGTTGGGCGTTCAGGGACCGCTGGAGACAGACCTCGAAGAGGCGATACAAGTATCCCGGCAAAAGGCTTGGGAACGCATAATATCGTCGGCGCTGATTCACGGAAGCAACGAGACGGTGAATTCCACGGTCACACGTGCCGATGAAAAGTCTGTCGGCACAGATGAATCCTCGACCGCCGACAAAACCTCCGCGAATATCGAAAAAGAGAATCCGGTGCCGTCTGTATCCGATAAACCTGACAGCACCGCCGAAAACCCGATTGCAAACGCAATGATGGAAGACAGGATGCAGACATCGGTGTTAGCTTCAACTGGCGTGGAAGCCGCATCGGCGGTTCCTCTTCCTGCGACAATGGCCGTACATGCTGCCGATACACAGTCGCTGCCAAAAATCGAATTTATGTTGCTTTCGGATTTCCGTATTATTTATGACTGCAACCGCAAGCGGTTGGTAGTACGCGACATTAATTCGGAATTGCAGCTCTCGGTATACAAAGGCAAAATTTCGGGGGATTCGGATTTTGAAGCAGCCGAAAACGGGCAGCTTGTGCTTGAAGGCAAACTTCTGCCTGTCAGGTTGCTGGTAAAGCATGCGACTGCCGTCCTTGAGCATCTTACCGCTGAAGGTCAGCCCACGGGTGTGGTGCACATGTTCCCCGTGTAAGTCCTCCTGGAAGGTCTGCGATTCTGTGATATTCACCTCTTTATAAAATTCTACCTTTGCCGAAGTTATAGTTCGGGAAATATTGTAACTTTGCATTAATTCATGATATGCGGTCTCGGCAGTTGTGCACCGACATTATCATGGTGCCAGAAACATATAATTTGATAATCAAACGATTATGACAGAAGGATTCAAGGTAAGGCAATATGATGTCCCCGTCAAGCGCTATTGCCGTACAATGCAGCTGCGCGAGGGGGACCGGAAATTTATCGAGGACTACCGCCACGCGCACTCCGAAGGTGTAATCTGGAAAGAGGTGATCGACGGCATCCGTGAGGTAGGCATCCTCGAGATGGAAATCTATATACTCGGTAACAAACTTTTTATGATAGTGGAGACGCCGCTCGATTTCAACTGGGAGGAAGCGATGGCCCGGCTTGCCACCTTGCCCCGTCAACAGGAATGGGAAACCTTTATGTCGCGCTTCCAGGACTGCTCCGCCGAAGCCACCGCCGACGAAAAATGGCAAATGATGGACCGCATGTTCCATCTTTACTAAGGGAGACTGCTGATTTTATACCGTATTTTTGATTTTTCGATTTTTGCTCTCGTACCCCCCTACGGGAACGTTTTCAAATATTGAAATCTCAGACGGTTAAAATCAACCAAAAATATTTTTTCAGCAGTCTCCCAAAGGCACGTCAGTACGTCGCTACAGATTCTTGCTGCCGGATAGTCAGCCGGAAGCCCCGATAATTGCCGAAATAACTGCCTGGCTGTCAGTGGGAAGTCCCTGATAATCGTCGAACTAATTGCCGGATAGTCATCCGGAAGTTACGGCAATCGTCGAACTAACTACCGGATGGTCAGCATGAACTCACGGCAGGGGAAGGCTGAAAGCCTTCTTGTTCATGTAACCGTCTTAAAAATGGAGCGCAGCGGAATTTTTTAGGCGGGCTCCCCCCGAAGCAAACCGGGTGAAGGCCGAAGGTCTTCATGAACATAGACCTTTGGATTCCCTGACGGGTTGATAACTCCTCCAGCCGAAGAGTTTTTTAACACGGAGCTACACGGAACTAACGGAAGCAAATTTGTCTCTGGAACGTCAAACTGAACCATTGCGGAGCTTTCGCTCCTGAACGTTAACGGAAGCCTGCGGGGCGACAAAGCTTTACCGCCGTAGGCTTCCGTTTTACGTTCCGCGTCAGGCCTTTAGGCCTCCGTTGAAGTTCATTATGCAGGTTCCGTTTGTTCCGTGTAGTTCTGTGTTAAATGCTTGATTTAAAGAAAGATAAAATTCTATTGGCAGGGATTACGTGCCAAAGGGAGACTGCTGATTTTATACCCATTTTTTATTTTTTCGATTTTTGCTCTCGTACCCCCCTACGGGAACGTTTTCAAATATTGAAATCTCAGACGGTTAAAATCAGCCAAAAATATTTTTTCAGCAGTCTCCCAAAGGCACGTCCGTACGTCGCTACAAATTCTTGTTGCCGGAGGGTCAGCAAGAAGCCCCCGGCAAGGGAAGGCTGAAAGCCTTCTTGTTCATGTAACCCCGGCTTAAAAATGTAGCGAAGCGGAATTTTTTAGGCGGGGGATCCCCGCGAGAATAAAAACAGAAAACCCGCAGCTGATGAAACAGCTGCGGGTTTTTCAAGTGTCCGAAATGAGACTCGAACTCACACGATCTAATGATCACTACCCCCTCAAAGTAGCGCGTCTACCAATTCCGCCATCCGGACAAGTTAATCTTTGCAATAGCGTTGAAGCCGAAAAGGGAGTCAGACTTCTGCCGGTTTGCTGAGATTCGTTAGTGAAGTTTTTGAGCGAAAAACGGGACTCGAACCCGCGACCCCGACCTTGGCAAGGTCGTGCTCTACCAACTGAGCTATTTTCGCATTGAAAAGAATCTCGGTTGATTCCGGCTGCAAAGATTTCAATAAGTAAATGTACTAAAGGAACCGTTATGGAACTCTTTGAGCGAAAAACGGGACTCGAACCCGCGACCCCGACCTTGGCAAGGTCGTGCTCTACCAACTGAGCTATTTTCGCAAATTTTGTTAAGGTTCTCGGCTTTCAGGTGACCCGCGGGGAGGTCGTTTTTCCCGATTGCGTTGCAAAGTTAGGCATTATTTTTGAACTGGCAAAACTTTTCGGCAATTTTTTTTAACGCTGACCGGGGCCAAAAATCAGTTACGCGACGGCTTGCAGCGGTATGGGGTTGAAATTCAGCTGGTTGCCGAGGCGAAAAATTACGTAAAAAATTTCAATTATTTTAGGGGATTTGAAGCGGTAGTTCCGATTTTCAGGGAAAGATTTCAGTTTTTCGCGTAAAATAGCTAAATTTGCGGAAGAATATTTTTTGGCTTCAACTATGAAGGGATTTAAAAATAACAATGGTGTGGAAGTGGTCCGTTTCCAGGTCGGAAATGACCCTGAAATTCTCGGCTTTTGCTGTGCGAACCTCAGACAGCAGCTTTTCGAACATCAGTACCCGCTGACTGAGGGGATGAGTTTCGATTCCTATCTGATCGCTGACGAGAAGGTGGCGGTCCTCGACACTGTCGACCATGATGTGGCCGAGGTATGGGAGGAGGCGCTCGACGCCACACTCCGGGAGATGGACCGCAAGCCCGATTACCTGATTGTTCAGCACCTCGAACCGGACCATTCGTCGGCCATCGGGGCTTTCGTGGCGAAATATCCCGACTGCAAGGTGGTCTGCTCGGCTGTCGCCGCAAAGATGTTAGGGCAGTTCGCCGACAACATCGCGGCTGACAGGGTGATGGCTGTTACGGAGGGGGCGACCCTCGACCTCGGGAGCCGTCAGCTGCAGTTCTTCATGGCGCCGATGGTCCATTGGCCGGAGGTGATGGTAACCTACGACCCCAAGAGCCTGACGCTGTTTTCAGCCGACGCTTTCGGCACCTTCGGCACTTCGCTTGCGCTGCGGATTGCCCGCGGCGAGGCCGATTACTCTATATTATATAAGGAGTGGCGCGAGGAAGCCCGTCGCTATTACGCCAACATCTGCGGCAAATACGGCAATCAGGTCATGAACCTGCTGAAGAAGGCTGCGAAACTGGAAATCAGGCAGCTGTGTCCGCTCCACGGTCCGGTCATCGACCTTGCGGAGTTCAATCCTGTGCCGCTCTATGAAGCCTGGGGGCAATACAGACCCGACACCGACCGTGTGACGGTTTTCGCCGCCACGCTCCACGGCAATACGCTGGCTGCTGCCCGGCAGTTTGTCGGCTTGCTGCAGGCAAAAGGCGTTGACGCCAGGCTGTTTGACCTCGCGGGAGCAGACCTCTCGGAAGCTGTCAGTCAGGCATTTGCGAGCAGGGGAGTGGCGTTCTTCAGTCCGACGTACGATGCGGGGCTGATGCCGTCGGTTGCTTCGCTTTTCGCCCGGCTCAGGAGCAAAGGCTACCGCAACCGCCCCGTGGCGCTGGTTGAAAACGGCAGCTGGGCCCCGATGGCGGGCAAGCTGATGCGCGCCGAAGTCGAGGCAATGCCCGGGATGACCGTCGCCGAACCGGTCGTCACCATCCGAACCCGGATGACCGGGGCCAATGCCGCGTCTCTCGACGAGTTGGCCGACAACTTCGCGGCGATGCTTCCCGATGCTCAGCCGGTTGAATAAATATCAGAACATGAATAAGTTATGCGACTTGTAATACAGCGGGTCAGCCGCGCGAAGGTTGAAATCGAAGGGAAGACGGTGAGCGAAATCGGCGCCGGGCTGATGATTCTCGTGGGCGTGGAGCAGGGGGATACCCCCGACGATGCTTCGTGGCTCGCCCGCAAGGCTTCGGCCATGCGAATCTTCGATGACGAAAACGGAGTGATGAACCGCTCGGTGAGCGAGGTCGGGGGCGAAGTCCTGGCAGTCAGCCAGTTCACCCTCACGGCAAGCACGAAAAAGGGGAACCGCCCGAGCTACATTCGTGCTGCCGGCCACGAGCTGGCCGTGCCGCTTTACGAGCAGTTTTGCGACGAGATGTCGATACTGACCTCGCGGACCACGCAGCGGGGCGTCTTCGGCGCCGACATGCAGGTGTCGCTGGTCAACGATGGCCCGGTGACCATCATCATCGATTCCCGCCTGAAGGAATAGCCCCATTAAAATCCGGCGGAGACGGAGATGCCGACGGCGGGAAGGGCGCTGTTGCCGGGAGAGGGGATCAGCAGGGGCTTCGAGCTGATGCAGCCGGGGCCGAGGTTGCGGCAGGTGCCGGGGCTGAGCAGTCCTACGATTTCGTTGACGGGGTCCAGGAAGAAGGCGAGTATGTGGCCGATGGCCTTTGAGCCGAGCACATAGTAGTCGCGGTCGACAATCATGCGTTTCAGGCGGTAGAACCCTTCGCCCATCAGCGAACCCACTAACGGCGTGATGAAAATGTCTTGATACGAAGGGCGTTCCATGCAGGCCTCGATGCCGAATTCCCAGCCTATGGTCGAGATGCAGGTAGCGTAAAGCATTGACTGCCAGAAGTTGAAGCCGCAGGTGCGCGCTGCCATGAAGTATACGGCGCCGGCGTAGGGGTGCAGGATATAGTTGAAGTAGAATTTGTCGTGGTCCCACTCGGGGCCGCGCTTGAAGATGTTGTTGAACCAGCGGGTGTAGAAGTGGTCCTTCTGAATCTCGGCGCGGTTCCAGGAGGTGGCGTCCTCGGGGAGACATTCCAGCACGAAGAGTGTGCCGACGAACGCCCCGGCGTAGACGGCGGTGTTGACCCACAGTCCGTGCCACCAGGGGTCGGAGTAGGTCAGCGACGCCGGTCGGGCGTAGATCGTCTGCGGACGGAAGTTGAGGGTGAGCAGAGTGTCGACGCCGAGGGGGTTGCCGGCGAGCACCGGTGGTTCGGGGGGATTCATCTCCTCGTCGTTGGGGTCGACGGTTACCTTGATGGTCGTGGGGGAGGACTTCACGAGCACCTCCGATTTGCCGGGGGCATGAATGGAGTCGGCTGCTTCTGTTGCGACGTTTTGCGCTTCCGTTGCGGTGGAGTCAGCGGGCTGGGCTTCCGTGGTCGCGGGGTGGACTTCTGTTGCGACTGTCTGGGTTTCTGTTGGGGCGTCGGGTTGAGCCTCGGCTGACCCGGCCAAGGCTACGA
This sequence comes from uncultured Muribaculaceae bacterium, assembly GCA_902494515.1. GTDB lineage: Bacteria > Bacteroidota > Bacteroidia > Bacteroidales > Muribaculaceae > UBA7173. The sequence continues at coordinate 5,131 of CABUTS010000059.1, read as the reverse complement.
ACAGGACTCCGAAAATTCCACGGAGCAAACAGAGGCGATATCTATTGATGTATTTGTTAAGTCTCACTTTCTCATAAATTAAAAAGGCGCCGGCGTCGGCATTGCTTACGTGACGAAAAGAGAGCGCCGGCGAGCCTCGAAGTTGAACTGTGATGTAATCTCTCATCTATATAACGGAAATTCGGGGGATGTTGGTTTTCTGAAATTTCCCAAAAAATAGCCGAATCTTCCTAAAATCACAAAATCCCATCTCTCTCCGTCCGTACGTGCCGAGGGGCTTCTCTACAAAAACATACGGACTGTCCCCCGCAGATGGCTTTTTAACACGGAACTATACGGAACTAACGGAAGCAAATTTGTCTGGAACGTCAAACCGAACCATTGCGGAGCTGCCGCTCCTGAACGTTAACGGAAGCCTTCGGGGTGGCAAACTTGGGAGTGCCGTAGGCTTCCGTTGTCGTTCCGCGCCAGGCCTTTAGGCCTCCGTTTGAAGTTCAGGATGATAGTTCCGTGCAGCTCCGTGCAGCTCCGTGTAAATAGAGCAACAATCGATATTAAATACTTGTGGCAGATAACATTGCAGATAAAGCAAACTTGCTGATCATGAAGACCTTCGGCCTTCACCCGTTGTGGGCTGACCGGGTCCGGGGCTATGCTCCCCTGACGGGGCGCAAAGCCCCGGTTAGGTAAACATCAAGGCCTTTGGCCTTGCCCTGCCGGGGGCTGCTTGATGACCATCTGGCAGTTAAGTCTGTAATCTCCGGGAGCTTTTCCAACTGACATCCGTACGTCAGGCGTCAGGCTTCCATCGGGCTTCCGTCAGGCTTCCAGGGAAATATTTGCTTTTTTTAAGGGGGGATTGCGGTTATGTCACGGATTTTGGCTAATTTTGCATAAATTATTTGTATACCAAAATTTTTGGCCTCGATTACCGGGCTGCGGTTTCGGGCCGCGTCAGTAGATGAAGACGGAATTGTTTATAGCCGGAAGGCTGCGGCTGTCGCCAGGCGACGGTCAGCGGCGTTCACCCGCGGTGGGTATCGCCGTGGGGGGCGTGGCGTTGGCTGTTGCGGTGATGATTATCACGATTGCCGTGGTGTCGGGTTTCAAGAGCGGCATCCGCGAGAAGGTGATGGGGTTCAATGCCGCCATCACGTTGGCGGCCGTGCCGGAACTGTCTGATTCCCTGCCGCTTGTCAGTCTCCAGCCACAACTTAGCGAGGCGATATCTGAGGCTTGTCCCGGGGCGTCGGTAGCGAGGGTGCTGACCCAGCCGACGATTCTGAAGACCCCCGAGCAGTTTGCCGGCGTGAACCTCGTGGCTTACGACGAAGGGCACGATTTCGCCTTCGAGCGCTCCAATCTGCTCGAGGGGACGCTCCCTGAAAAGCCCACCGACCTGCTGATTTCCCGCGACACCGCCGGGAAGCTCGGTCTGAAGCCCGGCGACAAGCTCGACGCCTGTTTCTTCCTCGACAACGGCCTGAAAATGCGGCGGTTAACCGTCAGCGGCATCTATTCCAGCAACTTCGGCGACTACGACCGGCTGACGGCCTACGTACCCTTTGCCATGCTTCAGCGGCTTCGCCGGATTCCCGAGGGGGGCGCTGACCGCATCGAGCTCCGCGGCATCGCTATGGATTCGGTGCAGACGGCGGCCACGACCCTCCACGCGCGGCTGCTTCCGCTCTACGCCAGCAATCAGCTGACGGCGCCGATGAGCCTGCTTACGGTCTTCGACGCCGGGGCGATGTATTTCAACTGGCTGGCGCTTCTCGACGCCAACGTCGTTGTGATCCTGATAATCATGGCGCTGGTCAGCGGCTTCACGCTAATCAGCTGTGTGTTTATCCTTATCTTGCAGAGAGTCAGGATGATAGGTATACTGAAATCGTTCGGCGCCACCAACCGCCAGGTGCGCCGGATTTTCGAGCTGCTCGGCGTCAAAGTCGTGCTTCCCGGGATGCTCTACGGCAACATCGTGGGCCTCGGCATAGTGTTCGCGCAGTGGAAATGGCACCTGCTCCCCCTTGACCCCGAGGCATATTACCTGGCCTATGTGCCGATGCAACTGACTATTACCCAGATACTTGCTGTCAACCTCGGGGCCCTGCTCCTCGCGGCTCTGCTGCTCTTAGTGCCCGCCACGATGGTGTCGCGCATTTCCCCCGCCACCACCATGCGCTATCAGTGATTCGGAAAAAGCAGGGGAACATCGATTTGAAAAAAGCAGTGGAACATCGGACTTTTTGGCCTGATTTTTGTTATATTTGGTAAGAAGTGAAAAACTTTTTAGCAACGTTTCAACATTTTTGTTAACTTTGCAAACAATTCGACATAATTGCCCGTTTTGCAAATAATTCGACAATACCGCTAATGATAGACTCCAATACAGCTACAAAACCAACATCCATCGAGCAGCTCCGCCCGCTCATCATCGAGGGGATCCAGGAACGCAAAGGCCGCGAAATCGCCGTGGTCGACCTCTCGGGAATCGAGTCTGCTCCGACTTCCGAATTTATCATCTGTCAGGGTAACTCATCGCAGCAAGTGGCGGCCATCGCCGACTCCGTGCGCGAGTATCTCCTTGAAAATTACGGCATTAAACCATACAACTACGACGGCTACCGCAACGCCCAGTGGATTGTGATCGACTACGGTTCGACCCTTGTCCACGTCTTCACCCGCGAAACCCGCCAGCTTTATAACCTCGAGGAACTCTGGGCCGATGCCCCCATCACCCGTATTCCCGACTTAGACTGATAACTCCGATTAAATATGGCTAACCCTACACCCCCGGCCAACTCCCCGAAGAAGAAACCGCAGATAAAGTTCAGCATGTTCTGGATGTATGCGGTCATCATCTTCTTTCTGGTGGGAATGTTATACCTCGACGACCATTCGGTGTCGAAAGAGGTGTCGTACTCCGAACTTGAAAATATAATCACCGACTCCCTGAACGTCCGCGACCACGGCATCACCAAAATCATAGTCCATAAAAAAGGGGAGGAAGCTCAGGTGCTCCTCTCCGACTCGCTGGCCCGGAAGCAGTTCGACCCGAACCAGCTGAAGGATGACTCGAAGGTGTCGCTGTACGCCAAAATCCCCTCGAGCGACGCCTTCGACCGCAAGCTCGACCTATGGAAAGCCGACGGCACCTACACCGGTCCGGTGGAATATGACGCAGGCTCCGACTGGTCGGCCTATCTCTGGTCGTTCGGCCCGATTATCCTGCTGATAGTCTTCTGGTTCTACATCATGCGGCGGATGAACGGCCGCGACGGCGGCGGTCCCGGCGGAGTGTTCAACGTCGGCAAGTCCAAGGCGAAGATGTTCGACAAGGACGGTCCGAAGGTTACGTTCAGCGACGTTGCCGGTCTCTCCGAGGCCAAGACCGAAATCGAGGAGATCGTGGAGTTCCTGAAGAACCCGCAGCGCTACACCGACCTGGGCGGCAAGATACCCAAGGGCGCCCTGCTTGTAGGCCCTCCGGGTACAGGTAAGACTCTGTTAGCCAAGGCCGTAGCGGGGGAAGCCAACGTGCCGTTCTTCTCCATGTCGGGTTCCGACTTCGTGGAGATGTTTGTCGGCGTCGGCGCCTCGCGTGTCCGCGACCTCTTCCAGAAAGCCAAGGAGAAAGCCCCCTGTATCGTCTTCATTGACGAAATCGACGCCGTGGGCCGTGCCCGTGGCAAGAACCCCAACATGGGTTCCAACGACGAGCGCGAAAACACTCTGAACCAGCTGCTTACGGAGATGGACGGCTTCGGCACCAACAGCGGTGTCATCATCCTGGCCGCCACCAACCGTGCTGACATCCTCGACAAGGCGCTGCTCCGCGCAGGCCGTTTCGACCGTCAGATTTATGTTGAGCTTCCCGAACTCCCCGACCGTGTGGCCATCTTCAACGTCCACCTGAAGGGGATTAAGACCGACGAGTCCGTAGACGTAGACCTGCTGGCCCGTCAGACCCCCGGTTTCTCCGGTGCCGACATCGCCAACGTCTGCAACGAAGCCGCCCTGATTGCCGCCCGCCACAACAAGAAGGTCGTTCAGCGTCAGGACTTTATCGACGCCGTTGACCGAATCATCGGCGGTCTCGAGAAACGCTCGAAGATTACCACCGAGGAGGAAAAACGCTCCATCGCCTGCCACGAAGCCGGCCATGCCACCGTCTCCTGGAACCTCCGCTACGCCAACCCGCTGATCAAAGTAACCATTGTTCCGCGCGGCAAGGCCCTCGGCGCAGCGTGGTATCTCCCCGAGGAGCGCCAGATTACCCCGTCGCAGGCGCTGCTCGATGAGATGTGCGCCACTCTCGGCGGCCGTGCTGCCGAAGAGCTCTTCCTCGGCCAGATTTCCACCGGCGCCGCCAACGACCTCGAGCGCGTGACCAAGCAGGCCTACGCCATGGTGGTATATTACGGTATGAGCAAGAACCTGCCGAACCTGTCGTATTACGACTCCACCGGTCAGGCCTACGGCTTCACCAAACCTTACAGCGAGGACCGCGCCCGGGCCATCGACGAGGAGGTTTCGCGCATCATCAGCGAGCAGTATGAGCGCGCCAAGGCTATCCTGAAGGAGTACGCCAAGGGGCACAATGAACTTGCCGACGTCCTCTATCAGCGCGAGGTAATCTTCACGGAAGATGTGGAGAAAATCTTCGGCAAGCGCCGCTGGACATCCCGCACCGACGAAATCCTCGCCGCTCAGGAAGCTGCCGAGAAGGCCGAAAAGGCCGCGAAAGCCGCTGCAGCCACCTCCGATGCTTCCGCCTCTGACGCCTCCGCCTCAGATACCTCCTCCTTGGAAGTCTCTACCGCCTCCGATGCTGCCGGCAACGACGTTATCGACGTAGAAGCCCGCGAAGAGAAGCCCGCCGACGACAAAACCTCGACAACTCCCCCTGCCGACATCCCCCCTGTCCCCAAAAAGTAGTCCCCCCGTACGGACGTGCCTTTGGCACGTAACCCTCGCCGGTAAAACTTATCTAACTTATAGTCAGGTATTTAACACGGAACTGCACTGAACTAACGGAACCAACATCCTGAACTTCAAACGGAGGCCTAAAGGCCTGACACAGAACGTCAACGGAAGCCTGCGGGCACCAAGGTAAAACGGAAGCCTG
>CABUTS010000058.1 GCA_902494515.1 uncultured Muribaculaceae bacterium | reverse complement strand
GAGGGGAGAGGGGTCAGTCGATGCGGGTGATCGAGGCGCCGAGGAGGTTCAGGCGGTTGTCGATGTCTTCGTAGCCGCGGTCGATTTGCTCGATGTTGCCGATGATGCTGGTGCCTTTGGCCGACATGGCGGCGAGGAGCAGGGCGATGCCGGCACGGATGTCGGGGGAGTTCATCTTGTTGCCCCGGAGGGTGAATTTATGGTCGTGGCCGATGACAACGGCGCGGTGGGGGTCGCAGAGGATAATCTGGGCACCCATGTCGATGAGGCCGTCGACAAAGAAGAGTCGGCTTTCAAACATTTTCTGGTGGATGAGGACGCTGCCGCGGCACTGGGTGGCCACTACGAGCATTACGCTGAGCAGGTCGGGGGTCAGTCCGGGCCAGGGGGCGTCGGCAATGGTCATGATCGAGCCGTCGAGGGCGGTGTCGATGACGTAATTCTCCTGGGCGGGGATGAAGATGTCGTCGCCTCGCTGCTCCACGGTGATTCCGAGACGCCGGAAGCTTTCGGGAATGATGCCGAGGTTGCGGTAGCTTACATCCTTGATGGTCAGGGAGCTGCGGGTGAGCGCGGCCATGCCTATGAAGCTCCCGACCTCGATCATGTCGGGGAGGATGCGGTGCACGCCCCCTTCGGGGGTGCCGTTGAAGCCGTAGACAGTCAGCAGGTTGGAGCCGATTCCATCGAAGCGGCATCCCATCTGGCTGAGGAGGTTGCAAAGCTGCTGCACGTATGGTTCGCAGGCGGCGTTATATATAGTTGTGGGACCGTCGGCATAGGCGGCAGCCATGATGATATTGGCTGTGCCGGTGACGGAGGCTTCGTCGAGAAGCATGTAGCATCCGCGCAGTTTTTTTCCCTCGGGGATTTTGAGGAGATAGGCGCGGCGGGTGGCGTCGTAGCTGTATTCGGCGCCGAGGTTTATGAACCCCTGGATGTGGGTGTCAACCTTGCGGCGGCCGATTTTGTCGCCGCCCGGTTTGGGGAAATATGCTTTGCCGAAACGGGCCAGTAGCGGACCGACCAGCAGTACTGATCCGCGCAGGCCGGCGGCACGCTGAATGAAATCTTCGCTGAGAACGTATTCGCTGTCGATTTCGTTGGCCTGAAATATGTAGTGGCCTTTGTCGACGCGGTTTACCTTCACTCCCATGAGCTGAAGTATGGCTATGAGATTCATGACGTCGCGGATTTCGGGGACGTTTGAAATCTCAACAGGCTTGGAGGTGAGGACAACGGCGCTGATAACCTGCAGGGCTTCGTTTTTGGCGCCTTGCGGGGTTATTTCGCCGTGGAGTTGGCGACCACCTTCGATAAGGAATGATGACATGGGAATGGGTTATGAGTTAATAAATGGGGAACGGATTCAGACGTGAAAACGTGGGATGGATTCAGACTTGGAAATCAGGCATCATACGTGAATCACTTCGGGCGACAGGCTGACGCCGAAGGTGGTTTTCACTTTGTCGATGACCATCTGCTCCAGCGCGAGGACATCAGCGGCAGTGGCTTTGCCGGAGGCGTTGACCAGAACCAGGGGCTGGGTCGGCCAGAGGGCGGCTCCGCCGACGGTCAGGGGCTTGCAGCCGGCATGGTCGATGAGCCATGCGGCTGAAAGTTTGTGGAACCGCTTCTTTTCCACGGTTGTTTCGTCTTTCCCGGAAGCATTGTCTTTGGCGGAAGCTTCGTCTTTGGCGTGAGCTTCGGCCATTCGGGGAGTTTCGGCCGGGACGTCGTGGGCCGGGACGGTGGCTTCGGGGTCGCCCGAGAGGCTGCGCCAGCGGTCGGTGACTTCGGCGAACTCGGCGTCATTGACCACCGGGTTTTTGAAGAAACTGCCGGCGCTTCCGGTTTTAGCGGGGGAGGGGAGCTTGGCGTCGCGCATTTCGCGGATGAAGCCGGAGATGCATGAGGGTGAGAAGAGGTCCTTTGCTTTCAGGGCTTCCTCGATTTCCCCTGCGGTGGCGTCGGCGGGGAGACCGAGTTTGCCGGCAAGGAATACGCGCAGACCGCGGTATGAGAGGTTGAGCGGATGCTCGGGATGCTTTTCGAGCCGGAAAGTCACAGAGCAGACTATAAGCTCCTGGCCCTCGGGGAGATGCTTGAAAATCGAGTCGCGGTAGCCGTAGCGACATTCTTCGGCGCTGAGTTCGAGAAAGCGGTCTTCGGCGGGGGAGTAGCAGGTGACGTAGCTGACGACATCCTTGAACTCCACACCGTAGGCTCCGACGTTCTGCACGGCGGCTCCGCCGACGGTGCCGGGGATCCCGCTCAGGTTTACCAGCTTCCAGAACCCGGCTTCGGCCGTCAGGCGGCAGGCGTCGTCGAGTCGCACTCCGGCGGGCAGTGTCAGGGTCAGGCAAGGCTGGCTGATATCTGCGAGATTCCGGGGTCCGTTGATGTCCACAGGAGCGGGACGCAGGAATGTGCGGTGCCTGAGGTCGCTTTTCAGCAGCAGGTTGGAGCCGCCGCCGATGATGAAGGCGTCCTTGAGCAATCCCCGGCGGTTGAGCTCGGGGAGATCGCGGGTATAGTCGTCAAATTCAATGAGACGGCCACATTCGGCCGGTATGCCGAATGTGGTCATCTCTTTGAGGTCGATATTTTCGGAAATCCGGATCATCAGCCGCCGAAGTTGTCGTAGTGGATGTTTTCGGGGGCGACGCCCAGGGAGTCGAGCATCTTGTTGACAGCATTGCTCATCGGGCCGGGGCCGCACATGTAGTATTCGATGTCTTCGGGATTCTCGTGGTCTTTGAGATATGTGTCGTAGATTACCTGGTGAACGAAACCGGGGGTGTACTTCACGCCGGCTGCGTCGGCAGCGGGGTCGGGACGGTCGAGGGCCAGGTGGAACTTGAAGTTGGGGAATTCCTTCTCCAGTTCGAGGAAGTCGTTGAGGTAGAACACTTCGTTGAGGGCGCGGGCGCCGTAGAAGAAGTTCATCTTGCGGTCGGTGGTGTGCAGGGTCTTGGTCATGTGCATGATCTGGGCGCGGAGCGGGGCCATACCTGCGCCGCCGCCGACCCACATCATCTCGTTCTTGGTGTCGAAGATGGGGTGGAAGTCGCCGTAAGGGCCGCTCATGAGCACCTTGTCGCCGGGCTTGAGGGTGAAGATGTAGCTCGATGCGATACCGGGGTTCACGTCCATGAATCCGACTTCGGGTTTCGGCTTGAAGGGAGGAGTTGCGATGCGGACGGTCAGCATGAAGCGGTCACCCTCAGCGGGATAGTTGGCCATGGAGTAGGCGCGGACGGTGGGTTCTGGGTTGACGCACTTGAGGTCGAACAGGCCGAACTTCTTCCATGCCGGGAGATACTGCTCGCCGATCGAAGCCTTGTCGATGTCCTTGTCGTAGTCGATCTTGAAGGGGGGAATCTTGATCTGGGCGTAGGAACCGGGGATGAAGTTCATGTGTTCACCCTTGGGGAGAGCCACGATGAACTCCTTGATGAAGGTAGCGACGTTGTTGTTGGAAACAACGGTACATTCGTATTCCTTGATGTCGAGGATCGAGGCGGGCACCTTGATGGCGAGGTCGTTCTTGACCTTCACCTGGCAGGCCAGACGCCAGTCGTCCTTGATTTCCTTGCGGGTGAAGTGGACGGTTTCGGTGGGGAGGATTTCGCCGCCCCCTTCGGTAACCTGCACCTTGCACTGGCCGCAGGAGCCTTTTCCGCCGCAGGCCGAGGGGAGGAACACATTCTGAGTGGCCATGGCTGTCAGCAGGGGCTGCCCTGAAGCAACCTCCACCTTCTTGTCGCCGTTGATTGTTACGGTGACGTTGCCCGAGCTTACCAGGTATTTCTTAGCCACCAGGAGGATAATCACCAGCAGAAGGGTGATTACCAGAAAGATTCCGACTCCGCCTATCACCGTAGGCCAGAGTGTAGATTGAAGTGATATCATTGTGGATGCGATTTCTGGGGTGGATTACAGTTTGATGCCGAGGAAGCTCATGAAGGCGATGCCCATCAGAGCGCAGAGGATGAAGGTGATGCCGATGCCGCGGAGCGCCTTGGGAACGTTGGAGTATTCGGCCACGCGTTCGCGGATGGCGGCGATGGCGGTGATGGCCAGAAGCCAGCCGAGGCCCCATCCGGCGCCGGCGCAGGTGGCGGTCCAGGCGTTGGCGAATTCGCGCTGCTGCATGAACAGCGAGCCGCCGAGGATGGCGCAGTTAACGGCGATCAGCGGCAGGAAGATACCCAGCGAGGCGTAGAGCGACGGGGAATATTTCTCGACTGTCATCTCCACGAGCTGCGTCATGGAGGCGATCACGGCGATAAACATAATCAGCGAGAGGAAGCTCAGGTCCACTTCGGCGAACTCTTCGCCGAGCCATACGAGGGCGCCGGCTTTGAGGACGTAGTTCTCGAGCAGGTAGTTGACCGGAAGGGAGACGATGAGCATGAAGGTGACGGCGACGCCCAGACCGAAGGCGGTCTTGACGTTCTTGGAGACGGCCAGGAAGGAGCACATTCCCAGGAAGTAGGCGAACACCATGTTGTCGACGAAAATCGACCGGATGAAAAGATTCAAGTTTTCCATTTTCAGTTACTTCTGTTTGGGGATGAGCAAATCAGGCTTTTTCCTGGAGGTCTTTGTTAACGGAGCGGTGTACCCAGATGATGCAGGCTACCACGATCAGGGCCATCGGGGGGAGGATCATCAGGCCGTTGTTGGCGTAACCGGCCTCATACCAGCTCTGGGGGATGACGGCGTAGCCCATCAGTGTGCCGGAACCGAGGAGCTCGCGGAAGAAACCGACGATGATCAGGATTATGGCGTAACCGATGCCGTTGCCGATGCCGTCGAGGAACGAGGGCCAGGGCTTGTTGCCCATGGCGAAGGCCTCGAGACGGCCCATGAGGATACAGTTGGTGATAATCAGGCCGATGAACACCGAGAGCTGCTTGCTCACGTCGTAGGCGTAGGCCAGCAGGAGCTGGTTGACGATGATTACAAGAGCGGCGACCACCACGAGCTGCACGATGATGCGGATGTTGGTCGGGATGGTGTTGCGGATGAGCGAAATAATGACGTTCGAGAAAGCCAGGACGGCAATCACCGAGATGCCCATCACCATCGCAGGTTCGAGCTTGGCGGTGACAGCCAGGCAGGAGCAGATGCCGAGCACCTGCACGATGACGGGATTGTTCTTCGAGAAGGGGTTGAAGAATATCTGCTTATTGCTGATTTTTTCTGCCATGGGTTATGATTTATGGCGTTGGAAATTCATTTTAGGGAAAGGGTTGCCGGAGAATGTCAGTCGTTGATCGAGGCCTTGAGTTTGCCGGCCTTGAGATCGGCTGCGATTCTCTCGTTGGGCTTGATGGTGATTGTGTCGATAACCTGGCCGTTGGGGTCGATGAGCTCGAAGGTGCGCGAACCGTCGGCGGCCGGAGCTGCGTCGGCGGTGTCGGCGTCAGCGAGCTTTTCGAGCCATGCCTTGTAGGGGGTCAGGCAGTCGTTGAACATTGCGCTGACACCCTTGGAGGTGATTGTGCCGCCGGAGATACCGTCGACGAAGTCGACATCGGCGTTAAGGGGCTTCTGGCCCTTCTTCACAACCTCAACGGGGTAGAAGTTGCCCTCTTTAAACACGTTGAGACCCTCGAACTGGTCGGTGAAGGCCGGCTTGGTGATCTCGGCGCCCAGACCCGGGGTTTCGCCCTGATGGTCGAAGAACGCGCCGTAGATTGTGGAGCCGTTGTCGTCAAAGGCGATGTAGCCCCAGATGGGACCCCAGAGGCCCATGCCTGCCAGGGGGATGATGTACTTGGTTCCTGCTTCGGGGAGCTTGCACTCGTAGACGGGGAGCTGGCGCTGCTCCACGGGGAGCTTGACCTGAGCGGCCACGTCGATGTTGAATGCGTCGACTCCGTCGACTTCCTCGCCGTTGCTGTTGACCACGAACTGGCGGGTGATGTATTTGTTGAAGTCTTCGATTACGGTCTCGCGGGTGGAGGAGATGTGCACAGCCTCGAGAATCTGGCCTTTCTTGTCGGCCTGCTTGTTCTCGTTCTGGCGGTCTTTGAGGGCCATGGAGGTGAAGGCCAGGGCCGCGCCTACCACAATGACGAGCACCGTTATGTAGACAATCGTATAGACGTTGCTTTGTTTGTTAATCATTTTTCTCGAAGAGTTGAGTGGAAGAATGACTTAAGTTAGATGTCTGAAACTCAGGCTTCCGGGCCGGCTGCGGCTTTGGCGCGGGCCAGACGGCGGCGCACATTGGCTTCGACCACGCAGTAGTCGATCAGCGGAGCCAGGGCGTTCATCAGGAGCACGGAGAGCATGGCTCCTTCGGGATAGCCGTTGTTGTAGGTGCGGATAATGATGGCCACGACGCCGACGAGGAAACCGTAGATGTATTTGCCGGTGTTGGTGCGGCAGGAGGTTACCGGGTCGGGAGCCATGAAGACTGCGGCGAAGGCGAAGCCGCCGAGGCAGAGCTGCTCGCCGACGGTCAGGAACGATGCCGGATAGGTCGGGGTGGCGAAACAGTTGGCTACCAGCGACATGACGGCGGCGCCGGCGAAGGCCGAGAAGATGATGCGCCAGGAGGCGATGCCCGAAAGGAGCAGAATCACTGCGCCCACGAGGATGAACAGGGTGGAGGTTTCACCGAAGGAACCGGGGATGAGACCCAGGAACATATCCCACATCGAGATGGGGTCGCCCGCCGAGTTGGTCAGCGCGGCGGCTACCTGCTGGGCGTTCTCGGCGCCGGAGGTTGCGATCTGCCCCAGAGGGGTAGCGCAGGTCAGACCGTCGACTGTGCTCCCCATGCCTAGCACGGAGTCACCGGCGACGAACACCTTGTCGCCGCTCATCTGGGCGGGATAGGCGAAGAAGAGGAACGCGCGGGTTACCAGCGCCACATTAAATATATTGTAGCCTGTGCCGCCGAAAACCTCCTTGACGAAGATTACCGAGAAGGCGGTGGCTACGGCGATCATCCACAGCGGGGTCTCGATGGGGCAAATCATCGGAATCAGGATACCGGTGACCAGGAAGCCCTCCTGAATCTCCTCGCCGCGCCACTGGGCTACGATGAATTCGATGCCGAGGCCGACGAAGTAGGTGACAACCAGTGCGGGAAGAATCTTGAAGAATCCGTAGAAGAGCAGCTCCCAGAAGGGGAACGTGGTGGCTCCGGCGGCCAGCCAGTGCTGATAGCCGGTGTTGTACATTCCGAAGATGAAGCAGGGGAGCAGGGCCACGATGACAGTGATCATCGTGCGCTTGGAATCCATGGAGTCATGGATATGTACGCCCGAATGTGACGTCTCCCGGGGTGTGAAAAGGAAGGTGTCGAAACCTTCGTACACGGAGCGGAAGGCGTGGAGTTTACCGCCGGGTTCGAAGGCCGGACGGGCTTTGTCCATTAATTTTTTGAGTGCTTTCAACGCTATGACGTTTTATGGTTTGCGAAATTTGAGTTAAAGATAGACGTGGTGAGATTGCGTCTGCGGTGCGGCCGTTTTCCGCCGGGATTCACGGGATACACATATAATAATATGTGCGACTGATTGCCGGAAGAAATCCGGCCGGGACCGTTGGGAGAATCCATCCGGAACCGTGGGTGGAATCAGGCGGAGGCAGCGCGGCGGAATCACGACAGCTCCTTGCGGAGATAGTCGAGTCCCTCGCGGACAATCTTCTGAAGCTCGAGCTTCGATGTGTCGACATATTCGGCCATGGCGAAATCTTCGGGAGCGACCTCGTAGATGCCGAGCTGCTCCATTTTGTCGATATCCTTGGCCAAGATGGCTTTGATGAGGTATTCGGGGAGTATATCCATCGGGAAGACCTTGTCGTACTGTCCGCTCATGATCATCGCGCGGCGGCCGCCGAGCAAGCGGGCGTCGGGGTTGAAAATCTTGTGCATCAGGAAGTGACCCGGGAATGTGGGGCTGGTGCTCTGCTTCGAGGGGGAGAAGGATGCCCATCCCATGAATTCGTCGACGTCGTCGCCTTCGGGAATCACGGTAATCTGGTTGTAGGGCATGCGCAGGTATCCGTCAGCGTCGACCTTGATGCCGGTCAGTACGTTGCCCGAGATGATGCGAACGTGGTGTCCTTCATTTTTCAGGTGGCCGGGGAGCAGATCGCTGAGAGATGCGCCGATGAGCGTTTTCAGCAGGCAGGGTTCGGCGACTTCCGAGCCGGTGAGGGCTACGACGGTTGTGCAGTCGAGCTCGCCGGTGAGGGCAAGGTGGCCGATACGGCGGAGGGTGCTGATGCTCAGGCAGCCGACGGTCTCCCCTTTGTTCACAGGCTTGACGGCGCCGATTACGGTGCCGACGTTCGAGGCGGGGTAGGGGCCTTCGACGTCGACCATCACGGCCTCCTTGAGGTCGGGAAGCTGCTGAAGGGCAGAGCGCGAAATGTAAACGTCACCCTTGGTGAGGAGTTTGAGGAGCTTTACACCGGCCTCGAGCTCCTTGACGGCGGCAGCGTCGAAGTCTGTGGGATTCCATGCCAGGGGAGCGTGGTCGAACCCGGCGACGAAAATGTCGCGGAATTCGGCGGCTGCGGCGGGAACGATGTCGTAGGGGCGCTGACGCATCATGGACCAGAGGCCGGATGTCAGCAGCAGTTCGCGGGCCTTGTCGGCTTTCTGCAGGACGCCGTCGACGGGGAATTTGCGGGCCGCGCCGGTGCCGACCTCCACTTCGACGCGGAGGATTTTGCGGCGTTCACCGCGGACCACGGCTTTGAGCTTGCCGGAGGCCGGGCTGACAATTTTCAGGGCCTCGTCGGCCTTGCTGTGGAAAAGAGGCTGGCCGGCCTCGACGGGGTCTCCCTCGCGGAGCTCCATCTTGGGGATGATGCCAATGAAATCGTCGGGCACCAGGGCCACGGTCGACACCTGACAGCTGCTCGGAGCGGCGCACTCGGCAATGGCGCCGGCAATGTGCAGGTCAAGGCCTTTCTTTACTTTGATTCCGATGCTCATGTGAGATGATATATGGTAAATGACGGAAAAAATTTCTGAGATAATATATGTAGATAACGGAAAAATTCGCAGTAGAGGTATGCCGTATTACGGAAAAATTTCTCTAATTGCGAATGCGTCTGCAAAGTTAATCATAATTTCTGTAACCTTTTCTTAATTATGATGAAAAAATCAATAAAAATTCCCGGGAATATAATTTTTCCCTTCCACATGCCGTTAATATGCTGAAGAAACCGCCACAACAGCCTCAAAACAGTGCTCGCAGACGAAAACTTCAAAAAAAATTTCCAAAAAAAATTTGTCAGTTAAAAAACAAATGATAATTTTGCAAAAAGCTTTTGTCAGGGAGTACAACACCTTTAACCAACACCGTGATTCATTGCGAAAGCAACCCCATGCAAAGCCAGGCCCGGAAGCAACCATGAGCCCCCTCGCCGATTATCATTGAAAAACTGACCAGTCCGGTCACTCTTACCGCCGGACGCAATCAAAAAGGAAAACTATCATTATTAACAAACTCAAATTTTAAAAGTACTAACAGTTTATGGAAACTCAAAAGCCTAATGCACCCCAGCGTGCCGCCGCAGCTCCCGTTAAACCCGGCAGCAACGTTCGTGGTATCAAAAACGCCTTCCTGGTCATTATCTGCTGCTTCGTTATCGCAGTGCTCCTCTTCCTCTTCGTGTTCGGTAACCCCTCGCACTTCGATGCTGAAGGTTACGAAGGCGCATCCATGTGGTTCGCCCCCGAAGAGTTCGCAAAAGCTCATCCCCTCGACCTGGTTGGTACCATCTTCAAAGGCGGTATCATCGTGCCTGTTCTCCAGACCCTCTTCCTCACCGTTATCGTTCTCTCCGTTGAACGCGCCATCGCTCTGAAGAGCGCCAAGGGCAACGGCTCCATCGCCAAGTTCGTTTCGGAAGTTAAGAAGTGCCTCGCCAAGAACGACATCGCTGCCGCTCAGCAGCTCTGCAAGAAGCAGCGCGGTTCCGTTGCCGCCGTTGTTTCCGCAGCCCTCAACCGCTACGCTGAAATGGACGCCAACACCGTTCTGACCAAAGAGCAGAAAATCGCTACCATCCAGAAGGAAGTAGAAGAGGCTACCGCTATCGAGATGCCCTCCCTGCAGCAGAACCTCCCCATCGTTGCTACCCTCACCACCCTCGGTACTCTCGTCGGTCTTCTCGGTACTGTAATCGGTATGATCAAGTCCTTCCAGGCTCTGTCGGCCTCCGGTGCTCCTGACTCCACCGAGCTCTCCACCGGTATCTCCGAGGCCCTTGTGAACACCGCCTTCGGTATCGCAACCGGTGCCTTCGCCGTTATCTCCTACAACTTCTACACCAACAAGATCGATAACCTCACCTACGCCATCGACGAAGTAGGCTTCTCTATCGTACAGTCCTTCGCAGCCACCCACTAATCCCCTGATTACTCGGCTATTAATCTCCAACAATTTAATACAAAGTAACTCATGGGAAAAGTAAAAATTAAAAGAAAGAGTACCCTCATCGACATGACTGCGATGAGTGACGTTACCGTTCTTTTGCTTACTTTCTTCATGTTGACTTCGACCTTCCTTCAGAAAGAACCTGTGACGGTTATCACCCCCTCGTCCGTTTCTGAAATCAAGGTTCCCACTTCCAACGTAGTTAACGTCCTCGTCAGCCCTCAGGGTCAGGTCTTCCTCTCCCTTGCCGGTGACGCCGACGAAGAAAACGCTGAGACCTGGGGTTCGGAAGCTCTCCGTAAGGAGGTCCTCAAAGACGCTGTAAAGCGCTATGAGTCCCTCACCGGAAAGAAAACCGGAGTGACCCCGCTCGACGTGGAGAAATTCGCAAAAAACGCCTCTTTCGGCGTACCCTTCGACAAGATGCACGAGTTCCTGTCTCTCGACCAGACCAAGCAGGACGAATGGCTCGGTGACCTCAACCGCAAGGATACCGGTATTCCGTTCAAGGATATCCCCTACCGCGACGAAGCCGGCAACCAGCTCACCACCAACGAATTCCAGATCTGGATGCGTGCCATCTACAATTCTTCCAACACCAACATTCATGACGCCATCCAGTCGGGTGAAGGTATCGCTGTCAAAGCTGACCGCGGCACCAAGTTCGAGACCATCCACCCTGTGCTCGACAATCTCCAGACTATCAAGATGAACAAGTTCTCCGTCATGACTGCCCTTAAAACCGAAGCTGACTAATCATGGCACAGATAGAACAATCATCGGGCGGCAAAAAGAAAAAAGGCGCCCAGAAAAAGATGGCCATCCATGTGGACTTCACCCCCATGGTTGACATGAACATGCTTCTGATTACGTTCTTCATGCTGTGTACCACCATGATTAAGTCGCAGACCCTCTCGATCGCGCTTCCTACCAATGAGAAGCTCCAGCAGGAGGAACTGCAGAAAGCTAAGGAATCCGAAGCAATCACTCTCATCCTCGACACGACCTACGATGACAACGGCGGAGTAAAAGATAACACTATCTACTACTACACCGGTAAACCCGAAACCGAATTCAACGGTGACCAGCTCGTAAAATCCAATATCCAGGTTTCTCACTTCGAAGGCAACGAAGGTGCGATCCTCAAAGGTATCCGCAAGATCCTCCACGACCGCAACGAACAGGTGCTCAAGAAGGTTGAAGAACAGAAGGATAAATGGCGCAACAAGCAGATTACCGAAGAACAGTTCCAGGCCGAAGCCAAGAAGATCCGTAATGACGACCAGTACACCCGTCCTGTAGTCATCATCAAACCTCTCGAAGGTGCATCCTGGGAATCCGTAATCGCTGCTCTCGACGAAATGCAGATCAACCAGATCTCGCGTTACCAGCTCGGTACTCTTACAGACGTCGACAAGGCTATGGTCTTCGCTACTCCCGACTTCAAGAAAGCTCATAAAGAGTGATGATTTATCTATATTATTAACCAATTAACACTGAAGAAAATGGCAAAAGATGTAGATCTTTCATCAAAAGAATGGACCGACATTGTCTTTGACGGCAAGAATAAGGAGTTCGGCGCATACCAGCTCCGCAAAGCCTCCGACGGGCGCCACAACCGCGCCGTGCTCTTCACCATCATCGGCCTTATCGTAGTCCTCATCGGCGGTTACTTCTGGGGCATGTACTCAGACTACCGCATGAAACAGTACGAACTCCAGCTTCAGGCTCAGCTCGAGCAGCAGCTCGCCGAAATGGCAGCTGAAGAAGAGCAGCAGCAGGAAGAAGAGGAGATTATCGAAGCTGTTCAGGAACCTGAGCAGGAAGAAGCCCTTCCCGAAGAAATCCTCAACACCATCAAGGATACCGAGCTTACCATCGCAGCTGATAACGAAGTGACCGAAGACATCACCTCCAAGGATGAAGTCGCCGAGTCTACCTTCGCTGCAGGTGCAACCACCTTCGACCAGGGTACCGACAACCTCGAAGTTGTCCGCACCCACAAGGATGAAATCATCGTCGAAGAGAAAAAGCCCGAACCCGTTAAGGAAGAAATCTTTACCGCAGTTGAGCAGATGCCCCAGTTCCCCGGTGGCGAAGCTGAACTCCTCAAGTACATCGCTACTCACATCAAATACCCCACGATGGCAGCTGAGAACAATATCCAGGGCCGCGTGGTTGTTAAATTCGTTGTGAAGAAAGACGGTAACGTCGGCGAAGTGGTTGTGCTCCGCGGTAAGGACCCCGACCTCGACAAGGAAGCTGTTCGCGTCGTTAAGACTCTGCCCCGCTTTATCCCGGGCAAGATGAACGGCCAGGCAGTATCCGTATGGTACACCCTCCCCATCAACTTCAAGCTCCAGTCGTAATTCCTCAATGGCTGGCGGCGAAAGGCTTTCGAGCTTGAGCCCCGAGCCTGAGTTCCGCGAATTTCAAGCTGAAAAGTTGAATAGTCTCTGACATTACTCCCTTCCCCTTTTTGATAAGGCGGCGCTTCCCCGATGAGGGGCAGCGCCGCCGTTCGTTTTGTGGCCCCTGCCTTCCCTCTGCCTTCCCCCTGCCTTCGCTGAAGCTCGGCGCATGGACAAAAATTTTACCATTCTATTATGGGAAGGGCGTGCGGAAGGGTGGACGCCCCAGGCAGGGACGCGGAGGGGTTGGCGCCCCTGGGAGGGGCGCAGTGAGGGGGAAGGAAGAGGGAAGAGGGGGGAAGAGGGAAAGTTTGGAAGAGGGTAGAGGGAAGGGAGGGGAGGGGGATTAGGGGAGTTCGGAGCGGAGGTAGGGGGCGGTGGGGGAGTCGGGGTGGGCGGCGACTTGCTCGGGGGTACCGGTGGTGATGATGCGGCCGCCGTTGCGGCCGCCGCCGGGTCCCATGTCGATGACGTAGTCGGCGGCTTTGACGATGTCAAGGTTGTGTTCGATGACAAGGACGGTGTTGCCGCGGTCGACGAGGCGGTTCAGTACGGTCAGCAGGGTGTTGATGTCTTCGAAATGCAGGCCGGTGGTGGGTTCGTCGAGGATGAAGAGGGTTTTGCCGGTGTCGCGTTTGGCGAGCTCTGTGGCGAGTTTTACGCGCTGGTTTTCGCCACCGGAGAGGGTCGATGATGGCTGGCCGAGTTTGATATAGCCGAGGCCTACGTCCTGGAGGACCTTGATTTTCTTGAGTATATTGGGTTGGTGTTCAAAGAATTCCACGGCCTGGTTGATGGTCATGTCGAGGACGTCGGCAATGGATTTTCCTTTGAAACGGACTTCGAGGGTCTCGCGGTTGTAGCGTCGGCCGCCGCACTCCTCGCAGGGGACGAGCACGTCGGGGAGGAAGTTCATCTCGATGGTCTTGTAGCCGTTTCCTTTGCAACATTCGCAGCGGCCTCCGGCGACGTTGAAGGAGAAGCGCCCGGGTTTGTAGCCGCGGATTTTCGCTTCGGGGAGCGCCACGAAGAGGTTGCGGATGTCGGAGAAGACGCCGGTATATGTGGCGGGGTTGGAGCGGGGCGTGCGGCCGAGGGGTGCCTGATCTACGGTTACGACTTTGTCGATGTTTTCCATGCCGATGATTTCGCGGTATGGGAGCGGCTCGGTGTTGGAGCGGTAGAATTTCTGCGAAAGAATCGGCTGGAGGGTGCCGTTGACGAGCGATGATTTCCCGGAACCGGAGACACCGCAGACGCAAGTCAGGGTGCCGAGCGGGAGAGTGAAATCGACGTCCTGGAGGTTGTGGCCGGTGCAGCCGAGGAGTTTCAGTTCCTTGCCGTTGCCTTTTCGGCGGACTTCAGGAACAGGGATGGCACGGGTGCCGTTGAGATATCCGGCGGTGAGGGTGTCGGACTTGAGCATCTCATCCGGTGTCCCCTGGAAGACAACTCGGCCCCCTTTGCGGCCTGCCTTCGGGCCTATATCGACGATGTAGTCGGACTCGAGCATGATGTCCTTGTCGTGCTCGACCACGATTATGGAGTTCTGGGCATCGCGCAGGCGTTTCAGTGAGGCAATCAGGCGGTGGTTGTCGCGCTGATGGAGGCCGATGGAGGGCTCGTCGAGGATGTAAAGCACGTTTACAAGCTCCGAACCGAGCTGGGTGGCGAGACGGATGCGCTGGCTTTCGCCGCCGGAGAGGGTGGCGGATGCGCGGTTCAGCGAGAGGTAGCCGAGACCGACGTCGTTGAGGAAGAGCAGCCGGGCATGGATTTCCTTGATGATTTCCGTGGCGATGGTGCGGCTGCGGTCGTCGAGGTGCGATTCGACGGATTCCGACCATTTCAGCAGGTCGGCGATGTCGAGGCGCGAGAGTTCGGCGATGTTCTTGCCGTCGATGAAGAAGCTGAGAGCTTCGCGGTTGAGGCGGTCGCCGTTACATTCGGGGCAGGTTTTGCGGGAGAAAAACTGGCCGCTCCAGCGCTGTGCGGCGGCTGAGGAGTCCTCGCTCTGCTGCATCTCGATGTATTTGATCAGTCCTTCGAAGGTCATGAAATAGTTCGAGAGGGATGAACCTTCGGAGTGGACGTTCAGGCGCTCGTCGGTGCCGTTGAGGATGTCGTCGAGGGCTTCGGCGGGGAGATCGCGGATCGGGGTCTTGAGGGTAGCGCCGTATTTCTCGCAGATAGCCTGAATCTGCCAGAAAATCATGGTGTTGGAGTATTTGCCGAGGGGAACGATGCCGCCGGCGTGGATCGACAGCGAGTCGTCGGGGATGATTTTCTCGCGGTCGATGATATTTACCGTGCCGAGGCCTTTGCAGCAGGGACAGGCGCCGAGGGGGGAGTTGAAGGAGAAGTTGTGTGGGGCCGGTTCGCGGTAGGAGAGACCGCTGACGGGGTCCATGAGCGACTGGGAGTAATGGCGGACTTCGTCGGCCTCGAGGTCGTAGACCATCATCTGCTTGTCGCCGAGACGGAGGGTTTTCTCGACGGATTCCAGAAGACGCTTTTCATCCTTCGCGGCGACTTTGAGCTTGTCGACCACGAGCTCCACGGAGTGGTTGCGGTAGCGGTCGAGCTTCATGCCGGGGGAGAGTTCGCGGATTTCGCCGTCGACGCGCACGTTGAGGTAGCCTTTCTTCATGAGGTTCTCGAAAAGCTCCTTGTAGTGTCCCTTGCGGTTGTGGACCATCGGGGCGAGGAGGTAGACTTTGCGGCCTTCGTAGCGTTCGAGAATGAGGCTGACGATTTTTTCGGGGGAATACTTCACCATCGGTTCGCCGGAGATGTAGCTCCGGGCCTGCCCGGCGCGGGCGAAGAGAAGTCGGAGGTAGTCGTAGACCTCGGTGGTGGTGCCGATGGTGCTTCGGGGGTTGCGGTTGATGGTTTTCTGCTCTATGGCGATGACGGGGGAGAGACCGGATATCTTGTCGACGTCGGGGCGCTCCATGTTGCCGAGCATATTGCGGGCGTAGGAGGAGAAGGTTTCGATGTAGCGGCGCTGCCCTTCGGCGAAGATGGTGTCGAAGGCAAGGGAGGATTTGCCGGAGCCGCTTAGGCCGGTGATGACGGTCAGGGTCCCGTGAGGGATGTCGACGTCGATGTTTTTGAGGTTGTTGACCCTTGCGCCGATCACGGAGAGGGAGCCGGGAAGGGGGGAGATATGCTGATTGCTCATAGATTTTAAATTAAGAAACGGGGCGCAGAGGCCCGGAGATGCCGTTTACAGCCCGGAGGGGGATTCGGGAGCTGCGGCGGCGGGGACGGTGGTGGAGTGGAGGATGTTGATGTCGCCGGAGAGGTTGTAGTTCTTGCCGTCGGCGCCGCGGGCCTTGATGACGTAGAAGAATACGCCGGATTTCACGAGTTTCCCATTGTGGCGTCCGTCCCAACCCTGCGATGGGTCGGTGAGATGGGCCACTTCGATGCCCCAGCGGTTGAATATGTGGCAGTCGAACCTGACGATGGATTTATAGGAGACTTTCCACTCGTCGTTTGTGCCTTCGGAGGAGCCGGGGGAGAATGCGTTGGGACATTCGAGTTTGGATTCGCCGATGGCGATGGTGTAGACGGGGGATGTCCAGGAGCACTCGCCGGAGTTGTCGCCGCAGATGAAGCGGGCGTAGACGGTGCCGTATTCGGTGAAGGTTCGCTCCGCGGCTGTGGAATTGATGCGCAGGTCGATGAGGTCGAAGGCGGGGTCGGCGGCAAACTGCCATTCGGTGTAGATGGCGGCGTCGGTGACGATGGCGTCGAAGGTGATATCCACGGGGGCGGAACCACCGAGGATTCCGGTGGAGGATTCGGTTTTCTGCTCGTTGTCGACGTCGCGGGTTGCCTGGGTCGCAGAGGTCTGGGCTTCGACGGCGCGGGCCTCGTAGGAGGGGGAGCTGATGATGCGGGAGTTGTTCCATTCCTGCTGGAAGCGGTCGCCCGAGAGGGTAAAGTCGGTGTTGCAGAGGGGGGCTGCTACGTGGATGTCGCCGGAGATGTATTCGAGTTCGTCCGTCGTGGTTATCTGGTCGTAGACGAGGGAGCCTTCGTTGTATTTCAGGGTTTTATACTCGAGAGTGAGGCCGCGGGAGAGGGTTTTGGCGGCGCCGTTGACGGAGTAGTAGACGATGCGGGGGGCTTCGCCGCGGAAGGTGAGGGTTACGGAGCTGCAGTCGGATTCGGGGGAGAGGTCGAGGGACTCGAGGGTGCAGATGTGGTTGGCGTAGTTTACGACCCAGAAGCATGTCTGGCGTCCGTCTTCGGTGACGATGTACCCCATGTCGTCGGTGGTGAGGGGGACGGAGGTTTCGGCACCGTTGCGGGTGTAGGGGATGTCCTGAGCGTAGCCGCCGCCGAGGTTGGAGAACTTCTGCCATGTGACTGTCGCAGTGGCGGAAGCGGCGCGATAGACGGCGGAGACGCCGGCGGTGGAGCTGAGGGTGTAGACGGCTTTGAGCCCGGTGGTGGCTTCGGGGGTGTCGGCCACCGGGGGGGCCGCGTTGCCCGAGAAGCTGATCTGGGCGGCTGCGGGGAGGCAGCAGCTCAGGGCGCCAAGGAGCAAAATGAGGGAAAATATGCGGGGAATTTTCAGCATCGGAGGCGGAGATTTGATTAACTCACAAAGTTACGAAAAAATCCGCAAATGTGCAAAATGCCTTCGCTGAAGCTCGGCGCACAGACAAAAATTTTTGCTAACAGGGGGATGGGGCGCGGAGGGGCGGGGAGGCGCGGAGGCAAGGGG
>CABUTS010000057.1 GCA_902494515.1 uncultured Muribaculaceae bacterium | reverse complement strand
CCCGCCGCTGCCGAAGCTCCCGCCGCTGAATAATCCCCGGCCGCTTCTACCTCACCACCCCAATTCAACCTTTTAGAAGTCAATCTGCAATGGCACAGTCACAATCCGAAATCCGATATCTCACCCCCCTCTCGGTCGACGTCAAGAAGAAAAAATACTGCCGCTTCAAACGTTCCGGCATCAAGTACATCGACTACAAGGACCCCGAATTCCTCAAGAAATTCCTCAACGAACAGGGCAAAATCCTCCCCCGCCGCATCACCGGTACTTCCCTGAAGTTCCAGCGCCGCGTAGCTCAGGCCGTTAAGCGCGCCCGCCACCTGGCTCTCCTGCCCTACGTTACAGACCTTATGAAATAAGCCACTGGCCCCACTTTATCAACCATTCAAGAAATCACCTTTATGAAGATTATACTGAAAGAAGACGTGCGCGGCCTTGGTTACAAGGACGATATCGTCACCGTTAAGGACGGCTACGGCCGCAACTACCTGATTCCCCAGGGCAAAGCCGTAATCGCCAACAACTCCAACCTCCGCCGCCTCGAGGAAGACAACCGCCAGCGCGCCCACAAGCTCGCCCAGATCAAGGCCGACGCCGAAGCTCTCGCTGAATCCCTCAAGGACGTTGCCCTCACAATCGGCGCCAAGGCTTCCGCCAACGGCACCATCTTCGGTTCCGTCAACAACATCCAGATTGCTGACGCTCTCGAAGCCCTCGGCCACAAGATCGACCGCAAGGTCATCGAACTCAAGGAATCCGTCAAAGAACTTGGCAAATACACCGCCAAGCTCAACCTCCACAAAGAGGTTACCGTCGAAATTCCCTTCGAAGTCGTTGCCGAATAATCCGACCCCTCCCGTTCCCATTATAATTGGGAACACCCATACAAAAATTCCCCCGTTCCCACAACCCCTGTGGGAACATACAATCCCCAACGTGAAAGCCGGAGTGCGTGAGCATTTCGGCTTTTTTATTTCCCCAAGGTTCAGACATCGTAACCGTCCGAAAAAGTCAACTTATTTCCCTGGGCTTCAACCATTTCCAACAAAAATTCGCGATTCGCGAATCGCGAATCTAATCACCAACCGGCGCCAAATCAATAACTGCCCTCCTTTTTTCTTCGTCTGACAATGTGACCAAACAAGGCCTACCTGTCAACTTTCCGGGAGGTTGGGGTGTTATAGATGTAAACTTAATGCTTTCAACTATGTCAAACAGAATGAAAACGCGCGAAGAGCGCATCGAAGAAATCCGCGAGAAAGAGGATCCCGGATTCATTGCTCCCGACAAGTCCTTCGAGGGTAAAAAGAAAACTAAAGTCAGCCTGTGGCTGTATTTCGGCGTGGGTATTCTGATTATACTGCTGATTGTCTGGCTGACAATCGCCATGTTCACCGGCGACACCGACGTCAACGCCGATTTCATCGCCCCGTTCATCTGATTTTTCAAATAATCCCATAACGCCCCGTACAGAATCCCATATCTCTGTACATAATCCCATAACAGCCCCGCAGCGGCCGGTCCGCTGCGGGGCGTTTCGTTATTTTCAGTCGCCGTTTCGTCAGCCGCGCGGCGCAGTTCGTCAAAAAAGCGGCTTTGCAGGCCGTTTCTTTCGCTATTTTTTCGTAACTTTGCAGTGTATGGCGCTTTATGCCCCCACATTTGTTTTCCACCCGACACAATGACTGAAGATAACCTCCCCATGGATAACGAACTCGATTTCGAGCAACCGCAGAGAGTCGAGGCCACCTACACCGAAGACCAGATCAAAACCCTCGAATGGCGCGAGCATATCCGCACGCGTCCGGGCATGTACATCGGTAAGCTCGGTGACGGCCAGAACTCCGACGACGGCATCTATGTACTTATCAAAGAGGTCGTTGACAACTCCATCGACGAGTTCATGATGGGCTACGGGCAGAAAATAAACATCGACGTGGCCGACAACTCCGTGTCGGTGCGCGACTTCGGCCGAGGCATCCCTCTGGGGTCCCTCATCGACGCCGCATCGAAAATCAATACCTCCGGCAAGTTCGACTCCGAGGCGTTCAAGAAATCCGTGGGCATGAACGGCGTGGGTATCAAGGCTGTCAACGCCCTGAGCAGCACGTTCGTGATTCAGGCCAACCGCGAGGGGCAGGCGCGGCGCGCCGAGTTCGCCAAGGGAATCCTGAAAAGCGACTCCGGCATCTTCCCGACCGACGACCCCGACGGCACCTTCGTGGAGTTCGTGCCCGACCCCGAGCTGTTCCGCAACTACAGCTTCAACCCCGACTTCATCCAGTCGATGGTGCGCCGTTACACCTACCTCAACACCGGCCTCGACATCTTCCTCAACGGCAAACGCTACTTCAGCCGCAACGGTCTGGCCGACCTGCTGAAAGCCAACCTAACCAAGGATCCCCTCTACCCCATCATCCACCTGAAAGGCAACGACATAGAGGTCGCAATCACACACGCCAACCAGTACGGCGAGGAATACTATTCCTTCGTCAACTCGCAGTTCACCATCCAGGGTGGCACCCATCTTATGGCGTTCAAGGAGTGCGTCAGCCGAACAATCAAGGACTTCTTCAACAAGAATTTCGAATACTCCGACATCCGCTCCGGCATGGTGGCCGCAGTCGCCATCAAGGTTCAGGACCCCGAATTCGAGTCGCAGACCAAAGTGAAGCTCGGCTCCCGCGAAATCGGTCCGAACGGCCCGACCGTCGCCAAATTCATCGGAGATTTCCTCAAGAAGGAGCTCGACAACTACCTCCACAAGAACCTCGACACTGCCGACATCATTCTCCACAAAATCCAGGAGAGCGAACAGGCCCGCAAAGCCATGGCCGGAATCACCAAGCAGGCCCGCGAGCGCGCCAAGAAGGTGAACCTCCACAACTCCAAGCTCCGCGACTGCCGCATACACCTCAACGACGTCAAGGGGGATGAGGAGAAGAAACTCGCTTCATCGATATTCCTCACCGAGGGCGACTCCGCCTCCGGTTCCATCACAAAAATCCGCAACGTCGAAACCCAGGCCGTCTTCTCGCTCCGCGGCAAA
Source organism: uncultured Muribaculaceae bacterium (assembly GCA_902494515.1). GTDB lineage: Bacteria > Bacteroidota > Bacteroidia > Bacteroidales > Muribaculaceae > UBA7173. Next base: position 15,182 of record CABUTS010000057.1, on the reverse strand, counting down.
CCGCTGAATTCCTTCGGGTTAACCCGCAAGGTGGTTTACGAGAACGAGGAGTTCAACCTCCTGCAGGCCGCCCTCAACATCGAGGACGGAATCGACGGCCTCCGCTACAATAACGTCATCATCGCCACCGATGCCGATGTCGACGGCATGCACATCCGCCTGCTGCTGCTCACCTTCTTCCTGCAGTTCTTCCCCGATCTGGTGAAGAAAGGGCACGTCTACGTGCTGCAGACCCCGCTGTTCCGTGTGCGCGACGACCGCGCCGTGCGCCGCGGCTCCCGTAAACCCAAAGCCTCCAAGGGGAAAGGGAAAGCCGCCGATGACGCCAACGACGAGGATAACGCCCTGGAAGTCAAGGATTCATACTACTGCTACACCGATCAGGAGCGAATCGACGCCATCGCCGCTCTCGGCAACCACGCCGAAATCACCCGATTCAAAGGTCTCGGCGAAATCTCGGCCGACGAGTTCCGCGACTTCATCGGTCCGGACATGCGCCTCGACCGCGTGACCCTGCGCAAGGAGGACTCCGTTTCCGACCTTCTGGAGTTCTACATGGGCAAGAACACCTCTGAACGTCAGGGCTTTATCATCGACAACCTCGTCATCGAGGACGACTCCGAGATTTCCTGACCCTCCCTCGCCCTCTCGGACCTCTCTCCCTTTCTCCCCAACGCCGCTGCCCTTCCCCGTTCCCCCCGCCATCCACGCAGCCCGCTCCCCCGTGTTCCTCTCTCCTTCCTCTCCTCGCAAAAATTTTTGTCCCGGCCCCGAGCTTCAGCTCGGCCCTCCTCTTTCAATAATAAGCAATGCGCACAGCTCTCTTCGCGGGGTCGTTCGACCCCTTCACCATCGGTCACAAGGATATTGCCGACCGCTCGCTCCAGCTCTTCGACCGTCTGGTCATCGCCATCGGCGTAAACCAGGCCAAAAAGGGATGGATGCCTGCGGATGAGCGCGTCAGATCAATCGCGAAGCTATATGCCGACAACCCGCGGGTTGAAGTAACGCAATTTTCCGACCTCACGGTCCGCTTCGCCCGGCAGATCGGCGCCCGCTGGCTGGTCCGCGGCGTCCGCACCACGGCCGATTTCGAATTCGAGCGCAACCTGGCCGACGCCAACCTCCTGATCGACCCAGAAATCGAAACCATCCTGCTCCCGGCGTGCCCCGACCTGGCGGTTGTCAGCTCCTCGCTGGTACGCGAGCTCGCTGCCTTCGGCGCCCCCTATGAACAATTTCTCCCCTGAAAGCGTATAATTTTTGAAGAATTGAAAATCATGAACTTAAGAAACATATTCCAGCTCAAAGCCTGCGCCGTTATGGCACTGGTGCTTTCAGTAATATTCCCGGCATCGGGTCAGACAATGCTCCAGCAGCTCCTCGGCGGCAGCTCCGTATCCAACGTCCCCCTGCAGATGCCGGCCGCCAACAAAATAGCTCAGGCTGAGAAGATTATCGAGAAATTCTACGTCGACACCGTCAACTCCGACCAGCTCGCCGAGGATGCCATCGTAGCAATGCTCGCCACCCTCGACCCCCACTCATCATACTCCGACCCTGAGGAAACAAAGGAGCTGACTGCCCCGCTCGACGGCAACTTCTCCGGAATCGGCGTGTCGTTCAACATGCTCAACGACACCCTGTTCGTAATCCAGACTACCGCCGGCGGTCCCTCCGAGATGGTCGGCATCCTCCCCGGCGACCGGATCCTTCAGGCCGGCGACTCCGTAATCTCCGGTATCAAGCGCCCGAAAGCCTCGATTATCAGGATTCTGCGCGGTCCGAAGGGCACCAAGGTCAACCTCAAGGTTCTCCGCAAGGGGATAGCCAAACCTCTGGACTTCCTCGTCACCCGCGACGAAATCCCCGTTTACAGCATCGACGCCGCCTACATGGCCGACCCCACAACGGGCTACATCCGTCTGTCGCAGTTCGCCGAGACAACCCCCGATGAAATCACCCGCGCCATGAAGGACCTGCGCAAACAGGGTATGAAGAACCTCATCCTCGACCTGCAGGACAATGGCGGCGGTCTCCTCGGCTCTGCCATCGACCTCGCCTCGCGCTTTCTCCCCGACAACGAACTCGTGGTCTACACCAAATCCCCCTCGCTCGGCGACAAATACTACGGCACCGAGCGAAACGGTGAATTCCTCGACGGCCGCCTCGTGGTGCTCGTGAACCAGTATTCCGCCTCGGCCAGCGAAATCACCTCCGGTGCAATCCAGGACAACGACCGCGGCGTGATCGTAGGCCGCCGCACCTTCGGCAAGGGGCTCGTGCAGCGTCCCTTCCCCTTCCCCGACGGCTCCATGATCCGCCTGACAGTTGCCAAATACTACACCCCCTCGGGCCGCTGTATCCAGAAACCCTACGTCCGCGGCAAATCCGACGATTACCGCAAGGACATGCTCAACCGCTATGAGCATGGTGAACTCAGCTCCGCTGACTCCATCCACTTCGACCAGAGCGAAAAATTCCAGACCACCCACTCCGGCCGCACAGTCTACGGCGGCGGGGGCATCATGCCCGACATCTTCGTTCCGATCGACACCACCGGCTACTCCGACTATTACCGCGACCTGACCGCCAAGGGGGTCATCAACCGCTTCGCGATCTCCTACGTCGACGACAACCGCAAGGCCCTCAAGAAGCAGTTCCCCGACGAGCAGAGCTTCCTCGACGGCTTCACCGTCACCCCCGAAATGATTCAGGAGATGGTGAACCTCGGCGAAAAAGACTCCGTGAAAGCCAACCCCGAACAGCTCGAGGTTTCGCTCCCGACCATCAAAGCCATCGTCAAAGGTCTGATCGGCCGCGATATGTTCGAGACATCCACCTACTATAAGGTAGTGAACCCCGTTCTCAACCCGGTTTACAGCCGCGGTCTGGCCATCATCAACGACCCCGACCAATACCGCGCCCTCCTCTCCGCCCAGAAGCAGCAAAGCAAGAAGTGATTCTCCCTTTCGGGCGAAATTATTGCCGATTTGGCTTAAAAAAGGCAAAATTTCGCCCGCAAACCCCTCTAAAGTCTGAATAAATGTTAACGCCAGGTCGCTTTCAGACCCCGGATTCCGACTTTTAGGGGTTTAATTTGTAACTTTGCACCCGGCTTGCGTGTTATATCTATAGATTCGTTTCCAACAGTGGCCATGTACAAACCGCCTCTCACAGATGGCGGTCTTCCGCAAGCCGCCGCTCTCCCCCCGGACAGCGGCTCTCCACAAGCAGTTTCCGATATGGATAATATTCTCACAACCATACTCCGGCGCCAGCTCGATCGATTCGAGCCCAACCGCCCCGCAATATGGGAGCGCTCAGCTGAAGGCTCCTGGAATCCTATCTCCTGGCAGCAACTCGCCACAATGGCCTCCGAAGCCGCCTGCGCCTTCGAAATCCTCGGCCTCAAAGAGCAGGAACGCATCGCGGTTTTCTCACCCAACGACCCTAAAATTCTTGTCACCGACTTCGGTTGCTTCGCCAACCGCGGCATCCCCGTGGCAATCTACGCCACCTCCTCCCCCGAGCAGGTGGAATACATCCTCCGCGACTCCGGTGCCCGGATAATGTTCGCCGGCACAAAGTCGCAATACGCCATCGCCCGCAGCCTTTTCGACAAGCTCCCCTCGCTGCAGCAAATCGTCGTCTACGACGAAATCCAGCGTGAAGAGGGCGACCGCACCACCCTGACTTTCAGCGAGTTCCTCACCCTGGGCCGCGCAGCCTCCGACGCCTGCCGCGCCGAAGTCGACGCCCGCACCTCCCGCGCCGTCCCCGACGACGTCGCAACTCTCCTCTACACCTCCGGCACCACCGGCGAGCCCAAGGGGGCAATCCTCCCCCACTCCTGCTTCAACGCCGCAATCGCCCTGCACCACAAGCGTCTGACCTCCGTCACCGACGCCGACACATCGATGTGCTTCCTCCCCCTCTGCCACATCTTCGAGAAGGCCTGGACATACTACTGCCTCGACTGCGGTGTGCAGGTATACATCAACCGCGACCCCCGCGCAATTCAGGACACAATCCGCGAGGTGCGCCCCACCTGCATGTGCTCCGTGCCCCGCTTCTGGGAGAAAGCCTACGCCGCAATTCAGGAGAAAATCGCCGGCATGGGCGCCGCAGGCCGCTGGATGTGTGCCCGCGCCTTGAAAATCGGACGCCGCCGCAACCTCCACTACCTGCGCCGCGGCCTCCCCGTGCCCCGCTGGCTCGAAGCCCGCTACCGCTTCTACGACCGCATGGTATTCTCCAAAGTCAAGAAAGCCATGGGCGTCGAAAACCCCAACATCTTCCCCACCGCCGGCGCTCCCCTGAGCAACGTCATCTGCGAATTCTTCCACTGCATGGGAATCAACATCATGATCGGATACGGCCTCTCCGAGACCACCGCCACCGTCAGCTGCTTCCCCTATGTCGGCTATGAAATCGGCACCGTCGGCACCGTCCTCGAAGGCGTGGAGGTGAAAATCGGCGAAGAAAACGAAATCCTCGTCAAAGGTCCCACCGTAATGCGCGGGTACTTCAACAAACCCGAAGAGACCGCCGCCGTCTTCACCCCCGACGGCTGGTTCCGCACCGGCGACGCCGGCCGCATCGACGACTCCGGCGCCATCATCCTCACCGAGCGTCTCAAAGACCTCTTCAAAACCTCCAACGGCAAATACATCGCCCCCCAGGCCATCGAAAGCCGCCTCGGCGAAGACAAATACATCGACCAGGTAGCCGTCATCGGCGACAAACGCAAATACGTCACCGCAATCATCGTTCCCGCAATCGAAGCGATCAAAGAGTACGCCCGCCGCAAGAAAATCCAGTACCGCTCGCTCGAAGATCTGCTCAAAAACAGCCAGATTGTCGACATGATCGGCCGACGCATCGAAGCCCTGCAGGAAGGACTCGCCTCCTTCGAGAAAATCAAGAAATTCACCCTCCTACCCCGTGAATTCTCGATGGAAAACGGCGAGCTCACCAACACCCTGAAAATCCGCCGCCCTGTCATCTCCCGCCACTACGCCCCCGAGATCGAAGCCATGTATGCCTGATATATCTTTTACAATCCATTTCCCCCCATATCAAAAATCACCGCCCGGCGCGGTGATTTTTTTGTATCCCGCCATCCCCTTTTTGATTTCTCCCCGCGGTGATATGCAAAAAATTTGTTACCTTTGCAATAACCTTAGCTATAATAGCAATTATAGCTATCTTAGCTTAATTAGCTATCTTAGCTTAATTAGCTACCTTAGCTTAATTAGCTACCTTAGCTAAATTAGCTCAATTAGCTATAATAGCTAACTTAACCCTCTAAATCCTACTATTATGCCAACCCCGGATTTTGCTCGGTCGAAGACCAGCTACCGAAATTTGCGCGTATTCTGCAAGACCGAGGCTATCTACGACCTGACGTACTACTTCTTGCAGGGTCACATAGCAAAATCCGACCGCACCTACGACCAGATGTTGCAGGCAGCCCGCTCCGGCAAGCAAAACATTGCTGAAGGCCGCTCCGATGCAGCTTCTTCGGCAGAAATGGAGATCAAGCTATATGGCGTAGCTCGGGGCAGCCTACATGAACTGCTCAACGATTACGAGGATTTCATGCGCACTCGAAGCATACCATTCTGGGGAGCATCACATCCAAGGACAGCACTATTATTCAAGATGTTATGATGGCGCAGCACATCGCCAATCTTGAAAGCAGGATTTTACAGTATCGGCAGAGCACGGAGGACTTTTAAACGCTCGGGGTAAAGCGAAGGCCTCCGCGGGGCGGAGGCCTTGGAGGGTGAACCGGAGGGGATTCGAACCCCTGACCGACTGCTTAGAAGGCAGTTGCTCTATCCAACTGAGCTACCGGTCCGACCTTAACAATGGTTTCCATGCATCGCGAATATAGCCGGGGTGCAAGCCATCGGGCTGCAAGCTGCCGGAAGGCAATCCGCCAGAAGAGAATCCGCCGGTGTGCATGGGTTTGCGGTTGCAAAGGTACGCAATTTTTTTGGATTTTCCGGAGAATAACCGGCGAAATTTTGACAAAGGATTGATTTTGATGGTTTCGCGATGGTTTCCGGTTAAACTTTTCGGGCCGGATGAGTGTCTAATTTCATATAACGTAATTCAAGAAACATTGAATTTTCATTTAGCTTAATTCAAGAAACGTTTAATTCTGTTTTATCATGGAAAAGAATAATTCGGGCGTACTTAAGTTTGCAGGCCTGGCTGTTATCGGGCTCGGGATTCTGCTTGCAGGGCTCTTTATCAAGGGCGGTATCGACAATTTCGCGTATCGCGACCGCACGGTTACGGTGCGCGGTCTGTCGGAGCGGCAGGTCGATGCCGATTTCGTTACCTGGCCGATCACCTACAATGTGGCCGGCAATGATCTGTTAGGGCTTTACGACCAGGTGACCAAGTACAACAACGTAATCATCAAGTTCCTGACTTCCAACGGTATAGACAAATCGGAGATTGCCATCAATCCCCCCGACACCTACAACGCCACAGCCAACCAGTACAGCTCGGGCAACTTCCAGTATAAGTATTCGCTGAGTTGCAATATCACCGTCGCCACCACGAAGGTCGACAAGGTCCGCGAGCTGCTGGAGCGTCAGACCGACCTGCTGAAGGAGGGTGTCCCCTACTCCAACAACTACATCAACTACGAATACCGCGCGCTGAACTCCATCAAGCCGGCGATGATTGCCGAAGCCACGAAGAATGCGCGTGTGGCCGCCGAGCAGTTCGCCCAGGACAGCGGCTCGAAGGTCGGCAAGATGAAAACCGCCTCGCAGGGGCAGTTCTCCATCGAAGACACCAGCTCCTCCACCCCCTACACCAAGAATGTCCGCGTGGTCTCCACCATCGTGTTCTACCTCGAGGACTAACCTTCTGACAACAAACGACTTGCGGCCATAGCAAAGGCCGCAGACAACCAGCAACTCTTTCAGTCGCCCGACAGCGACATCGAAGCGATGTAGTCGGCGATCGGCTGACGGTAGGAGTCGCCTACGGGAATCTCGTAGGCGGCTCCTTGCTGTGTAAGGTTGGGGATAAGAATACGTGTGCGCTCGATGGTGCGAATTTTCGTCAGGTTCACAATGAAACTTTTGTGAACGCGCATGAAGCAGCGGTCGGGCAGCGCATGTTCGAGCGATTTGAGGCTCTGCAGGGTCATCACCGGCCGCGCCTCCCCCTCGATATAGATGCGGACATAGTCCTTCAGCCCCTCGATAAAGAGGATGTCGGCGACGGTGATCTGGCGGTAACGGTACTCCGTCTTGACCATAATCTGCTGACACTCTGCGGGCGCGGCCGATGCGGCCGGGACTGCGGACTTCCGCTCGCGGGCGCGGCTGATGCCTGCGAGGAAATCCTCGTAGCTCACCGGTTTGAGCAGATAGTCGACGGCGTTGGCGCGCAGCCCCTGGATGGCATAATTGTCGTAGGCGGTGACGAAAATCACCATCGTAGTCGGGGGCACGAGGTTCACGAACTCCATCCCCGAGAGCTCCGGCATCTGGATGTCGAGCAACAGCAGGTCCACCTCCCCGGAGTTGATCAGCGGGAAGGCCTCGTGGGCCGAGTTGAACTCGCCGGCGAGCTTCAGCGAGGGTGTACGGTTGACGTAAGAGCTTATCAGTGAGGCAGCAAGGGGTTCATCGTCGATAACGCAGCAGCAGAGAAGGTCCATGTTTGAGTAATTAAGGATTAATCGAGACTGATGGTTAATTCGGCGTGGAAACGCCCGTCGGCCTCGCCGGTGAGCAACGACGCCTTGTCGCCATAAATCAGCTGCAGACGCCGGCGCAGATTCTGCAGGCCGATGCCGCCGCACTGGCTGTCAGCGGCATGGTCGGCAACGGGATTGTCGGTGATGCACTTCACCGTGCCGTCGGCGGCTGTCAGAGAGATTTTCAGGTCGGCGCCACGCGTTTTGCCATGCTTGAACAGATTCTCGATCAGCGGAATGAACAGCAGCGGGGCAATCTGGCGGCGGCCGCAGGCCCCCGGGTCGATGGAGCATTCGAGCTTCGCGTCGGTCGGCAGGCGCAGTCGCATCAGCTTCACGTAATTCTTCACAAAGTCGAATTCACGCTCCAGTTCAACCTCGCGGCGGTCGTCATAGAGCACATATCGGAGCATGCCGCTGAGCTCGTGGACAGCCTCCTGCGCCTTCGGCTGCGAGATGGCGATCAGCGCGTAAATCGAGTTGAGCGTATTGAACAGGAAATGGGGGTTGAGCTGCGACTTCAGGTTGCGGAGCTCATCGCGGCGGCGGAAATCCTCGAGCTGCTCGGCGCGGCGGGATATCGACATCCAGCTGTCACTCAGTTTCAGCGCCACACTCAGCCCGATGGTCAGAATCAGCAGCACGGCCTCGCGCGACAGGAATTTCAGCACCATCAGCGAGAAGTTATCAGGCTGCGGACGCGCTCCACCCTGAGCTGCCCGGCGGGGATGCCGCAACCGCCATGCCTCCTCCCAATAGGGCTGCATCCACTCGTTCACCAGCCATATCAGCCCCAGCGCCACGGCCACAACCACCAGATTGTAGAGCACCAGCCGCCACGCCGCGTTTCTGCTGCGCAAAGCCCTGGGAATCAGGATGAAATAATTCAGATAGAATACCGATATGCAAATCAGCGACTTGGCGTAGACGCCCCATTTCAGCTCCGGCACCATCCTGAAATGCGACCCCGTGAAGTTCAGCATCTCGGGGAACACGAACAGCAGCCCGATACAAATCACGTGCGTCAGCAACCTCATCACCTGCTGCCGCCTTGTTCCGGCCTGCGCCGCCGTCAGCCCGGCCTCGCCTTTATATCTTTCCTCATTCATAACATTCAGCATAACACTCTGACAGCATAACACTCTGAAACCGCCGCCGTGCACCTTCCGGCCTCGCCCGTTTCACCTCGCAAATATAGTAAAAAATTCGGAAGTTAATCCTGTTTTATAGGATTTACTTCCGAAATTTTAGCTATTTTCCTCTATCCGATTTTTACGGTTAGGATCACTTCGGTGCCGCCATTGTCGGCGGTGTTCATTTCTATGGAGGCTCCGAGCGCACCGGCGCGGCGGCGCATCGAGGTTTCCCCGATCCCCTTCTTTCCGGTGAACCGGTAGTTGCCGTTGTCGAAAACGCCGGCCACCAGCTCGTCCCCCCTCAGGGCCACGTCGATGACAATGCGGGTGGCGCCGGAATGTTTCACGGCGTTCCCGACGGCCTCCTGCACGATGCGGTATACCTCCAGCGCCGTCTGCTCGGGGATATCCTCCCAGCGCGCGTCCTCCGCCGCCGAGCGGTATTCTATCTCGATTTTGTCCCTGACCGCCTCGGCCTGCCCGGCAGCATAATGGCGGAGCACCTCGTCGAGCGACGCGTAGGCGAACTCCGGCGGCATCAGCTCGTGGGAGATTCTCCTGACAGCCTCGCGACAGCTCTCGAGCGCCCCGGCGATCTCCTCGGCCGGTTCCCCCTGCGTCATCTTCATCCTGATGGCCAGCAGGTCGTTGCAGACCCCGTCGTGGAGCTCGGCCGACATGCGGCGGCGCTCATTTTCAAGCCCCTGAATATACTGCTGCATGCGGCGGCGCTTCTGACCTCCGGCGTAAGCCACGAAGACAAAAGCAATCACTAACAGCGCAGCCAGCGCTATGAACAGCCACATCATCGCATTGCCGCGGGCCGCTTCGCTGCGGGCCAGTGCCAGCTCCTTCTCCTTGGCGTCATACTTCACGGTCAGCTCCTGCAGCGCCTCCGTCTTTTCCTGCTCCCAGAGCTCGTTGCGCAGGTCGTAGCTCTTCAACAGCGTCGCGTAGGCGTTGCGGTAATCGCCGAGTTCGGCGTAGACCCGGTGCTTGTTGCCGTAGCAGTCGAGCTTCACGAACGGCAGGTTGTCGATGCCGTCGAGCGCCAGGATTTTGTCGAACCAGCCCAGCGCCCCGCGGTTGTCGTCCCCCTTCAGGCAGATCGAACATTCCGCCTGATAGTATACCATCCGGGCCATCGCGGCCGTCACCTTCGGAAGCAGCTCCTGACATTTGCCGCGCCACACTCCGGCGGCAGCCTTGTCGCCGCTGCGGTCAGCAATCAGCATCGTGTAGGCCGCGGCCCTGAAGGCAGCCTCGTCGTTGCCCGACTCCAGGGCGCTGTCGTAGGCAAGTCCCTGATATTTAAGGGCATTATTCAGGTCACCGCAGCCGGTCAACACCGACCCGACAACGCCGAATATCATGCTTTTCAGCTCCGCGTCGCTGCTCCGGGCAATATATTCTGCCGAATGGATGGCGTTTTTCGCGGCGTCCTCCTTCTGCTGCATGTCGAGGTTGAGCACCGACAGGTTGATGTATAGCGATGCTATCTCCTCGATCGCCTCGTCGTCGGGATTCTCCCGGAACGCTCCGGAGGTTACGATTTCCAGCGCCTTTTCATAACTCGCCAAGGCCTCGTCGACCTTGCCTAACGACCGCAGGAACACCCCCTGCGAGGAGTGCGCCCCGACCACCAGTGTCGGATTGCCGTCGGCCTCCGCCAGCTCGATGGCCCGCTGCCCTACGATGGCAGCGGAGTCCGTCCGCCCGATGCTGTGCAGACTGTCAGCGGCCTCGCGCAGCGCCGCAATCTCCGCCGCATTGCCGTCAGCAGCGGTTTTCGCCGCATTGCCGTCAGCAGCGGTTTTCGCCGCATTGCCGTCAGCCGCCATTGCGCAGAATGTACTGAAAATTACAACAAGCAGCACGGCTGCCGCCCCTCTCAAACCACGGTGTAGTCTCATTTTATACAACATATCTGTAGTTACTTTTACCTCGCAAATATAGCAAAAATTTACCACACCACCAATCCCCTCAATGCCGGTTATGTCGGCTCAGTGCAGCTCAGTGTTAAATAGAGCGACAACCCACATGCCGGAAGTTTTTTGACACGGAACTACACGGAACTAACGGAAGCAAATTTATCTCCGGAACGTCAAACCGAACCATGGCGGAGCTTGCGCTCCTGAACGTTAACGGAAGCCTGCGGGGAGCAACCCTTTACCGGGAATCAAACTTTGAAGGCCGTAGGCTTCCGTTGACGTTCCGCGCCAGGCCTTTAGGCCTCCGTTTGACGTTCAGGATGATGGTTCCGTTAGTTCCAGGCACCTCCGTGTTACAGTGCAGCTCCGTGTTAAAGAGAGCGGAGGGAGTCGAGGGTAGCGCGATACTGCGCGACGAGGCGGTTCATGATGGCGGCTACCGGCTCCACGCGGGGGATGGCCGAGCAAATCTGCCCTACAAGCACTTCGCCGTTCTCCACGTCCCCCTCGAAGATGCCGCGGCGCGTAGCGCCCACCCCGAGGATCTCCAGCAGCTCCTCCTTCCCCGCGTCGTGGGCTTCCGCCTCGGCGATGGTCAGGTACAGATTGTTTTTTGCCATACGCGAGGGGGAGAATTTCTTCAGACAGAGCATCGTGTCCCCCTCCGCGAGCGACGCGCAGTACTCCTTATATATATGTGAAGCGGAACTCTCCTCCGACATGGCGAAGAGCGTGCCGATCTGCACCCCCTCGGCGCCGAGCGCCTGGGCTGCGACCCACGCCTGACCGCTGGCTATACCCCCGGCGGCGACAAGCGGCAGCGACGTGGCCTGCCGCACCTGCGGAATCAGACACATCGTAGTGGTCTCCTCCCGGCCGTTGTGTCCGCCCGCCTCAAACCCCTCGGCGATGACGATATCCACCCCCGCCTCCTCGCATTTGCGCGCGAATTTCGAGGAACTGACCACGTGCGCCACCTTCATCCCGGCCTCGTGGAACCGCGCCGTGAACTTCGCCGGACTTCCGGCCGAGGTGATTACCACCGGGCACTTCTCGCTGACTATCAGGTCGATAAGCGCCTCCATCTGAGGATACATCAGCGGCAGATTCACGGCCCACGGCCGGTCAGTGGCCCCCTTGAGTTTCAGGATATGCTCCCTCAGCAGCTCGGGAGTCATGGTACCGGCACCAAGCACACCCAGCCCTCCGGCATTACAAACCGCGGCCGCCAGCCGCCAGCCGCTGCACCAGGCCATCCCTCCGGCTATCACCGGAAGCTCCGTACCCAGGATTTCAGTTATTCTGTTCATAAATTTTCATTTTAATTTCAGTTATTCTGCTCATAAATTTACATTATTGTTGCATTGTCAGGCTTAACTATTGATAGCACAGACCCTGTTGGAATTACAAATTTAGACAATAAATTTCACACGCAGCGCCGACGCTGCATATTCGTCATAACGCCTCAACCCCCGCTTTGGTTCTCAACCGGCGACCGGCGACACCGAAACCTATTCATTTGAGAATTAAACCGATACACCGCCGGCCATAGGCCCCGCCCCGGACCTCCCGGCGGTTTCACGTCACCGAATCCGCCCGGATGTCCGACTTTTCGGATGGTCTGATTAACATATTTTAAGATACAAACGGACTATTTAACACCCCTTTAGGATAATTTTATACCGCGAAATGCAAATTATTCCAAACAAAGTTCGTAACTTTGTATTCAAGACATTCTCAAAGATAGAGATGCCCATCACTAAACCCTGTAATAATAACATAACACAGTGGTTAAAGTACTATGAATCAATCTTTCACTCCTTTTAGCCTTCATGCATGTGCGTTACTACTACCTAAGTTGAAAAATTGAGCCAGAAGACCAGATTATTATCACCCGCCTTCCGCCCCTGAAGGCGCCCCGCAAAGAACGATACAACTGCGCGGTAAAAAATCTTGCATCTTCGCCTTTATCTTTATCTTTAGCCTCAAACCATACTGAAGTTTCCCAAACCCTAACTAATCATAAGGTCAAGAATAATGAACCGAATCATTTTACTTCTTGCTCTCTTCATCGCTGCCTTTGCCCCCTCTGCGAGCGGACAAAATTTCGGTGTGAAGACAAACCTTGTCTCCGATGCTTTTCTCAATCCGAATCTCGGACTCGAGATTGGCCTTGCACCCAAGTGGACGCTCGACGTCAGCGGTCAGTTCAACGGATGGACCCTCTCGCACGACCGCCGCTGGAAACACTGGGCACTCCAGCCTGAGCTGCGCTACTGGTTCTGCGACCGGTTCGGCGGACACTTCTTCGGCGTCCATATTCACGGCGGACAGTACAATATCGGCGGTTTCGACGGCAAAGTCAACCTCCTCGGCACCGACTGGCGCAAGCTCGAAAACTCCCGCTACCAGGGATGGTTCGTCGGCGCTGGCGTCGCGTACGGCTACGCCTGGATTCTTGGTCGCAACTGGAACCTCGAAGGGGAAATCGGCATCGGATACTCCTATACCCGCTACGACAAGTTCCGCTGCTCGGGCTGCGGCAAGAAGGTCGAAGTCGACAAACCCCACAATTATTTCGGCGTCACCAAGCTGGCCGTCAACGTAGTTTATCTTTTCTAAATTGCTGCTGTTATGAAAAAGACGATATATGCTATGATGGCCGCCCTCGCCGCCACGGTCTGCCTCCCCGAGGTCAACGCCCGCGAGGCCCAGGAGATCCTCCCCGGTGTCACAGTGGAGAACTTCGCTATGGAGCGCGAAGGCAAATTCCTCAACGTCCTCATCGACATGGACCTGCAGCAACTTCAGGTCCCCTCGAACCGCGCCGTGCTCCTCACCCCGCGACTTGTCAACGGCAACGACTCCATCGAGCTCCCCGCCGTGGGCATCTACGGCCGCAACCGCTACTATTATTATCTGCGCAACAACGGCGGTAACATCTCCGGCGACGACGAGACGGTGTTCCGCGCAAAGGACAAGCCCGCCACCCTCGCCTACAACAATCTCTCGGAGTTTGAAAACTGGATGGACGGAGCAACCCTCATGTTCCACCGCAGCGACTGGGGCTGCTGTCACGACCTTCTGGCCGAATACGACGGCTTCCTCGGCAAGCACAACGAGGAATTCTTCCCCCGTCCTCTCTTCGTACGTCCCAAAGCCGACCTCCAGAAGGTCCGCTCACTCTCCGGCTCGGCCTACGTCGACTTCCCCGTGGACCAGACCGTGATTTACCCCGATTATCACAACAACACCGCCGAACTCGGCAAAATCGACGGCACAATCGACTCGGTCCGCAACGACAAGGATGTCACAATCACCCTGGTATGGCTCAAAGGCTACGCTTCGCCCGAAAGCCCCTACAAGCACAACACCGACCTGGCCGTAGGCCGTACCGCTGCCCTTAAGGATCATGTGCGCCAGCTCTTCAGCTTCGACGACAGCATCTTCCAGACCGACTACGAGCCTGAAAACTGGCAGGGTCTCCGCGATTACGTCGAAAAATCCAACATCGACCACCGCGACGAAATCCTCGCCATGATCGACAGCGACATGGACCCCGACGCCAAGGAGGCCAAAATCAAGAAGACATTCCCCAAGGAATACAAATTCCTGCTCCAGAACTGCTACCCCTACCTGCGCCGCACCGACTACCGCATTGAGTACTCCATCCGCGTGTTCTACGATGTCGAGGAGATCAAGCGCGTAATGGCCACTCAGCCCAACAAGCTGAGCCAGAACGAGTTCTACCTCGTGGCGCAGTCCTATGAGCCCGGCTCCCCCGAGTTCACCGAGGTCTTCGAGACCGCCGTGCGTATGTTCCCCGACGATGAGATTGCCAACCTCAACGCCGCCAGCGCCGCCATCCGCCGCGACGACTTCGCCGCCGCCCGCCGCTACCTCGCCAAGGCCGGCAACTCCCCCGAGGCCCTCTACGCCCGCGGCGCCCTTGCCGTCCGCGAGAAGGACTACCCCACCGCCATCTCCTTCTTCCGGCAGGCCGAGGACATGGGGCTGAAGGAAGCCGCCGATACCCTTAAGGAACTCAAGGAACGTCTGGATATGTAATTCTTCGGATATATAACCCTTCGGATACGCAATTCTTCGGAAAAACCGAAAACAAATAAATAAATACAATAACCAATTTACAAAATTCACATGAAGCTCAAATCTTTACTTTGGTCAATGGCCGCATTCGCGCTCGTTGGCTGCTCCAGCGAGGAAGATGCTCCCAACAACCCCGGCAACGGCAATGGCGAGCCCCAGTTCCTCACAGTAAACCTTGTCACCAACGCCACCAGCGGTGCTCTCAGCCGTGCTGAAGGCGACCCCTCCGACAGCGAGGGCACTAAGGCCAACTACGAAGATGGCCTTGCAGCT
>CABUTS010000056.1 GCA_902494515.1 uncultured Muribaculaceae bacterium | reverse complement strand
TGAGCATGGAGTTGATGTCCTCCTCCTCGACGTCACCTTCCTGGTCGAACCGGATGAGCGGCTCGGGGATGGATTTCACGCGGCGTGTGGCGACTACCTGTCCGCCCCATTTCACGGAGATGGTGTCGTAGTACATCCACCCTTTCAGGGGCATCACCTTGTGGTACATCGCCATTACGCGCCTGAGTTTACCGGGGATGTCGGTGGTGTCGCCGAGGTTGATGACGTGTCCGCGGATGAGGGGCACGAGGATGATGTCGCGGGTGTCGGATTCCACCATCAGCTGGGCTGTTATGGCGTTCCAGGCCGAGTCGCGGCGGATATAGTTGAGAACCGGCAGGATGTCGGCCGGGGAGTGCTTTTTGTCGAAAGTGCCTGTGATGATGGGCACATCGAGGTGGTATCGGGCGTTGGCCGTCAGGCGTTTACCCTCGCGGTTGATGTAGTAGGAGTGGCCGCTGTAGTCGAAGACGCGGGCCACCGGAATCATCGGGGTAACGGTCAGGCGGATGTGTCCGTCGGGGAGGAGCTGGGCTTCGGCGTCTTCGATGTTGATTTCGGCTCGGAGCTTGTCCTCGATGGCCTGGAGGTTAACGGCGGTGGCGGGGCCGGAGGTGTTGTCGAGCTTCCAGAGGTGGAGCAGGCGCATGATTTCGCCGCGAGTGACGAAGTTCCGCGACCCTTCGGGCTGAACGATGCGGATGTCGAAGCCCTGGCATTGTTCGCGCTGATACGCCTGATTGGCCATAACCAGGGCGAACCCGAGGTAAACGGCAATCAGGAGACTTAACAGACAGCGAATTACACCTTTTTTAGTCATAAACGATTATCGGTTAGCTTTCTTTGATGGCGGCGGCCAGGAGGGGGGCTTCGACACCGATGTCGCCGGCACCGGCCGTCAACAGAACTTCAAAGTTACGTTTTTTTATCGTAGAAATCAAATCTTTAAGGGGAATTAATTCCTTTTTTTCAACTTTGAGGCGGTCGAAGATGATTTTTGAGGTTACGCCGGGGATCGGTTCCTCGCGGGCCGGGTAGATGTCGATGAGAATCACCTCGTCGGCCTGGTTGAGGGCTTCGGCGAACTGCGTGGCGAAGTCGCGGGTGCGGGTGTAGAGGTGGGGCTGGAAGGCCACAGTCAGCTTGCGGTCGGGATAAAGCGCCTTGACTGAGGCGATTGAGGCTTTCAGCTCGTCGGGATGATGGGCGTAATCGTCGATGATTACGCGGCCGTTGGGACCTTCTTCGCGCAGGAGGAGCTCGAAGCGGCGCTGTGCTCCGCGGAAGGTTGCGATGGCCTCCCGGGCCTTGGCGGCGTCGAAGTCGCCGGCCAGATAGCAGGCAGCGAGGGCGGCGATGGCGTTGTCGATGTTGATGTCGACGGGAACACCGAGGTCGATGTTGCGGATGACGCCGTCGGGGTAGACAAAGTCAAAGGTGATGACGCCGTGGTCGTGGCGGATATAGTTGGCGTGGAAGTCGCCGTGGTCGCGGGAGTAGGTGTAGACGCGGACCCCGTTCTGCGGCCGGGGTTTGAGTTTGAGACCTTCGTGGAGGAGGAGGGCGCCGCCGGGAGTCACCAGCTCGGTGAAGTGGGCGAAGCTCTCGAGGTATGCCTCCTCGGTGCCGTAGATGTCGAGGTGGTCGGGGTCAGTGGCGGTGACCACGGCAATCCAGGGGGTGAGCTGATGGAATGAGCGGTCGAATTCGTCGGCCTCGACTACCGAGAAGGGGGAGGTGGCGGAGAGGAGGAAGTTTGAACCGTAGTTGCGGAGCACGCCGCCGAGGAAGGCGTTGCAGCCTGTGCCCTGAGTCTGGAGGATATGGGCCGCCATGCAGGAGGTCGTGGTCTTGCCGTGTGTGCCCGAGAAGCAGAGGGCTTTGGAGTTGCGGGTCACCTCGCCGAGGGCTTTGGCGCGTTTTTCGACCTCGAAACCGTTGGCGTGGAACCAGGTCAGGATGGGGGAGTCGGAGGGGATGGCGGGGGTGTAGATCACCAGGGTCTCCTCCGGGTCGCGGAAGGGGGCGGGGATGGTGGCGGGGTCGTCGGTAAAGGAGATTTCGACACCCTCGGAGATGAGGGCGGCGGTCAGGTCCGACGGGGTCCGGTCATAGCCGGCCACGCGGCACCCTTTCGAGAGGAAATAGCGCTCGAGCGCGGCCATTCCGATGCCGCCGGCGCCAACAAAATATATATTCGGTTTCATTTCAGCAGGGATTCGAGATGGGTGAGTATTTTGGTGTCGGCGGCGGGGAGAGCCATTTTCAGGGCGTTGGCGCCGAGGGCTTTGCGGCGGGCCGGGTCTCTGAGCAGGGCTGTGACTTCGCTGCCGAGGGTGGGGACGCAGTCTTTGTCGAGAATCATCACGGCAGCGTCGCGGGAGGCAAGGGCCTGGGCGTTCTTGCGCTGGTGGTCTTCGGCGACGTTGGGCGAGGGGACCAGGATGGCGGGGACGCCGGTGAGCTGGATTTCGCTGATTGTGGAGGCTCCGGCGCGGGATACCATCAGGTCGGCGCCGCGATAGACGAGGTCCATGCGGCCGACGAACGGCGTAACCTGCACCCGGTCAGCGCCGTATTTCTCCACGATGGCCTTGGAGGCCTCGGTGCAGCGGTCGGCGTAGAGCTTGCCGGTCTGCCAGAGCACGGAGGCTCCGGCTTCGAGGATTTTCGCGAGGGAGGCAAGCATTGCCTCGTTGACGGTGCGGGCGCCGAGGGAGCCGCCGACAACGACCACTAAGGGGCGGTCGGTGTCGAAGCCGAGCTGCTTTTTGGCCTCTTCGGGGGTGGCGGATGCGGTGGCGATTTCGTGGCGTACGGGGTTGCCGGTCAGATGGATGCGGTCGGCGGGGAAGAAGCGCTCCATCCCTTCGTAGGCCACGCAGATTGCGCCGGCTTTGGCGCCGAGGAGTTTGTTGGTGACCCCGGCGTAGGAGTTCTGTTCCTGAATCAGGGTGGGGATGCCCTTCTTCTGGGCGGCTTTGAGCATCGGGCCGGAGGCGTAGCCGCCGACACCCACGCAGACGTCGGGCTGGAAGTCGCGGAGGACTTTGTTGGCCAGGCGCATGCTCTTCCAGAGCTTGAAGAGGACTTTGAAGTTGCGCCAGGGGCGCTTGCGGTCGAAGCCGGCCACGGGGAGGCCGATTATGTTGTATCCGGCGGCGGGGACGCGTTCCATCTCCATGCGGCCGAGGGCGCCGACGAAGAGGATTTCGGCGTCGGGGTATTTGCGCCGGATGGCGTTTGCGATGGAGAGGGCCGGGAAGATGTGGCCGCCTGTGCCACCGCCGGAAATCAGAGTTTTCATTTATGGGGTTTAAGAGTGAATTGGAAGGCCCGGGCTGAAGCCCGGCCGGTTGATTCGGGGGAGAGGGGGGCGCCCGAAAACGGGCGCCATAGGAGCGGGAGGAGCGGGCGAGAACGCCCGCCACAGGACCCGCCCGCCACAGGACCCCCGGGGTTACTGGCGGGCAAGGGGGTTCTCGGCGGTGAGGGCCGAGGGGAGGTCGGCGATTTCAGCTTTCTCGTCGTCCTTGCTGCCGGTCTTGGCGGCGTAGCGGCTTACGGAGAGCATGATGCCGAAGGCAATTGAGGTCACTATGATTGATGTGCCTCCCTTGGATATCATCGGCAGCGGCTGGCCGGAGACGGGGAAGACGCCGGTGACGATGGCCATGTGGAACAGCGCCTGAAGCACTATCATCACCGCCATTCCCATCGCCAGCAGCGCCGGGAAGGCGCGGGAGCACCGCGAGGCTATTGCCCCGGCGCGCCCTAACAGGCAGAGGTAGAGCGACAGCAGGATGAAGCCCCCGATGAAGCCCCAGTCCTCCACGATAATGGCGAAAATATAGTCGGAGAAGGCCAGGGGCAGGCGGGCGGTCTCGCGGGAGTTGCCGGGGAGCACACCATGCCATGAGCCGTTGGCCTGGGCCATGTAGGAGTACATCTCCTGGCGGTTCTCGGCGGTGATTTTCTGCTCGTATTTCGGGGTGGGGTCGAGGAAGCGTTGCAGACGGGCTTTCCAGGTGTGAGAGCGCTCGAGGGTGGCTGTCTTTCCGTCGGCGGTTCTGCCTGTTTCGGCAATCATGGCCTGCTCTTGAGCGGTCGGTTCGTTGTCGGCCGAGCGGTTTTGCTTGTAGATGACACCGGCCCCGGCGATGAGGGCGTAAACCACCATCACGATGCCGAATTTCTTCATCTGGACGCCGCCGATCAGCATCATAGCGGTGGAGATGCCCATCAGCAGCAGGGTGTTGGTGAGGCCCTGCGAGAAGAGCAGTCCGCCGCAAAGCAGCACGAAGGCGGCGCAGATGGTGATACCCTTGGAGGTGACCCCGACGCGCTCGCGGTTCACGGCGATTACCTGCGCGATCAGCAGTACAACGGCAAGTTTCAGCAGTTCGGCTGATTGCAGCGCTATGCCGAAGAAGCTCATCGAGCGGCGCGCGCCGTTGATAATCTGTCCCTTGAACAGGACATAGACGGCGATGACCAGCGCGAAGATCACGAAGATGGGCGCGAGGTTGTATAAATGCTTGTATTTCAGATGCGAAAGTCCTACGGTGATGCCGACGCCGAGGAAGAGCATCATGCCGTGGCGCAGCAGCGGGCCGAACACGTTCGACGCCGATACCTCGCGCGACGAGGCACTGTAAAGCTCGACCACGGAGATGGCGAGCAGGGCGATGTAGATAGCCCAGATGTATTTGTCGGCTTTGCGGGTCTCGACGGGAATGTCGACGGCCAGGGCGGGATTTTCGGTTGCCATTTTTGGGAGAGTGATGAATGTTTAATCGGGGGTTAATCAGGGTTTTTGCATCAGGGCTTTGACGGCGGCTTTGAACTGGCGGCCGCGGTCTTCGTAGCTCTTGAAGAGGTCGAAGGAGGCGCAGCAGGGCGAAAGGAGCACGGTGTCGCCTTTTTCGGCCATCATGCGGCAGGTGTCGATGGCTTCGGCCAGGGAGTCGGTGGAGAGCACGGCGTCGACGTGGCCGTTGAAGAAGTCCACGATTTTTTCGTTGTGGAGACCCATGGCGACGATGACTTTGACCTTCTCCTTCACCAGCGGGAGGATTTCGGAGTAGTCGTTCCCCTTGTCCTTGCCGCCGAGAATCAGGATGGTGTTCTTGCCCGAAGGCATCGACTCGAGGGCATACCAGCAGGAGTTGACGTTGGTGGCCTTGGAGTCGTTGATCCAGCGGACACCGTCGGCCTCGCCGGCGAACTCCAGGCGGTGCTCAACCCCCTGGAAGTCGCCGAGCGCCTTGCGGAGGGATTCCTTGCGGACATCGAGCAGACAGGCCGACAGACCGGCGGCCATGGAGTTGAAGAGGTTGTGCAACCCTTTGAGAGCCAGTTCGTCGCGGGCCATCTCGAAATTCTCCACGGGGGTTTTGAAGGTGATCATGCCGTTTTCGTTGACCCATGCGGCGGAGTCCTCGTGCTGCTTCTCGGCGAAGGGGTAGAGCTTGGCTTCGGTGGTGATTTCGCGGAGCTGGGCGTTGATCACGGGGTCGTCTTCCCAGTAGATGAAGGCGTCGCGCGGGGTCAGGTTCTGGAGGATGCGGAACTTGGCGTTGACGTAGTTCTGCATCTTGAAGTCGTAGCGGTCGAGGTGGTCGGGGGTGATGTTCATGATCACCGCGATGTTGGCGTGGAAGCGATACATGTTGTCGAGCTGGAAGGAGCTGAGCTCCACGACGTAGATATCGTGGTCGCTTTCGGCCACCTGCCATGCCAGGGATTTACCGACGTTTCCGGCGAGGCCGACGTTCAGTCCGGCTTCGGAGAGGATGTGGTAGATGAGCATCGTTGTGGTGGTCTTGCCGTTGGAGCCGGTGATGCAGACCATCTTTGCGTCGGAGTGGCATCCGGCCAGTTCGATTTCGGAGATTACCGGGGTGCCCTGGGCCTGGAGTTTCTGGATGAGTGGGGCGGTCAGGGGTATGCCGGGGGATTTCACGACCTCGTCGGCGTTGAGGATGAGGGCTTCGGTGTGGCCCCCCTCCTCGAAGGGGATATTGCGGTTGCGCAGTTCCTGGGCGTAGCGGGGAGCGAGCTGTCCGGAGTCGGAGAGAAACACGTCGAGGCCGAGTTTGCGGCCGAGGATGGCAGCCCCGACGCCGCTTTCGCCGCCGCCGAGGATTACCAGACGTTTGATTTCTTTATTTTGAGTTTCCATCTTGGGTTGTGGAATGTTAAATGCCTTCGCTGAAGCTCGGGGCATGGAGATGCCTTCGCTGAAGCTCGGCGCAAGGACAAAAATTTTTGCTTGGGTGGGAGAGGGGAGAGTGGGGGGGGAGAGGGGAGGAGGGAGAGGGGGTTATCGGATTTTCAGGGTTACGAAGGTGATGACGGCCAGGAAGATGCCGATAATCCAGAAGCGGGTTACAATCTTCGACTCGGGGATGACGTTCAGGGGCTTTTGCCAGAGGGCGTCGATTCCGGCGTTGCCTGGCTTCTGGAAGTGGTGGTGGAGCGGGGTCATCTTGAAGATGCGGCGCCCGGTGCCGGTTTTGCGTTTGGTGAATTTGAAGTAGGCGACCTGGAGCATCACCGAGAGGTCTTCGACGTAGAAGATCGCGCAGAGAATCGGGAGGAGCAGTTCCTTGTGGGTCAGGATGGCCATCACGGCGATGATGCCGCCGATAGTCAGCGAGCCGGTGTCCCCCATGAAAACCTGCGCCGGGAAGGCGTTGTACCAGAGGAAGCCGATGAGGGCGCCGATGAACGCCGCGCTGAACACGGTGAGTTCCTCCGACCCGGGGATATACATTATATTAAGGTAGCTCGAGTAGATGATCGAGCCGCCGAGATACGCCATGATGGCCAGGGCCACCGCTATTATCGCCGAGCATCCCGCCGCGAGGCCGTCGAGACCGTCGGTGAGGTTGGCGCCGTTGGAGGTCGCGGTGACGATGAAGATGGCCACGAGGATGAACAGGATCCATCCGGCGGTGCGGGCGTGGTCGCCGGCCCACTGTGTCAGCCAGGCGTAGTCGAAGTTGTTCTCCTTGACGAAGGGGATGGTGGTCTGGGAGGACTTGATGTTTTCGGATTCGTAGATTACCTCTTCGACTTCGTTGGAGGTGGTGTTGATGATTTCGTGGTTCTGGCGGATTACGATGTCGGGGGAGAGGTACATGGTGAGTCCGACGATGAGTCCGAGGCCCACCTGTCCGACGATCTTGAACTTGCCGCTCATGCCGTCCTTGTTGTGGCGCTTGATTTTGAGGTAGTCGTCGGCGAAACCGAGGGCGCCGAGCCAGAGGGTTGCGACGAGCATCAGAATCATGTAGATATTGTCGAGTTTGCCGACGAGGAGGCAGGGGATTACGGTGGCGAAGATGATGATTACGCCCCCCATGGTGGGGGTGCCGGTTTTCTTCATCTGCCCTTCGAGACCGAGGTTACGCACGATTTCGCCGACCTGCATTTTCTGCAGGCGGTCGATGATTCGGCGGCCGAAGACCAGAGCGATGAACAGCGACAGCAACAGGGCGGCTCCGGAGCGGAAGGTGATGTAATCCATCAGCCTTGCGCCGGGGAAGTCGATTTCACTGAGCCATTTGAAAAGTGGGATAAGCATTTTTGGAAAAATTGGAGGCGCCGGCAAGCCGGCTGAACAGTGACAAAAGAGAGGCAGCCGGGCGGCCTGTTGGGGGCCGATGGCCAACCGTAGGGCGGGTTGGGGAGCCAACCGCGGAGCCGGGGGGCTACAGTGGGGCGAGCCTGCGGCTCGTCCAGAAGGAGATTACTCCGCGAAGATGGCGCGGACGATTTCGGCGTCGTCGAAGTGGTGCTTGACGCCGCGGATCTCCTGGTAGTCTTCGTGGCCCTTGCCGGCGATGAGGATAACGTCGCCGGGGGCGGCTTCAGCCACGGCTTTGGCAATGGCTTCGCGGCGGTCGACGATGCTCACCGACTTGGCCTGCAGCTCGGGGGTGTCGAGGCCGGCCTCCATGTCGTGGAGGATGTCGGCGGGGTCCTCGAAGCGGGGGTTGTCGGAGGTCAGGAAGAGCAGGTCGCTGAGTCGGGCGGCTTCGCGGGCCATGATGGGGCGTTTCCCCTTGTCGCGGTTGCCACCGGCGCCGACTACGGTCAGCACGCGGCCTTTCTGCCCGATTACTTCGCGGATGGCGGTGAGCACGTTCACCACGGCATCGGGGGTGTGGGCGTAGTCTACGATTGCGGTGCAGCCCTTCGGGGAGTGGAACGCCTGGAAGCGTCCGGCTACGGGAACCAGCCGGCTCATGGCCACGAGCACCCTCTCGGGGTCCCAGCCGAGCGACACCGACGCGCCGTAGACGGCCGTCAGGTTGTAGGCGTTGAAACGCCCGGTGAACTGCACCTCCACCTCCTTGCCGTTGAGGCTCAGGAGGGTGCCGTCGAGACGGCTTTCGATGATTTTGCCGCGGAAGTCGGCCATTGAGCGGAGCGAGTAGCTGAGCTTGCGGGCACGGGTGTTCTGGAGCATGACTTCTCCGACCTTGTCGTCGATGTTGGTCAGGGCGAAAGCCTCGGCGGGGAGGCCGTCGAAGAAGCTCTTCTTGGCGTTGAGATAGTTCTGGACGGTCTTGTGGTAGTCGAGGTGGTCGCGGGTGAGGTTGGTGAAAATGCCTCCGGCGAAGGTCAGGCCGGCGATGCGGTGCTGGTCGGCGGCATGGGAGCTGACCTCCATTGCGGCGTAAGAACATCCGGCGGCAACCATGCGGGCGAGCAGCTCGTTGATGGTCAGCGGGTCGGGGGTGGTCTGCGAGGCGTGGACGGCCTCGGTGTCGACGTAGTTGACTACGGTGGAGAGGAGCCCGGCCTTGTAGCCCATCAGGCGGGCCATTTCGTATATGAGGGTTGCCGTTGTGGTCTTGCCGTTGGTGCCGGTGACTCCGACGAGGCGGAGCTTCGAGGAGGGGTTGCCGTACCATGTGGAGGCGAGCTGCCCCAGGGCGATTGCGGAGTTGCGGACCTGGATGAGGGTTGCTCCGTCGGGGACTTCGGCGGGAATATCCTCCACGACGATGGCGGCGAGGTTCTTGCCTGCCAGCGAGGGGATGAAGGAGTGCCCGTCGAGGGTTACACCCTTGACAGCTACGAACATGCCGTCGGCTTCCACCTTGCGGGAGTCGGCGGTGAGAGAGGCTACATTCTTTTCAAGAGAGCCGTCGACGCTGATTACGTCGAGGCCTGCGATAAGTTGCTGAAGCTTCACAATATCTGGAAATTTGGTGTTAATACTTTAGGGGGCGAGGGCGAGGAGGATGCAGGTGCCGGGGGCGACGGCGGTGCCTTCGGCCGGGACCTGGGAACGGACGTAGCCGCTGCCGGTGACCTGCACGTTGTAGCCGGCTTTCTCCAGTGCTACTACCGCTTCGCGGACACCGAGGCCGCGAACCGATGGAACTGTGTTCTGCGGCATCCGGCGGGGCGAGGCCGGGTGGAGCTCCTGCTTGATTCCGGCGGCGCTGCGGATAGCTTTATGGCGTCCGGGGATGTTCGAGCCGTAGAGCTCGGCGCGGGGGCTGCCCCCCTGGGTCCCTTCGGCGTAGTCCGAGGCGTTGTCGAGCATGCCGCGGGAGTACATCTTCAGGGCTATGTTGCGCATCACCTGGCCGGAGGTCGAGGCT
The DNA here is from genome assembly GCA_902494515.1 of uncultured Muribaculaceae bacterium. Classification (GTDB taxonomy): domain Bacteria; phylum Bacteroidota; class Bacteroidia; order Bacteroidales; family Muribaculaceae; genus UBA7173. The sequence continues at coordinate 8,710 of CABUTS010000056.1, read as the reverse complement.
GCGCCGAACATATTGCGCTTGGGGTAGTAAGTCAGGACAATGCAGGAGTACTGCGGGTTGTCGGCGGGGAAGAAACCGCAGAATGCCAGGCGCTTGCGCGACTTGTTGTACTGGCGGGTTTCGGGGTCGACGGAGTAGCAGGTGCCGGTCTTGCCGGCCAGGGCCACCTTGTCGTTCTTGAGCGAACGGCCGGTGCCGTGGGAGCCCCATACCACCTGTTTGAGCATATATTGCATCTTGCGGGCGTTCTCCTCGGAGCAGATCCGCTCGCGGATGTAGCTCACGGGAATCACGGAGTCGAAATCCTCGCGGTGCAGACCGGAGTATAGGCGCGGGCGCACATACCGGCCGCCGTTGGCGATGGCGTTGTAGATCGAGAGGGTGTAGATCGGGGGGATCTTCGAGGAGTAGCCATAGCACATGCGCGAGAGGTCGATGCGCTTAGGATTGGGGTTGAAGTAAGGGGTGCTTTCGCCGGCGATACCGGTGTTCATCGGGTCGAGGAACCCGATGGAGCGGAGCCGCTCCACGAAAGCTTTGGGGTTCTTGTCGTAGCCGCGGGTGATGATGCGGGCCATGCCGATGTTTGAGGATTGCTCGATGACCTCGCGCACGCGCAGCGAGCCGTTATAGTGGGAGTCGGTAATGGGTCGGCCGCCGCCGTAGGCCCAGCTTTTGCCGATGGGTATCACCTCCTCGAGGTTGTTGACAAGGCCGTCCTCGAGGGCGATCATCATGGAAATGGGCTTCACAACCGAGCCGGGCTCGAAGCCCATGACGGCGTAGTTGAGGGCCTCGATGTAGTCGGAGCCGTCTTTGCTCCGCTCGAGGTTTGAGATGGCCTTTATGTCGCCGGTCTTGACGTCCATAAGCACGGCGCATCCCCAGTCGGCGGAGCATGAGTCGAGCACGCGGTTGAGCTCGTTCTCGACGATGTCCTGCATGTTGATGTCGATGGTGGTGCGGATGGAGTAGCCGGTTTCGGCGGGGACGTCGGTCCAGTCTACGATGTTTTTGGTCAGGGGAATCTTCTTTGAGATGCCCGGGCGCCCGAAGAGGAGGGAGTCGAGGGCTTTTTCAAGCCCGGAGGTGCCGTGGATAGCGCGGCTGTATTCGGTCTGTCCCACACCGCCGATTGAGCGGCGGCACATGTCGCCGTAGGGAACCTTGCGGCGGAGGCGGGATTCCACGGTCAGGCCGTTGCGGTTGGGGTTCTTGATGTTGAAGAAGGGGAAAGTCTTGAGCAGCTGGAGGTCGGCGAAGGAGATGTCCTTGAGAATCAGGAAGGCGCGCGGGCGCTTGGCGGGGTCGGTGCTGAGGGGCTTGCGCAGGCGCTCGAACCACTCGGCTTTGGTGCGGCGGGGGAAGTGGAGGGCCAGGGAGTCGGCGATGGAGTCGAGGGCTATGCGGTAGCGTTCCTCCATGAACTTTTCGGCACGGAAGTCGAGGCGGGCGGTGTAGAAGCGGAGGTTAGTGGCCAGGATGGAGCCGTCGTCGGAGAGGATTTCTCCGCGTTCGGGGAAGATGGTGTCGACCTTCTGCAGTTCGGTCATGGCCTTCTTGTTCCAGTCGTCGGCGTGGATTACGGTGGTTGAGAAGAGCTTATACGAAATCATACCTGAAAAGAGGATGATCAGGATGGTGATTACGCCGTAGCGGAAAAGTATGTGGTTCTGGTTCGTTTGCTGCTTCATAGCCGGGGAAAGTCGAGAGTCGAGAGGTGAGAGTCGAGAGGTGAGAGTGGAGGGTCGAGAGAGGGGGGAGAGGGGGATTATTTCAGGGAGAGGCGGAAGGGGGGCTGCTCCTGGACGGTGAGGCCCAGACGGAGGGAGTCGACTTCGGCCTGCATTTTGGATTCGCGGATGCGGCTCATGTAGGCTGACTTCTCGCGGACGCGTTCGGTCTTTACAACCTCGAGGTCGTGCTGGAGACGCTGGATGGTTTCCATCTGGGTCTGGCAGGTGTAGCGGTTGGTGATGTAGATCATCAGCATTGCCACGATGCCGAGGACTGCGAGCCAGTGGCGGCGGAAGAAGTCGATCGAGAGGATTCGGCCGTGGATGACATCGGAGATTGTGGTGTCGGCTCCGCGGCGGCATGCTCCGCTGATGCGCCGGAAGAGCGAGGGGCGGGGCTCGCGCTCCCCGCTGTCGGCTTCCCCGGAGTCGGGAGCGCAGTCGCCGACTGCGCCGCGGTAACCGGAGAAATCATCGGCGCTGTAATCGGCGGAATCATCGGCGCCATGGTAACCGGAGTCTTCGGCTGAATCGTATGCATCGGAATCGGCGGCGCTGTCATCATAGGCGGCGTCGTAGGCTTCGTCGGCATCGTATTCGCGGGGGTCGCGGAAATTGTTTTCGGACATAACGGATGGGGAGAGGGGTTATTCGGGGTCGGGGAGGCGGAGGGCAACCCGGAGCTTCGCGGAGCGGGAGCGGGGGTTGGCGGTCTGCTCCTCCTCGGAGGGGACAATTGGTTTGGAAGTCAGGCACTTGAAGGGGGAGAGGGGGCAGCCGAAGAAGTCTTTCTCGACGCGCCCCTCGAGGTTGCCGGTCTTCATGAAATTTTTCACCAGGCGGTCTTCGAGCGAGTGGTATGTGATGATTGCCAGACGGCCGTCGGGCTTCAGGCATCGCAGCGACTGGGTGAGGAGGCTGCGGAGGGCGCCGATTTCGTCGTTCACCACGATGCGGAGAGCCTGGAAAATCTGGGCGAGTTCCTTTTTCTCCTGACGGGGACTGACCAGCGGGCCGACGACCTCGCGGAGCCGTTCTACGGTGTCGATCGGGGCCTGACGCCGGGCGGCGACGATAGCCCTGGCTAACTGCCGGGCCTGACGGAGTTCGCCGTAGAGGCGGAAAATTCCGCTGAGCTCCTCCTCGGAGGAGTCGGCCAGCAGAGTGGCGGCTGAAACCTTGGCTTCGCGGTTCATGCGCATATCCAGCGGCCCTTCCCAACGGAAGGAGAAGCCGCGGCCGGGGTCGTCGAAGTGGTGGAATGATACTCCGAGGTCGGCGAGGATGCCGTCGACCTGCCCGGCGCCGTAGAAGAGGAGGAAATTGCGCAGGAAGCGGAAATTGCCCAGCACGGCGGTGAAACCGGGAGCGCCGGCGAAGTCTGGGTCGGCAGCGGCGCGCTCGATGGCGTCGCGGTCCTGGTCGAAACTCAGCAGTCGGCCACCGGCTGCGGGGTCGAGTCGAGCGAGAATTGCGCGGGAGTGGCCGCCACCCCCAAGGGTGCAGTCCACATACACCCCGTCGGGGCGCAGGTCAAGCGCCTCGAGCGACTGCTTAAGGAGGGCCGGAATGTGGTAGGGCTGTGGCTGGGAATCGGTCGGAGTCATACTGCTGGGAAACACAAATTGCACCCGGAATCGGGAGGCAGGGGGTGAATATTGAAATCGACCGTAAAATTACAAAAAATCTTGTTAAGAATTTACAAATAAAAACAGAAATTTTTCCCCTAAGCCTCAAAAAGTTATCAACACCCCCGTTGGAGGCCCTGAAACCGCTGTCAAATGAATTTGCAATTGTAAATCTGAGGCTGGATTGAACCTGATTTGATGTTGTGATGAAAACGTGCTGAGGCTGCGATAAACCTGAGCTGATGTTGTGATGAAAACGTGCTGAGGCTGGTTCCCCTCGCGGGGATTACAGCTTGAAGGTGATCATTTTCCAGATTGTCAGGGAAAAAATCTTTAAATCGAGCCAGAGCGAGAAATTGTCGATGTAGCGCACGTCGGCTTCGACACGCCGCTGCATATCCTCGAGGCGCGGAGTGGCGCCGCGGAACCCCTCGATCTGCGCCAGACCGGTGAGGCCGGGGCGCATTTCGTGGCGCCGCATATAGCCCGGAATCCGGGCGGAATAATACTCGGTGTGCTCGAGCATATGGGGGCGCGGACCGATGAGCGACATATCGCCGATGAGCACGTTCCAGAGCTGCGGAAGCTCGTCGAGGGAGGTGCGGCGGAGGATACGGCCCGGGAGGGTGATACGCGGATCGTTCTCGGTGGATTGCTTCTTGTCGGCCTCTTGGTTGATGTACATCGACCTGAATTTCAGCATGTTGAAGGTCTTGCCGTTCAGGCCGGTGCGTTTCTGCCGGAAGAACACACCTCCGGGTGAGGTGACAGCAATCCACACCGCAAGGACCACTCCTACGGGAAGCAGGAGAATCATTACGATCAGCGCGAAAATGAAATCAAATGTACGCTTGATTACTTTTTGCATAACACTTGGATAACAGCCGGATAAAAGGCCGGAGTCCGGCGAGGCCGGGATGGAGGCGGGCGGCGGGCCGGGATTGAGGCGGGCGGCTGAGCCGGGATTGATTAGCTTTCTTCATGAGACTAACGTTAAGAGTTCTGAAATTATTGCTTCCGCCGGAGAATAATTTTCAACTTCCGGGGGGCGGGGGCGTCGCGGAATCCGGCACTTTTGGTGATTAGAGAATAATATTTGATGGAATTTCGCGAAAAAAGTGCTAAATTTGCAGGTGATAACCGCGAGCTATTCTCTCCCCTCTTACCTCTCTTACCTTTTACCTCTTACCTCTCCGCTCTGAAACCTGCCGATTATGGGAAAAAACAAACTCAAGAAATTCCGGGAAATGGAGACCATAGACTGCGTCTTCCAGTACCCCTACCGCGTGGTGCTTCAGGAGGGCTTCCCCCTGCGCGGGAAGTGGCGCAGCGACGTCTTCCACAACGACAACCCGGTGGTCCTGGAGCTGGGCTGCGGCAAAGGGGAATACACCGTGGGGCTTGCCCGGCGTTATCCCGGCCGCAACTTTATCGGCGTAGACATCAAGGGGGCGCGCATGCACGCCGGGGCCTGCGATGCCCGCGACAACGGCTTGGCGAATGTGGCGTTCCTGCGCACCGGCATCGAGCTGCTCGACCGGTTTTTCCTCCCCGGCGAGGTCGACGAAATCTGGATCACCTTCCCCGACCCGCAGATGAAAAAGGTGAACAAGCGTCTGACCGGCACAAGGTTCATGGACCTCTACCGCAAGGTGCTGCGTCCCGGCGGCCGGATAAATCTGAAGACCGATTCGCCGTTTCTTTACACCTACACCTCGCTGATGGTCAGGGAGAATAATCTCCCGGTACTGGAGGATTTCGCCGACCTGTATCAGACGGAAAACTGCGACCCGGCGCTGACCGAAATCAAGACCTATTACGAGCGGCAGTGGCTTGCCCGCGGGCTGACAATCAAGTATCTGGCCTTCGAACTGCCCGCCGAAGGGGAGCTTGTGGAGCCGGACGCCGACATCCCGCCGGACACCTACCGGAGCTTCTCGCGCGGCACCTTGGAGTGCATGGAGATCCCGGACACATTATAATAATAGAACCTCACACAACTGAAAGATATGACCCTGTATCCCAAACTCATACTTGACGCGCTGAAAAACGTGCGCTATCCCGCTTCGGGCAAGGACATCGTGTCGGCCGGCATGGTCGAGGACGACATCCGCATCGACGGCAACAAGGTCAGCTTCTCGCTGATTTTCGATAAACCCACCGACCCGTTTATCAAATCGCTGGTGCGCGCCGCCGAGGCCGCAATCCTCACCTACATATCCCCCGATGTCGACATCAAGGGGAACATCAACGTCAAGACCCGCACCCAGCTCCCCGAACCTGTCGAGAAACCGCTGGCCGGCGTCAAAAATATCATCGGCGTCTCCTCCGGCAAGGGTGGTGTGGGTAAATCCACCGTCGCCGCCAACCTGGCTGTTGCTCTGGCCCGCGAAGGTTATAAGGTGGGGTTGCTCGATGCCGACATTTTCGGTCCGTCGATGCCCAAGATGTTCGGCGTGGAGGATGAGGAACTCTATATGCACAAGGTCAACGACCGCGAGCTTATCATTCCGCTGGAAAAATACGGTGTGAAGCTTCTTTCTATCGGATTTTTAGTTGACAAGGCCGCCCCGGTGCTCTGGCGCGGCTCCATGGCCTCCAATGCCCTGCGCCAGCTCATCTGCGAAGCCGACTGGGGGGATCTGGACTACTTCCTGATTGATATGCCTCCCGGCACGAGCGACATCCATCTGACTCTGGTTCAGACCCTTGCGCTGACCGGTGTGATCATCGTCACCACCCCGCAGGAGGTTGCCCTGGCCGACGCCCGCAAGGGGGTGAATATGTTCCTCGGGGAAAAAATCAACGTGCCGGTGCTCGGAATCGTCGAGAACATGGCCTGGTTTACCCCCGAAAAGCACCCCGACGAGCGCTATTACATCTTCGGTCACGAAGGTGGCGTGCGGCTCGCCAAGGAACTCGGTGTGAAACTGTTAGCACAGATTCCGCTGGTCCAGGCAGTCTGCGACGACGGTGACGCCGGAGAGCCTATTGCGCTGAAAGAGAGCATTATGGGGCAGGAATTCATGCACCTCGGTCATGAGGTGATCGAGGCGGTGCGCGAGCGCAACGTCGCCCTGCCCCCGACAGAAAAAGTCAACGTTACTAAAAAATAAGTTAGCTAAAATAGCTAAGTTAGCTATGTTAGCTAAGATAGCTAAATTAGCCAAATTAGCTAAATTAGCTGAATCAGCCCCGCTGCTATGAGTAAGATTCTGATAATCAACGGCCCCAACCTCAACCTGCTCGGCGTGCGCGAGCCGGCGGTTTACGGCCGAACGTCGATGGAAGACTATCTCCGCGCCCTCGCCCAGGACTATCCCTCGGTCGAAATCGATTTCTTCCAGTCCAACCACGAAGGGGACATCATCGACCGCTTGCACGAGGTCGGCTTTGATTCTTCGCTCAACGGCGTGGTGCTCAACGCCGGGGCTTACAGCCACACGTCGCTGGCCATCGCCGACGCCATCCGCTCGATCGAACGACCTGTGGTTGAGGTGCATATCTCGAATATTGCGGCCCGCGAACCGGAGCGCCACCGCTCGCTGCTGACCGCCGCCTGCCGCGGGATTATCTCCGGTTTCGGCCTCGACAGCTACCGCCTCGCCATCGAAGCCCTGCTGTAATCATGTCGGAAATTGAAGATTACATCGCGGGTCATACTTCGCCGGAACCGGATTATCTGAGCCGGCTGAGCCATGAGGTGGGGCTGAAACTGCTCTACCCCAGGATGTGCTCCGGGTTTGTGCAGGGACGGGTGCTGACGATGCTGACGGCAATGATCCGGCCTGAAAACGCTCTGGAGATAGGCACTTACGCGGGATATTCGGCCCTTTGCATCGCCGAGGGTCTCCCCTCGGGCGGACATCTCGACACCATTGAGATCGACGACGAACTCGAGGATTTCATCCTCGGGCAGTTCGCTGCTTCGCCCTTGGGCGACCGGATTTCGCTGCATATCGGCGACGCCGCGGAGATTCTTCCGCGCCTCGCGAAGCAGTTCGACATGGTCTACATGGACGCCAATAAGCGCACATACTCGGAGACTTACGAGCAGGTGCTCCCCTTCGTCCGCCCCGGCGGATTCATCCTCGCCGACAACACCCTCTGGGACGGCAAGGTTCTCGACCCGCAGGCCAACCACGATTCCCAGACCCGTGGAATCTGCCTGTTCAACGACCTTGTGGCCCGGGACCCCCGTGTTTCGACCGTCATCCTGCCCCTTCGCGACGGTCTGACCCTGATTCGCAAACTCCCTCTGCAATAAATCGCAAACTCCCTCTGCAATAAACCTCCCTCTGCAATAAAACAAATGACAGAACAGCAAAAACATACGGCCGCGGTGGTGGGAATGTTTGACGGCGTTCACTTGGGACACCGTTATCTGTTGCGCAATCTCCGGCAGTTAGCCGAAGAGCGGGGACTGGAGCCGCTGGTGTTCACATTCCCACGGCATCCGATGTCGCTGATCTGTCCGGAGTTCGCACCGAAACTGCTGTCGGAACCGGCTGAAAAACTGCATCTGTTGGGCGGAAGCGGGTTCTCGGTTAAGCAGGTAAACTTCCTTGTGTTCAATGACTTGCTGCGACATCAGACCGCCGCGGAGTTCATGCGGATGCTCCGCAGGGACTACGGTGTCAGATTGTTGCTCCGCGGCTACAACAACCGGTTCGGCACCGAGCGCGACCTCACCCCGGAGGATTACCGCCGCATTGCCGCCGCAGAGGGAATCGAGCTGATCGACGACCGGGTGTCGTTTGTCGAGGCCGACGGGCGGCAGCTTGACGTCAGTTCGTCGGCAATCCGCAAACTCCTCCTTGCCGGGGATGTAGCCGGAGCCGCCCGACTGCTCGGGCGCCCGTACAGCCTCAGCGGCACGGTGGTCGACGGCCGGAAACTCGGCCGGCAGCTCGGATTCCCGACCGCCAATCTCAGCCCTTTGCATAAGTCGAAGTTGATTCCCGCGCCGGGAGTATATATATGTAATGTGTGGGAACCTTTATCCACGGAGCGGGGGGATGCCGCGGCCACGGAGCGGGGGGATGCTGCGCCGGGTTGCCGCTATCCGGCGATGCTGAACATCGGGCACCGGCCTACGGTGGACCGCGCTGATTCGCCGGTATCGATCGAGGCTCACCTGCTCGGTTTCGAGGGGGATATTTATGGCATGACTCTCAATGTCGAGTTCCTCGGGCGGCTGCGCGAGGAGAAAAAATTCGGTTCCGTGGAGGATTTGACCCTGCAATTGGCCGAAGATCGCAAAAAAGTTGAAAAATTTTTCGGTTTGGATTAAACCTTTTGGGAATTATATAAGCGTCTGAGAATTAGATTATTATGCTGGTTTTG
>CABUTS010000055.1 GCA_902494515.1 uncultured Muribaculaceae bacterium | reverse complement strand
GGTTACGCAACGCACAGAAGAATAATGCAGTAGATAACTAACTAATTCGTAACCTATTACTATTATGAGCGATTACCCAATGCTCATTTCCAATAAATTACACTCTTTTCGTAACTTCGCGAAGCAAAGTTACTAATTTTTCCGCAATTTCCCACATTATTATAAAATAGCGTGGCGGAATAATAAAATACCCGACCGGAATCATAGGTTTGCCGGGCGGCCGCAGCTCGTAAGGTAACTTTCGTTCCGTTATCGCGCGTTATCGCGCGATAAGAGTCTTCAGCCCTCTTTTCTGTTAACAGCTGTGAATTTCAAAGCCGATTTTCGGCTCCAATTTAAAATAATGTTAAATGCAATCAAATTTTTGCCTCAAAACTATGTTGTATAACATAAAAGCATTACCTTTGCATCAGTTTTTCATGGTATTAGATTTAAGGTAAGAAGATTATTCGTCGCGACGACGAGTAATTTTTTTTGCGCCAACCCGAACGCACCACTTTTCGACCACCTATCGCGCGATCACGCGCGATAACAGAACGAAAGTTACCCACCCAGCTCCACAACCCCGCTCCAACAAACCCGCTCCAACAAACCCTGCTCCAACAAACCCGCTCCGCAACCCAGCTTCAGCAGCCCAGCACCAGGGGGGCAGGCCTATCTTCGGCGCAGCAATGCTGAACCACAGGCAACACGGCTGGGGCAGCGGAGGGGACGATTTTCGGGTCAAACAGACGAATTTTCGGGCAGTTTAGGCGTTTTTAATAAATATTATTGCCGTTTTGTTGTGGATTATTAAAAAATTTCCGTTAACTTTGTAGACTGAATTAAATCCATCCTTTTTCCCGACTACACATGAGAGTCAAGATTCACCGCGAAGGTACCAACATATTGATTATTTTGCTGGCAGCGCTGCTGTTAGTGAATATTCCGCTCTGGATCTGGATGATGGATATGCTCTGGATTCCAATCACGGCGCTGGCCATCTCAACGGTCTTCTACCTGCTGGTGGTCAACTTTTTCCGCTCTCCTCACCGCGACTTCCCCGGCGACCCCAAGAACGCCGTCGTAGCTTCGGCCGACGGCCGGGTGGTAGCCCTCGAAGAGGTCTATGAGCCTGAATATCTGAAGACTAGCTGCATACAGTTGTCGGTGTTCATGTCGCCGCTGAATGTCCATGCCAACTGGTTCCCGGTCGACGGCGAAGTCATCTTCTACCGCCACCACCCGGGGCGCACCATGGCAGCATATCTCCCCAAATCCTCAATCGAAAACGAACGCTCCACGGTGGTGATCCGCACCCCCGGCGGGCAGCTGGTGCTCATGCGCCAGGTGGCCGGCGCAATGGCCCGGCGAATCGTAACATACGCCCGTCCGGGCGACGAAGCCTCTATCGAAGACCACATGGGGTTCATAAAACTCGGTTCCCGCGTCGACCTTTACCTGCCCCTCTCCACTGAAATCAAGGTGAAAATCGACGACAAAACCGTCGGCGGCGTCACCCTTGTCGGGCGCCTGAAACCCGAAGCTCACTCCTAAGACGATTATATGTTTCTCAGAAAGATTATAACCTCGGTACCCAACACGTTGACCCTGTGCAACCTGATTTCGGGGTGCCTGGCCTGTATATGCTCCTTCTCCTTTGACACCGACGTGCTGACCGTTTTCGGCACACCGGTCAACGGCCGTCAGCTGGCCTGGTTCCTCGTAGGCCTGGCCGCGGTGTTCGATTTCTTCGACGGCGCCGCCGCCCGCTGGCTCCACGCTCCCTCGCCGCTGGGCAAGGAGCTCGACTCGCTGGCCGACCTGGTGAGCTTCGGCGTGGCCCCCTCGATGCTGCTCTACAACAACCTGCAGACCTGGACCGGCTCGGCATGGATTCCCTTCGTAGCGCTGTTCATCCCCGCCATGGGCGCCCTGCGTCTGGCAAAATTCAACCTCGACGACTCCCAGACCACTGAGTTCAAGGGCCTTCCGATTCCCGCCAACGCCATCTTCTGGATCGGCGCCACAGCCTGGATGCAGAGCCACGGCACCGAATGGATGCACGCCCATGTCTACTGGGGCAACCTCATCTGCTGCTGCGTGATCCTGACCGTCGCCCTCCTGATGGTCTCCGACATGCGTATGTTCTCGCTGAAACTCAAGAACTTCCGCATCGGCGACAACCTTCTCCGCTATATCCTCATCATCGCCGCCATCCTTTTCGTGGCAATCTTCGGCGTGGAGGGCTTCGCCTACACTATCATCCTCTATTTCCTCCTCTCGGCTTTCGCCCTCAGCAACGACAAAATCAAGAACTGAGGCCGCGAGGCCCCCTGTCTTCTGATTACACATGTGGTTCATACTCCTCATTCTATTTATAATTTTCATTGGCGCCCCGCTGTTTCGCGTCTGGAGGGCCGTGCACCGTGCACGCCGACAGATGCGCGACCTTGACGAGGCGTTTCGCCGCGCCGGGTTTCAGAACCCCTTCGGCACCCCCGAAGACCGCGAAGAGCAGCGCCGGCGCGAGCAGACCTCGCGTCGCGGAGGCTGGTCCGCAGCCCCCGAAAAGCGCAAAAAAATCGACAGAGACACCGGCGAATACGTGAAATTCACCGAAGTCAAAGTCACCGAGTCTCAGACAACATCGCCCGAAGACGCCGCTTCAGGCCAGTCCTCCGCCTCCTCCACGGATTTCCGCCGCGAGGAGCAGATCACCGACGTCACCTGGGAAGATATAAAATAAAATGGCAACCAACTATTTTCCTGAGCTTTACGACTTCCTCCGCGAAATCGGAGCCCATCAGGACCGCGAATGGTTCAAGGCCAACAAGGACCGCTACGACCACTTCCACGCCCTCTGGATCGCCGACATCGACCGCCTGCTGGCTCTTTGCCGCAGCTGGTGGCCCGAACTGGCCGGCCAGACCGGCGCCGGAAGCATATACCGCATCTACCGCGACACCCGCTTTTCACACAACAAGGACCCCTACAAAACCTACTTCGCGGCGGCGGTCTGCCCCTACGGCCGCAACCCCCGCGCCGTCCATATGCCCGGATTCTACATCCAGGCCGGCTTCGGCGGCTACGGCGTCAGCTCCGAGGAACTCTCCAATGAAATCTACGGCGGCGTCTGGGCGCCCGAAGCCCCGGTGCTGAAAAAGCTCCGCCGCGCCATCGTCGACAACATCGAGGAGTTCGAGGAGATCATCAGCGACCCGAAGATGCTCGCCAATTTCCCCCAGTGGATTGGCGAACGCCTCAAGACCGTCCCCAAAGGCTACGACCGCGACCATCCGCAGGCCGAGCTCCTGCGGCTCAAGGACTTCGGCCGCGACATGACCCTCCCCGCGGATTTCTTCTGCGACCCCGACTGGCCCGAAGCCGCCGCCGAGCGCATGCAGACCCTCCACCCCCTCCTCCGCTTCCTCGACTACTCCATCAACGAGGAATAGCCCCCGGTTCCGCCGCGCCCTCCAAGGTCCTGCGTCGCCCGGGTCCTGTGCCGCGCGTTCTCGCGCGGTTCCGCCTCTTACCCCGGGCTCCCTCTCGCGCGGCCCGGAATCTGTTAACTTCCCTGTAAAATTTCAAAAATATTTTGGGAAGAACAGCGCATTATGCAAAAAAATTTCGTACTTTTGCGAAGTGATTCACACCCGATACTCAACTCAGTCATGGCAGAAATCAAAACCATAGGCATCCTTACCTCCGGAGGCGACGCCCCCGGCATGAACGCCGCTATCCGCGCCGTCACCCGCTCGGCTATCTTCGCAGGTTTCAAAGTCAAAGGAATCTACCGCGGTTACCGCGGACTCGTCACCGATGAAATCGCCGATTTCACCACCGCCAACGTCTCCAACATCATCCAGCGCGGCGGCACGATCCTGAAAACCGCCCGCTGCAAGGAGTTCCAGACTCCCGAAGGACGCCAGCTGGCCTACGACACCATGCGCAGCCACGGCATCGACGCCCTCGTGGTTATCGGCGGTGACGGCTCCCTGACCGGTGCCCGAATCTTCGCCAACGAATTCAACATCCCCATCATCGGCCTCCCCGGCACCATCGACAACGACCTCTACGGCACCGACACCACCATCGGCTACGACACCGCCCTGAACACCATCATGGAGTGCGTCGACAAAATCCGCGACACCGCCACCAGCCATGAGCGCCTCTTCTTCATCGAAGTAATGGGCCGCGACGCCGGCTTCCTGGCTCTCAACGGCGCAATCGCCTCCGGTGCCGAAGCCGCCATCATCCCCGAAATCTCCACCGAGGTCGACCAGCTTGCCGACCTCATCCAGAACGGCTTCCGCAAGAGCAAGAACTCCTCCATCGTGCTCGTGGCCGAAAGCCCCGTCACCGGCGGCGCAATGGGCATCGCCCAGCGCGTTGAAAAGGAATACCCGCAGTACGACGTGCGCGTCTCCATCCTCGGTCACCTCCAGCGAGGCGGCTCCCCGACAGCACACGACCGCATCCTGGCCTCCCGAATGGGTGCCGCAGCCATCGACGCCCTGCTCGACGACCAGCGCAACGTGATGATCGGTATCAAGAACGACGAAATCGTCTACGTGCCCTTCGTCAAAGCCATCAAAAACGACAAGCCCATCAACCGCGAGCTCCTCAACACCCTCCGCCGCCTCTCCATCTGATTCCCCCGACATCCCAATTCCGGAAATAAAACCCATTCAACACCGCAATCGCCCCCGGCGATATTGCGGTGTTGCTTTATATGATTTGCAAACCATTGCGGTGTTGCTTTATATTATTTGTGAACGAATGTTAACCTCAGGGAATTCCTGGCGGATTGCTCTATTAAAAAGGGAGGTTGGTCAAAAGGGCGGCAACCCGGATTAAACTTCGGGCGGTTCGATGCGTCTTTGTTTATGTCGGGTCAGCCCACAGATGGCATCTCCGGGTTTCCTCCGACAGGTACAATATTTGTTTCTGACAGGTACAATAACTGGTTATGTTACTAAAACGTCATATTCTTGCATTGGCAGCGCTGCCGGCGGCATTGGCAGCGTGGGCTTACACAGTTTCGGGGGTTGTGGCCGACACGGCGGGCGAACCCCTTTCGGACGCCACAGTGCGCGTGCTCTCCGCCAAGGACTCGGCTTTCGTGGCCGGCGGCGTGGCCGATGTCAACGGTAAATTCTCCATTTCCGGCATCAAGCAGGGTAATTACATCCTTGAATCCACCTACATCGGTTACAACAAAACCTACCGCAACATCTCCGTCGCGAAGCAGAATCTCCGCACCGACACCCTCCGCATGGGCGACTCGGCCATCAACCTCGGCGAAGTCACCGCCGTCGGCGTCAAAACGCCTATCAAGGTGATGACCGACACCGTGGAATTCAACGCCGACAGCTACAAGACCCAGCCCAACGCCGTGGTCGAGGACCTGCTGAAGCGCCTCCCGGGCGTAGAGGTCGACAGCGACGGCAAGATTACCGCCAACGGCAAGCAGGTGACCAAGATTCTGGTCGACGGCAAGGAGTTCTTCGCCGACGACCCCAAGGTGGCCTCGAAGAACCTCCCCGTGAACATGGTCGACAAGCTGCAGGTCGTGGACCGTAAAAGCGACCTTGCCCGCATGACCGGCGTGGACGACGGCGAGGATGAAACCGTCATCAACCTGACCGTGAAGAAGGGTATGAAAAACGGCTGGTTCGGCACCGTCGAGGGTGGCTACGGCACCGACGAACGCTATCAGGTCACCTTCAACATCAACCGCTTCTGGAACGAGAACCAGATTACCTTCATCGGTTCGGCCAACAACACCAACGAGATGGGCTTCACCGACGGCAACGGCAACCGTTTCCGTCGTTTCGGCGGTGGCCGCGGCATCAACAACTCGCAGAACTTCGGCGTGAACTTCAACATCGGCAACGGCGAGATCTTCCGCGTCGGCGGCGACGTAATGTACTCACACACCGACCGCGACACCCGCTCCCGCCAGAACCGCCAGTATCTGTTCCCCGACTCCGTATCCTACAACAACTCCCGGACCGACGCCACCGACAAGGGTCACAACGTCCGCACCGACTTCCGCATCGAATGGAAGCCCGACTCGTTCAACACCCTGGATTTCCGTCCGAACTTCTCGTTCAACCAGAACGACTCCTATTCGCTCGGGGTCGACACCCTGATGGCCGGCGAGCCGGGCCTCCCCTGGGTAAACCGCTCGCTGAACCGCTCCTCGTCGCTGGGACGCAGCTACGAGGCCGGCGGCCGCCTGATCTTCAACCACAACTTCGAGTCGCGCCGCGGCCGCAGCTTCTCGATCATGGCCAACTACAACTTCTCGAACGTCCGCGAAGATGACCGCGCCCTGAGCTACAACCACTTCTACCGCCTGCTCAACCAGATGGGCAACGACTCCATCGACCTCTACAACCAGTATGCCGACAACCACACCTGGAGCAACAACGTCAACGCCCGCGTCAGCTGGACCGAGCCTTTGGGCGACGTCACCAAGGGTAACTTCCTGACCTTCAGCTACCGATTCCAGTACCGCTGGAACAACGCCGACAAGATTGTGAACCGCCAGCTTCCCCTCGACCCCTTCAACATCGGCGAAGACCCCTACGCCGTGGCCATGGGCCCATGGGAATACTCCGACTCCCTGTCGAACTCCTTCCGCAACAACTTCATGAGCCAGGAGATGCGCATCGGATATAAGAAGGTGACCAAAGAATATAACCTCGATGTCGGCGCCGCGCTGGTCCCCTCGATGTCGAAGTCCACGAACCTCATCAACGGCGCCAAGAGCATCCCCGAGCGCTGGGTATGGAACTACGCCCCCTTCCTACGTTTCCGCTGGAAAATCGACAAGGCAAGCTCCCTGAACCTCAACTACAACGGCCGCTCCTCGCAGCCCTCGATGGCCCAGCTGCAGCCCGTGGCAGACTACTCCAACCCCCTGAACGTTGTCGTCGGTAATCCCGAACTGAAGCCGACCTTCAGCCACAACATCCGCCTGCGCTTCCAGAAGTTCAACCAGGACCGCCAGAGCTCCATCATGTCGATGGCCGACTTCTCGATCATGCAGAACTCCATCATCTCGCGCACCAAGTACAACGAACTCTCCGGCGGACGAATGACAACCTACGAGAACACCGGCGGCGTATGGAACTTCCGCGTCATGAACATGTATTCGCAGCCCTTCGGCGCCAAGAAGACCTGGAGCTTCAACAACAACGTCTTCGTGATGTTCAACCAGAACGTCGGCTACAACAACATGCGCAAGAACACCTCGCGCCAGCTGATGATTGCCGAGTCCCCCTCGCTGGCCTTCCGCCCCGACAACCTCGAGATTGAATTCCGCCCGTTCTACCGCATGAACGCCACTTTCAACACCCTCCCCGACGTGAGCACCCCGACAATCCACAACTACGGCGCCGGCGTGAACGCCACCTACTACACCCCCTTCGGCATCGTCCTGGCCTCCGACCTGAACTTCAACGCCTCGAAGGGTTACTCACAGGGCTACAACCAGGAAACCTGGATGTGGAACGCCAGCATCTCCTACCAGTTCCTCCCCGGCAAGGCAGCAACCCTGATGCTGAAGGTCTACGACCTTCTCCAGCAGCAGAAGTCCATCAACCGCTCGGTAACCGCCAACTACATCGACGACACCTGGTATAACTCGCTGACGCGCTACTTCATGCTGACCTTCACCTACCGCTTCAACACCTTCGGCAAGGGGAACCAGCCCGCCGACCGCAACGAACGCCGCTGGGGTCCCCCCGGAGGAGGCCCCGGAGGAGGTCCCGGCCGAGGCCGCGGCCCCAGGTAAGTAGATAATCCATCCGGGCGCGCTTCCCCCCCGAAGCGCGCCCGGATTCTTTTTCACCATCCCGGATAGTAATTTTTGAAAATTTCTTACTTTTTGTCAGAAAAGCCCACTTTTTGCCGGAAAAATCCTGCAATTATGCCTCCGATGATATAACTTTGCATTGAAACTTTTTTTAACAACATAATTCTCACATATGAAGAAACTTCTACTCAGTATGCTTTTTATGGCGACACTGCTGTGTCCGTTCGCCATGAACGCCCAAACTCAGGTTTCGTTCACCATCAACATCGACCGCCCCGAAGGGGTCACCTGCACCGTCGGTAATGTTGAGCAGAGCCTCGTGGCCGGCGACAACGCCATCACCGCAGCCGAGGCCAACCCCTGCTGATCGCGCCTAAAGAGGGTTACGTCATCAAGGGTGGCACCGACCCTTCGGTCTCCTCTTTATGGCTGAATATGAACGGCGCTATCCAGGGCTATGTCTACTCTTACTGGGAAGGCAAAACCATGACCGTGGAGGTTGTGACCGAGGATGAGATGTATCCTCTGAGCTGCACCATCACCGTCGATGACCCCTCGAAAATCAGCGCATACATGGCCACCACATTCCGCCAGGTAAACCTGGTGGCCGGCGAGCAGACGGTGCGCTTCAACGAGCAAGACAAAGTGATGTATGTGAATGCCGTATCGATGAATGATCCCATCTACCAGATCACCCAGAACGGCACCGTACTCGAGAACACCCAGTATTATGAAATCACCCTCGCCGACGGCGACAACATCGACATTCAGGCCAACTATCCCGACGTCAACTTCAACGTGAAGTTCGAGTTCGTGAACCCCGGCACCGAGCCGTCGCTCAACAAGCTGTGGATTGACGGCGAACCCATCGACGACATCGCCAGCTATCTCACCCCCGAAGGCTTCGACGTTAAGTGGAACACCCAGATTCAGATTTCGTTTGACACTGAGAACTATAAAATCAACGGCGTGAAACTCAACGACGCCGACCTGGATTTCTATGTTTTCCGCATCGGCGAACCGACCGTAATCAAAGTCGACACCCGTCTCTGGCAGCACCCCGTCAAGAATGTGTACATCACCGGCGCCGACAACATCTCGCTTTACCACGGCTACTCCTCATGGAGCGGTATTCCTGTCGAAATCCACGAAGGACTCAATGAAATTGTCGTCGACGAGGACTTCAGCTTCTTCTCCGTTTACCCCAACCGCGACTGCTACCTCACCGAGCTGACCCTCGGCGACACCGACATGCTGCAGACCTGGACTCCCGAGGTTCCTTACTTCGACTTCATGCCGGAGGGTGATGTCCACATCTCGGCCTCAGCCTATGAGTTCGACAAGAGCTTCGTGCTGTATATCGACAACATCGCCGCCGCTGACTTCGGGTTCGGCATGATCGACGCCAACGGCCTCCCCATCGACAACATCAACAGCGGCTACAACACCGTCGCCTACTACGACCTGATTTCGCCGTTTGAAATCACCGCCATGTCGATGACCTCCATCCCCGTGATGTATCTCAACGACGAACTTTACACCGAGAACCACTACAACGACTACAGCTGGGCGCTCATCCCCGCCGGCAACGATGTCTACAAGATGTTCATCGGCTCTACCCCCGAGAAGTTTGACTACACCATCACCAACGACGAAAGCGCCGAAGTTACCGTCACCCGCGACCTCATTGTCCCCGTTACCGACTTCTCCGCTCCGCTGAGCCTGCTGCCCGGCACTCAGATCGACCTCAAGGCCCCCGAGGGTAAGACCGTAATGGTTTCCGTCGACGGTGCTGAACCCGTCGAGATGAGCGAATACACCACCACAGCCCACGCCGGTGGTTCGATCGAAATCACCAAGGTTTCCGGCATCGAGAGCATCAGCGCCGACGCCGTGACCCGCGATGCTTCGGTCTACAATCTCCAGGGCATCAAGGTCGCTACCAGCGACAGTTTCGACACCCTCCCCGCCGGCATCTACATAATCGGCGGCCAGAAGGTAATGAAAAAGTAACCTCCGCTACAAGGGTGTAAACTCCGCCATGCCGGAGTAACCTCCTGATTCCAAACATAAAACACGGGCGTACCGCAATCAAGTTTTGCGATACGCCCTTGTTTTTATCTGTCGTGGCGGAGATTCAGAGTTTGGTGCCGTAGGCCAGGTCGCCGGCGTCGCCGAGGCCCGGGACGATGTAGGAGTGGCTGTTGATTTCGGGGTCGATGGCGCCGCACCATACCGTGGTCTTCTCCTCGGGGAAGCGGGAGCAGACGTAGTCCACGGCCTGCTGCGAGGCTATAACCGAAGCGATGTGGATGTGGGCCGGTTCGCCGTGGCTCAGCAGCGCCTTGTAGCTCAGCTCCATGGAGGTGCCGGTGGCGAGCATCGGGTCGGCGAGGATCAGGGTCTTCCCCTCGATTGAAGGGGCGGCGAGATACTCCACGCAAACCTCGAAGTCCTCCTGGTCGGGACGGGTCTTCTCGCGGAAGCGGCGGTAGGCCGACACGAAGGCGTTTTCGGCATGGTCGAAGAACTCCAGGAAGCCCTGATGGAAGGGGACGCCGGCGCGGAAGATAGTGGCCAGCACCAGCGGCGAGGCAATCTCCAGCGACTCGGTTTCGGCCAGCGGGGTCTTGATTTTCATCGGTTTATACTCCAGCGTACGCGAAATTTCATACGCCATGATCTGGCCGATGCGCTCCAGGTTGCGGCGGAAACGGAGCATGTCGCCCTGCACGTCGACGTTGCGCAGTTCGGTCATATACTGGCTGACCAGCGAGGGGGTATCTGCGAAATTTACTACTTTCATGGTTGATTTTTTTACTTTCGGCTTCAAAGTTAGCGATTTTATTGCTGAAAACATCTTTTTACACAGATTTTATTGAATAAAATCGCAGGATTTTGCGGGAAAATCACTATTTTTGTGGAACTTTAACCCTTCGGGGGCGCCCGTAGCGATTCCGGCGACATCCCCGGCTAATCTTTATGAACTCTATGTCAGGCCCCATACCCTCCCCGTCCATCTCTCCTGCCCCCTCCAAAGCCGTTTTCACCACTCCGGAGGAGGAGCAGCAGATCGAAGCCGCCTTCCGCGAAGTGCTCGACGGCTATCTCGCCTCGAACCACCGCAAGAAGGTGGAAATCATCGAGCGCGCCTACAAGTTCGCCAAGGAGGCCCACAGCGGCATCCGCCGCCGCAGCGGCGAGCCATACATCCTCCACCCCATCGCCGTGGCCAAAATCGCCAGTCAGGAGATCGGACTCGGCTCAACCTCAATCTGCGCCGCCCTGCTCCACGACGTCGTCGAGGACACGGACTACACCGTGGAGGATATCCGCCAGAATTTCGGCAATAAAATCGCCCAGCTCGTCGAGGGGCTCACCAAGATTTCCGGCGGTATCTTCGGCGACAAGGCTTCGGCTCAGGCCGAGAACTTCCGCAAGCTGCTACTGACGATGAGCGAGGATATCCGCGTGGTGCTCATCAAGATGGCCGACCGCCTCCACAATATGCGCACCCTCGGCTCCATGGCCCCCGCCAAGCAGTATAAAATCGCCGGCGAGACTCTCTATATCTACGCCCCTCTGGCCCATCGCCTCGGTCTCTTCGCCATCAAGACCGAGCTCGAGAACCTCAGCTTCAAATACGAGCACCCCGAGGCGTTCGAGACAATCTCCCGCAAGATCGCCGAGAGCGAGAAGCACCGCACCGACATCTACACCCACTTCGCCGCCCCGATTCTGCGCAAGCTCGACGAGATGGGGCTCACCTACGAGGCCAAAGCCCGCGTGAAGTCGGTCTACTCCATCTGGAACAAGATGGAAACCAAGCATATACCCTTCGAGGAGGTCTACGACCTCTACGCCGCCCGCATCGTGTTCGACTGCGATGACCCGGCCAAGGAGAAGGCTATCTGCTGGCAGATTTACTCCGCCATCACCGATATCTACACCCTGCACCCCGACCGCACCCGCGACTGGATTTCAATCCCCAAGGCCAACGGCTACCGCGCCCTGCACCTGACGGTGATGGGGCCCGACGGCAACTGGGTGGAGGTGCAGATCCGCTCCCGCCGCATGGACGAGATCGCCGAGAAGGGGTTCGCCGCCCACTGGAAATACAAGGTCGGCGAGGGTGACGAGGAGTCGGAACTCAACGCCTGGCTCCACACCATCAAGGATATCTTAGCCGACCCGGAGCCGAACGCCCTCGACTTCCTCGACACGCTGAAGCTCAATCTCTTCGCCTCGGAAATCGTGGTGTTCACCCCCAAGGGTGAACTACTGACTCTACCCAACAACGCTACGGTCCTCGACGTGGCTTTCGAGCTTCACTCCGAAATAGGCTGTCACTGCATCGCCGGCAAGGTGAACCACAAGCTGGTGCCTCTGAGCCAGAAACTTAAGTCCGGCGACCAGGTGGAGGTCATCACCTCGCAGTCGCAGCAGCCGAAGGCCGAATGGGTCGACTTCCTGGCCACCGCCAAGGCCAAGACGCGTCTGCGCAAGGTTCTGCGCGCCCAGCAGCAGCCCGCCATCGCCAAGGGTAAGGAGCTTTTCTCCCAATTCCTGATGGACAACGGCATCAAGGACGACAATGTCGCCATCACCAAGGTCATCGGTCTCTACAAGGCCAAGAACCGCGAGGATTTCTACTATCTGCTGGGCAACGAGGAGATTGCCCTCAACGACTATGTCGTCAAGACCCTCCGCAAGGAAAGCTCCAAGACCAAGCGGCTGATTATGCGTCTGTTAGGCCGCTCAGCCGCCGACAACAATCCCGCCGCCGAAACGCCCGACAAGCCCGAGAAACCGAAAATCAACACCAAGGAGACCTATGTGCTCCAGTACGACGAGGAGGGAAATTCCAATTTCCGGTTCTCGGACTGCTGCAACCCGATTCCCGGCGACGACGTCCTCGGGTTCATCGACGACGACGGTCAGGTGGTGGTCCACAATCTCGACTGCCCGGTGGCCGCCAGGCTCAAGGCCTCCTTCGGTCCCCGGATTCTCTCCACCCGCTGGGACGTCTCCCACGGCCGTTTCCTGGCCAACATCCGCATCGAGGGAATCGACCGCCACGGCATCCTCCACGAGCTTATATCGCTTATATCCACCCACTTATCGCTCAACATCCGTGCGCTCGACATCAAAGCCGAGAAGGAAGTGTTCACCTGCGACCTGTCGCTGTTAGTCACCGACGTCGAGGGAGTCAACGACCTCTGCCAGCAAGTCCGCAAAATCCCCGGCATCCAGCGCGCCACCCGCATCAACGCCTGATTCCCCCGCCACCCGTGCCTTCGGCACGTGGCCCCCGCCAATTGCTTTTTTAACACGGAACTCCACAGAACGAACGGAACCAAAATCTGTCTGGAACGTCAACAGAAGCGCTGCGGAGCTGACGCTCCTGAACGTTAACGGAAGCCTGCGGGGTATTGTTTGATACTGTTCAATCACTATTCAAGGAACAGATAATAAATAAGACATATAACTGAACTTAAAGAAATTCAATGCTAAATGGTAATAGATTTGTCACCCGACTGTGAGTTGACTCATAAAATCATTGGAGCGGCTTTTGAAGTTCGTAAAAAGCTGGGGCGATGGCTGAATGAATCTGCTTACGAACGTGCTATGCAGATTGAACTGGCATTGCAAGGTATAGAAAGTAAGTGCCAGGTTGAATACCCCGTCATCTACAAGGGACATAACCTCAATCATGCATATAAAATTGATATGCTTGTAGAAGACTGCGTCTGCATTGAATTCAAAACGGTTTCGGTTATGACAGAACGTGAACTTTCACAAATAGTAAACTATCTAAGATATTGCAACATACAAGTAGGTTATCTGATGAATTTTCGAGCTGACGATTTTTGTATTGCAAGAATCCCGGTCAAAGAAGATATAAATGATCATCTTTATCTTGACAAAGGCATCTATCGTGTGGCCAATTTTGCAGATTATTACTGATCATAAAACAGACATAGAACTCCCCGCAGGCTTCCGTCATCAAGACCTTACCCCGCAGGCTTCCGTTAACGTTCAGGAGCGAAAGCTCCGCAGCTGTTCGGTTAACGTTCCAAAATAAATATTTATTTGTTCCGTTAGTTCAGTGAAGTTCCGTGATAAAAAGAGTCGATTGGCAGGGATTACGTGCCGAAGGCACGTCCGTACGTTGCTATTCGGCTCAGTGTTAAGCAAAAAACTGGATTTATGAAAATTGGAATAATTGTAGCGATGGGGAGCGAATTGAAGATGCTCCTGCCGCTTATAGAAAATATTGAAACTCAGGAAATTAACGGATACACAATCCGTCAGGGCCGGATGGGCGGCAACACCGTGGCGGTGATGCAGACCGGCATCGGCAAGGTCAACGCCGCCGTCGGCGCCCTTACCCTCATCGACTCCTTCCGCCCCGACCTCGTGGTCAACACCGGCATCGCCGGAGGCACCGGCGGCGGCGCCGACATCTTCGACGTCGTAATCGCCGACCGCATCGGCTACCACGATGTATACTGCGGCCCCGGCAACGCCCGCGGACAGGTACAGGGGCTCCCCGAAACCTTCTCCTGCGCCCGCGGTGCCGAAATGGTCAACATGCAGGCCGTCAGCGCGTTGCCCCACGTGAAGCGCGGCCTCATCGCCTCCGGCGACCTCTTCGTCAGCACCCCCGCGGAGCTCGCCGACGTGCTGAAAGTGCAGCCCGAAGCCATCGCCGTAGACATGGAGTCCGGCGCCATCGCCCAGGTCTGCCACCTCAAGGACACCCCCTTCCTGGCCATC
The DNA here is from genome assembly GCA_902494515.1 of uncultured Muribaculaceae bacterium. Taxonomy (GTDB): domain Bacteria; phylum Bacteroidota; class Bacteroidia; order Bacteroidales; family Muribaculaceae; genus UBA7173. The sequence goes on along the minus strand of CABUTS010000055.1, from coordinate 3,759 downwards.
CGCGTGGTTTCCGACACCCCCGGCGTCGAGAACCACCACGAGCAGTACAGCTCCTTCTTCACCCTCGCCCCACAGTCAACCTTCAGCGTCGTCCGCGCGTTACTATCCTGAAACCCTGCGTTGCCCATCCCGGCGCCACGGATATAAACCCCGGCGCCCCGTTATATAAATAATGTATAAGGACCTCAAAGCAATCCGCGGAAAATTCTTCATCCACCGCCTCATCGAAGAGGGGGAACATGAGCATCAGGATTTCAAATACAAGATCTCCGACGCCCGGAAGATAGCCCGCTCGATCTCCGCCTTCGCCAACAACGACGGCGGACAGCTGCTCGTCGGGGTAAAAGACAACGGCGTCATCGCCGGAATCCGCTCCGAGGAGGACCTGCACGTCATCGAGGCCGCGGCCGAGGTTTTCTGTCGCCCGCACATCGAAATCGAGATGCAGGCCTACCAGTGCGAAGGGGGCCTGGTGGTGCTCCGCGCCCTGATACCCCGCAGCCGGCGCCGCCCCGTGGAGGTCAGGGAGGAGGACGGCCAGTGGCGCAGCTACTACCGCGTTGCCGACGAAAACATTGTGGCTCACCCCCTGATGGTGCGCGCCTGGCGGCTGGAGAACAGCAGCGCCGACGCCCCTGCGCTGAGCTACGACCGCGGCGACGGCGTCCTGCTCGCCGCCCTGCGCCACCGCGGCGAAGCCTCCGTGGAGGAGCTGATGGTCGACGTACACCTCTCGCGCCAGACCGCCGAGGCGACCATCGTGCGCCTCGTGGGCCTCGGCCTCATCGGCTTCCGATACCGACACCCCAGGTTTGTTCTGACTCTGGTGGAATAACACGTTTCGTTGACGTATCAAACGTGCCGGAGGCACGTCACTAATTATGGCCAAACACAGCAAAGACAAATCCCCCGAACTGCGCGAGAAAATCTCGATGCTTCCCGAAACCCCGGGCGTATATATGTATTACGACGCCGAGGGGACGGTGATCTACGTCGGAAAGGCCAAGAACCTCAAGCGCAGGGTATCAAGCTACTTCAACCGCACCCACGATGTGCTCCGCACCAACCTGCTGGTCCGCGCCATCGTGGATATGACCTACATCGTTGTCCCCACGGAAGCCGACGCCCTGAACCTCGAGAACTCGATGATCAAGGAGTACAAGCCCCGCTACAACGTGCTGCTCAAAGACGACAAGTCCTACCCCTGGATCTGCCTGACCAAGGAGATGTTCCCCCGCGTGTTCCTCACCCGCCAGCGGCTCAAGGACAGCTCGAAATACTTCGGCCCCTACACCGACACCGGCGCCGCCCGCGCCGTGCTCGAGCTCATCTATGAGCTATACCCCATCCGCGGCTGCCGGATTCCCATCACCCCGACCACCCTCGCCCGCGGCAAGGGGCGCCTCTGTCTCGAATACCATCTCAAACGATGCCGCGGCTGCTGCGTCGGGAAGATTTCCGAAGAGCAGTACGCCGAGTATATCACCAACGTGCGCCAGATTCTCCGGGGCGACACCGGCGAGCTCATCGACCATCTCCGCGCCGAAATGGAGCGCCTGGCCGGCGAATTGCGCTTCGAGGAGGCCCAGGAGCTTAAGGAGATGTATCAGAAGGTGCTGCGCTATCAGGCCAAGAGCGTGATCGTGAACCCGGCGCTCGACGATGTCGATGTCTTCGGCATCGACGACGACGGCAGCAGCGACGTGTATATCAACTACATGCACGTGCGCCGCGGCGCCGTCAGCCGCGCCCTGACCCTGCAATACAAGCGCCGCCTCGAGGAGACACGCCCGCAGCTCCTCACCTACGCCATGGAGGAGATCCGCCAGCAGTTCGGCGCCACCTTCTCCGAGGTGATTGTCGCCGAGGCCCCCGACACCGAATTCGAGGGGATGACCGTCACCATCCCCCAGAAGGGGGACAAGTTCAAGCTCCTCGACGTGTCGGTGCGCAACGCCCGGCAGCGCCGAATCGACGCCCTGAAGCACCTCGAAAAAACCGACCCCGAGAAGCGCACAAACCGCACGCTCGAGCGCATCAAGGCGGACTTCCGACTGTCGGAGCTTCCACGCCACATCGAGTGTTTCGATAACTCCAACATCCAGGGCACCAACCCCGTGGCCTCCTGCGTGGTGTTCCGCGACGCCAAGCCCTCGAAGAAGGACTACCGCCATTTCAACATCAAGACCGTAGTCGGCGCCGATGACTTCGCCTCGATGCGCGAGGTCCTCACCCGCCGCTACACCCGGCTGATGGAGGAGGCTCCCGACGACCTCCCGCAACTCATAGTGGTCGACGGCGGCAAAGGGCAGCTCTCCTCGGCCGTTGAAGCCCTCGACGAAATCGGCCTGCGCGGCAAGATCGCCGTGGTTGGCATCGCCAAGCGCCTCGAGGAGATTTACTTCCCCGGCGACTCCGTGCCCCTGTATATCGACAAGAATTCCGAATCGCTGAAGGTGGTGCAGCACCTGCGCGACGAAGCCCACCGTTTCGGCATCACCCACCACCGCAACCGTCGCTCCAAGACCCAGATTGTCAGCGAATTATCCACCATACCCGGCATCGGGCCCACCACCGAGCAGACCCTGCTGAAACATTTCCGCAGCGTCCGCCGCATCTCGGAAGCCAGCCTCGACGCCCTGGCCGAGGTCGTCGGCCCGGCCAAAGCCCGCCTCCTCCGCGCCCACTTCGCCCCCTCCCCCCTCAACCCTCCCCCTCCCAACCCCTAAACTCATACCCCCTCTCTCCCCTCTCGACTTTTTTGTAACTTTTTTGTCCCTGCCCCGAGCTTCAGCGAGGGGTTCTGCCCATGAAATCAATCATTATCGCGGCCCTGCTGGCCCCCGCGGCCTTGTTGGCCGAAAACGTTTATCACAACCCCGTAATCAACCGCTCGGTGCCCGACCCCACGGTCCTCCGCGACACCGACGGCACCTACTACCTCTACGGCACCGAAAACACCCGCAACGTCCCGATTTTCAGCTCCCGCAACCTCGTGGACTGGGAGTTCCGCGGCACCGCCTTCAATGACTCCACCCGCCCGCAGATGGTGCCCGACGGCAACATCTGGGCCCCCGACATCCAGCATTTCGACGGCAAATATGTGCTCTACTACTCCAAGAGCCGCTGGGGCGGCGAATGGGAGTGCGGCATCGGTGTGGCAACCGCCGACAAGCCCGACGGCCCCTTCACCGACCACGGCAAGCTGTTCATCAGCAGCGAAATAGGGGTTCAGAACAGCATCGACCCCGTCTTCTTCGAGGAGAACGGCAAGCGCTACCTTTTCTGGGGGAGCTTCCGCGGCATCTACGGCATCGAGCTCGCCGACGACGGCCTCGCGGTGCGCGAAGGCGCCAAGCCGGTGAAGATTGCCGGCACACTGACCGAAGGCACCAACATCTTCAAGCACGACGGCTACTATTACCTCGTGGGCTCCGCCGGAACCTGCTGCGAAGGGCTCGCCAGCACCTACCGCGTGGTCGTGGCCCGCTCCCGCGACCTCTTCGGCCCATACGTGAACCGCGAGGGTAAACCCGCCCTCGACAACAACTTCGACGTAATCATGGAGAAAAGCGACAAAGTCGTCGGCCCCGGCCACAACTCCAACTTCGTCACCGACGACGCCGGCGACACCTGGATGATATACCACGGCTTCGACGCCGCCAACCCCAAAGCCGGCCGCAAAGTCTACATGGACCGCATCCTCTGGGACCCCGACGGCTGGCCCCGCACCCTCACCGGCCACCCCTCCACCACCTC
>CABUTS010000054.1 GCA_902494515.1 uncultured Muribaculaceae bacterium | reverse complement strand
GGCAACCTCGCCATGATTGAAGCCCTCCCCGAGAAAGACCGCAACGATTACGAAGAATCCCTGCGTGTCTACCGCGACAGCATCACCGTCTACGAAGACGCCCGCGAAATCGGCTTCGAGGAAGGCATCCAGAAAGGCATCCAGCAAGGTATGCAGCAAGGAATGGAGAAGGGTATCCAGCAAGGTATTGAGAAAGGTATCCAGCAAGGTATGGAGAAAGGCCGCAAGAATGAAAAAATTGAATTTGCCCGAAAACTGAAGCACATGAACGTAGACACAGCCACTATCTGCACAGCATCAGGCTTATCAACCGAAGAGGTCGCAAAGCTCTAAGATTCAGGGGTCCAGAACTCTTAGCCCCATACAGATATGGAAACATTATCAAGAATGCCCTTTGCGGCACAGAAAGCGATATTTGACAGACTGGGCAACCTCGCCATGATTGAAGCCCTCCCCGAGAAAGACCGCAACGATTACGAAGAATCCCTGCGTGTCTATCGCGACAGCATCACCGTCTACGAAGACGCCCGCGAAATCGGCTTCGAAGAAGGCATCCAGAAAGGCATCCAGCAAGGTATGCAGCAAGGAATGGAGAAGGGTATCCAGCAAGGTATGGAGAAAGGCCGCAAGGAAGGCCGCGAAGAAGGTATGGAGAAAGGGCTGAAAACCAAGGCAATCGAAGTTGCTACCAACATGAAAAAATTTGGTATGGACAATGCTTCTATCTGCCAATTAACCGGTCTTACTCCCAAAGATGTTGCGAAGCTATAATGTGAACGTGTTCAGATTCCATAGGATTCTAATAATTCTGTGGATTTGGAGATTATTATTTGAAGTTTGAAAAAAAGTTAAGGGGGGAAAGCAAAAGTGTGTAGACTTTTGTTTAAATTTGTACCCCGTTTTGTGAAATATCCCGTAAACGGGCGAATGAATATATGATAACAAAATTATGGCTGTAAGTTACGGAAAGACGTGGTGGGGTAAGCAATGGCTGAATGCTTTGCAGAATTTTGATTATGCCAACAGGATTCCACGCGGGTTGAGTTATGCGCGGAAGGGTGCCGTGACTGATATCAAGTTTGCGCCGGGTGTGATTGAGGCGCGGGTGCAGGGGTCGCGTCGGATGCCTTACAAGGAGGTCATCAAGGTTAAGATTTTTCCGGAGGATAAAAGGGAGGAGTTTATCAATCGGCTAATCGAGAATCCGCTGTGCGTGGCGTCGCTGATGCAGCGGAAACTCGAGCCGCAGGTGCTGAGAATCGCCGAGGACTGCGGTCTGGAGGTGTTCCCCCACGATCGGAAGTCGCTGAAAATGTCGTGCAGCTGCCCCGACTGGGCGGAGATCTGCAAGCATCTCGCGGCGGTTGTTTACAAGGTCAGCGAGGAGATCGACAACAATCCGTTTCTGGTGTTCATGCTCCACGGCGTCGATCTTATTCAGGAATTCGAGAAGCGCGGCATCCTGCCCGATGCCGGCCAGAAGATCGAACCGGCGCTGCTTGCTGACGAAATCGCGGGTCAGGAGCCGAATCCCGCAAAGACGTGGGGTGACGCCCGGGTGGACCTTACGGTTATCCCCTCGGTCGGACCGCAGCTGCTCGGGCTTCTTCCCGACAATCCTCCGTTCTACCTCGCCTCGGATTTCAAGGACCTGTATTCCCACGCCATGATAAGCGCGGCAAGGTCCCTGAAGAATTATATCAACAGCGGTAGCCCTACAGCTTTCATTCAAACATATCCTGATGCTGTAAAAGCGACTTTTGAGGTATCGGAGGAGTTCAAGACCACGGTCAGACTGAAATTCGTCTCTAAACTGGGAACTGTCCGAGAGAAATATACCATCCCGGAATTTACCGACAATGTATCCCACCTCGAGCCATCGTTCTATCTACATTCCGAACACTGGCTGGAGGTGGTGCACCGGATTTGGCTCTTCGCAGCCGACTGTATTGTGAAAGGGAATATTGTGCCCCGAATTTTCAACCTCGGGGATGAGAGGGGCTACATCGTGCGCTGGTACCCGGCAATGCTTGACGCATCGGTGCGGGAGGCCGCGGAGGCCGTGGCACGGGCTGTGCCCGACACGGCTCTCACTTTCAAACGCGACAGGAAAAAGCAGCCGTTTAACGGCGCAGGCGAGTGGATTTTGAGCGAAATGATCGGAGCCATGATGGCGGAATACGTTGCTGTCAAATACACCCCCGATGCCATCTCGCAGTTTATGTTCCGCGGCGAAAGGGCAAAGTTCAACGGCGTAGGCGAAACGCAGATTCCCGGGGCCATCAAGGTGTGGGTCGACAATCTCGAGGTCCGGGCCAGTGCCCTTGTCCCGGAGTTTGTGGTTGATGAAATTGCCGGTCCGGAGCAGGCTGGTGAGGAAACGGCCGAAGACCTTGACGAGGGAAACGCAGAGGATATCAACGCCGACAATTCCATGGCGAGCAGATTCAAAATCGACGTCCGCTTCTCGTGTGTCGACGACTCCGATTCAACAGCCACCCTGACCTTGTCCGAACTGATGCAGAAAAATGGTTCGGCCAAACTCGCTGTGGAGGCCGTCAACATCATCTCGCGCCTCCGCGAGCAGCTTCCGCAGCTCCGCGGGTTCATAGCTTCGCGCGGCACCGAACCGATGGAACTCGATTCCGACGAATTTGCGGATTTCCTCCTCAACGCCATCCCGCAGATGAAAATGCTCGGTTTCAGAATCGCGCTGCCGCGGTCGCTGCAGAAACTGATCCGGCCGCAGGTGTCGATGCGCATATCGGCTAACGGCGACAGCAAAGCCCACCTGCGTCTCGACGACCTGCTTCATTTTGAGCGCGGCATTGCTCTGGGTGACACCATCGTCAGCGAAGAGGAGTTCCACCGGCTGATGCGCTCCGCCGGACGGCTCGTGAAGTTCCGCGGGCAGTATGTCTACGCCTCGCCGGCGGACCTCGAAAGGCTCGGAAAGGAGCTCGACGGCACCGCCCGGATGAAGCCGACCAACATCCTGGCGACCGCCCTCGAGGGGGAATGGGAAGGGGCACAGGTGGAGCTCACCGACGGCGCCCGCGCGGTGCTCGATGAGCTTCGCAAGCAGCCCGATATCGCTATCCCCGAAGGACTTAACGCCACGATGCGTCCATATCAGGTGCGCGGCTACGAGTGGATGGTCAACAACATCCGTCTGGGGTTCGGCTCGATTATCGCCGACGACATGGGTCTCGGCAAGACTCTCGAGGTGATTGCCGTAATCCTTCACCTGAAGAAGTCCGGGATGCTCGAAAAGCGCAAGGCGATTGTGGTGATGCCCACGGGCTTGCTCTCCAACTGGCAGTCGGAGCTCGCCCGTTTTGCCCCGGAGCTGAGTGTTGCGGTATATCATGGTCCTCTCCGCAACCTCTCCGATTTCGACGGCGACGTGCTGCTGACCTCCTACGGTGTGGCCCGCAGCGATGTCGACAAGCTTAAGAAGTTGAAATGGGCCATCCTTGTTGTCGACGAGGCACAGAATATCAAGAACTCCACCGCGGCCCAGACCCGGGCTATATGCACCATCGCCGCCGACGCCAGAATCGCCATGAGCGGCACTCCGGTCGAGAACCGCCTGGCGGAATACTGGAGCATAATGAACTTCGTGAACAAGGGGTATCTCGGTTCGGCCAGAGCCTTCAGCAAAAAGTTCGCCAGGCCGATCCAGCTCGACGGCGACCGCGAGGCCGCGCGCCGTTTCCGGGCCGTCACCGCCCCCTTCATGATGCGGCGCCTCAAGACCGACAAGAGCATCATCTCCGATCTCCCCGACAAAATCGAAAGCGACCGTCTGGCATCCCTGACCCCGGTGCAGACCGCCCTCTACGAGAAAACCCTCGAGGAGGCAATGCAGCAGATCGAGGCCGAAAGCGGTCCCGACAACGCCTCGATGTTCCGCCGCAAAGGACTTGTGCTTCAGATGATTATGGCCCTGAAACAGATCTGCAACCACCCCGGTCAGTTCCTGAAAAACGCCGACGCCGACCCGGAGAAGAGCGGCAAGGCCATGATGCTCCTCGACCAGGTCCGCGGCATCGTGGAAAGCGGCGAGAAAGTGTTGATTTTCACCCAATTCCGCGAGATGGGAGAACTGCTTGTGAAAATGCTCGGCGACGCCTTGGGGCGCCAGCCCCTCTTCTATCATGGCGGCTGCTCGGTGAAAGAACGTGCCGAACTCGTAGACCGATTCCAGAACAACCGCACCGACCAGGTTTTCGTCCTCACGCTGAAATCCGCCGGCACCGGCCTCAACCTCACCGCCGCCTCCAACGTCATCCACTACGACCTGTGGTGGAACCCCGCCGTCGAGGCCCAGGCCACCGACCGCGCCTACCGCATCGGCCAGCACAACAACGTTCAGGTCAGCCGCTACATCACCCGCGGCACCTTTGAAGAGCGCATAAGCGCCATGATTGCTTCCAAAAAAGAGCTCTCCGACCTGACCGTCGCCACCGGAGAAACCTGGCTCGCCAACCTCCCCGACACCGAGCTCCGCACCCTCTTCACCCTCTGATCCCACCCCGGCCATCCCCATCATCCGGGGTGAAAACTACACTTTTCCCAAAAACATAGGCAACAGGAGATTTTTGCTGTACGATAAAAATTTGTTTCGCATCTTAAAAACAGATCCGACATCTATTCAGGAGTCAACACTGCGTTGTTATTGTTTATGTAACTGCAAGAGCTGCTAAGATTTCTATGACGGAAAAACAAATTTTTGGGATGGGGGGCGGTAATCTCGCGATTTTCATGTAAATTTGCAGCAGGCTGCGGAGTTGCAGCCGGTTTTACACGGAATTTAATTGCTGCTGAATATGCTACACAGATCTCGCCAACGGAATTACGCTATCGGTATACTGATATTGCTTGCGCTGACTGCGGCGGCAATCGTCGGACTGAATTATGTCACGTCGCCGGTATGGATTGCCGTGTTCCAGATTGTGATTCCGGTATTTTGCATACTGATGGCCGGGGTGCTGGTTTCGCTGCCGGCGAAAATCGTCAGGAGCAAGGCTTTGCTGACGTTCATTTTTCTGCTGCTGTTAGGCTTCGGTATCATGGTTTACGCGCCGTTAGTGGCCTCAAGCAGCAATCCGGTGGTGAAGATTCTGCTGCCGTTCAACTCCTCGCTGGCATCGTTTTTTCCATCGCGCGGCGACTATTCCATGCCCGAGGGGAGCTCACCCTACACCGACCCGGGGCTGTTCGCCCTCTACAATGTTTTCCATGCCCTGACCTATTTCTACGCCGCGTGGCTGGGCTTCTCGCTGTTCGGCCGCAAGCTGCTGAACCGCGCGGCGGTAAGTCTGATCCCCCGGCGCCACAAAAACCTGATCTGGGGCTACTGTGAGGGGGCCTTCGAACTGGCCAAGGACATGATGCGCAGCTCCGACAAGGAGGACGACCCGATTTTCATCATCGACAACGACATAGAGTTCGAATCCGAGAAGGAGAAGAGGATTTTCGACACGCTCAGCAACGAAGGAATCATCGTAATCAACACGAATTTCGACAACCTTTCGGAACGCAAGGAGGATTTCACCGGGAACCCCCTCAGCCTCCACCGGCTCGCCCGGATATTTACCGGCGGAAAGTACTTCGGGGGCTACCGCCATTACTTCATTACTGAAAACCAGGATTTCAACGTCAAATACGCCTTCCTGACACTCACTCAGCTCGGGCTTCGCAAGGACCGGCTGAAGGGTAAAACGCACATCTTCGTACGCAGCGAGCAGGAGGGTATCGACACCTTTTTCCAGGCGAAACTCAACGAGGTACCCGGTCTCGCCGACAAGGTTGAGATGCACATCTTCAACCAGTCGGACCTCACCGCCCGGCAGTTTGTCGAGAAACACCCGCTGCTCGACCTCGCCGGACGCACAGTCCCCGGTTCCGACCGCAAGTGGCTCACAATCAACAATGAAGCCCTGACCGTCGACGGCGAAATCAACATCCTGCTGCTGGGGCTCGGCTGGACCGGCTTCGAGATGCTGAAAAAAGAGGTCTGCGACGCCCAGTTCCGGGGCGACTGCAAGGTGAACATCGTTGTCGTCGACAGCGACTACGCGAACTGCCACGGCCGCTACCAGTACATTGTCCGTGAGGCCGCCCGTTTCGGTGTCAACATCTGCATCAACCCGCTGGTATGGCTCGACGACCGCCATTGCATCCACCGCCAATGGCTCAGCAGTGCGAAATGCCAGCGCCGGCAGGACAGCGAAGAGAAGCGCGTGAGCCACGCCAACGGCCACCTTTTTTACGAGTGGCTCGGTTTCACAGATCCCGGGACCGGAATGCCGAACATCCTGCATTTCAACCGTATAATCGTGGCTCTCGGGTCCGACGAGCTCAACGTCAACACAGCCCTGCAGCTCAGCAAGTTCCGCGACAGCTACCTCGGCGCCCGTGAGAACCGCCATCCGGAGCTGATGCCCGAGCCGATTTTCGCCCACGTCCGCGACCGCGAGCGCTATTCCTACTACGAAAATTTCCCTTACGCGCCGATTCAGGTCTTCGGCGGTCTGAAGAGCATCTACAGCACCGGCAACCTCATCGACGAACGCATGGACCGTATCGCCAAACTCGTCAACCACGTTTACGCCAAGTACACCGAGCCTAAAATCGAGGAGGCGAAGCTGCTCAGCGCGCTCGCCGACGGTGAGGCGGAGAGTGAATGGTCGGGATGCAGCATCTTCGATCAGGACTCCAGCCGCGCCGTGGCTATGAACATCCACAATATCGTGACCATCGCCGGTGGCCTCGACCACCTTGCCGAGCGACTCGAAGACCCCGTCAGCCTCGAACGCCTGGCGGAACTCGAGCACCGCCGCTGGAACGCCTTCCACTTCATGCGCGGTATCGGTGCCTGGCCCATCGAAGATATAGAGGGTGTGAAAATCAATGGTAAGACCAGGCATAACGGCAAGCTCATTATCCACGGCGCCCTTGCCCGGCACATCTGCCTGATGGATTACGATGACCTCGACGCCGCCACACAGCGTGTGGTAAGTCTTGGCGAAAACGAGGACTTCAAAGCCTCCGACCGCCGCATAATCCGCCATTTCCCCACCTTCTCTCGCATAAAGCACCCGGTCGTCCGGGAGGAAAAAACTGAAAATAAAGACACTGAAAATGGATAAAACATATACCCCGAAGCCCATCGACACCAGCAATATAGAGCTTCCCGCCGAACTGAACGACCTGGCTGAGGAAATCGCGAAAAACGTCCACGAAGTATGGTCGCGGAACCGCATTGACGACGGCTGGACCTACGGCCCGGTGCGCGACGACGCCAAGCTCCACCACCCCTGCCTAATCCCTTACGAAGAACTCTCCGACAGCGAGAAAGCCTACGACCGCGCCACATCTCAGGAAACCATCAAGCTCATCCTGAAGCTCGGTTTCACCATCTCCCGGGGGTAATCCCCCGAATCCCCGGAATACACTCCATCTTCCGAATCCCGGATTTCCGAATCTCTTAATTTCCGGATTCCCCGAATCTGCGAATCTCCCGGATGACGCGGAATTTATACAGTGAAACGACAGGAAATTTTGGTGGTTTGGAGGAAAATGAGTAATTTTGGGGCGGATTGGAGCGACGCCGCGGCCATGGCTGCCGGGGCGCCGGTAATTTTGTGCGTTCGGCACAACAATGAATCTCTAAATCCATTTTATGTTATGGCTCGGACAACTGTAAAATTCATTTTCAAGGCGCTTCGGACGGCATTGATGCTGACTGCGGCTGTAATTGCTGCCGCGGGATTGCAGGGGTGCAACAAGGATAATGACATCATTAAGAAGGAGGACCCGAAACTGCCGGTGATTTCGCTGCCGCAGGCCCAGCAGGGGCTGACAGTGGCTCCCGGACAGCCCATTCTCCTCGCCCCCGACTTCCTGCATGATGACCTCGGCGACTTTCAGGTGCGCTGGTACAAGGACGGCGCCCTCGTGGGCCACGAGGAGGAATACATCTTCCGCGAATCCGCCGAAGGCTCGTACCTGATGACCATCGAGGCGGAAAACCGCGACGGCACATCCTCGCTGGATTTCACAATCATCGTGGCCCGTGGCGCGGGGTATTCCGTGACCTTCGTGCCGCTGATGTTCGGCGCCCCGACAAACGACATTACAGTGTTCAGCGGCCAGACGGTCTGTCTGCAGCCCGTGGTCACCGGATTTGTCAATCCGAAGTACGACTGGGAGGTCAACGGCGAGGATGCCGGGACGGCTCCCTGCCTGAACTTCACTCCGCAGCAGGCCGGGAACCATGCCGTCACTCTCCAGGTCGAGGAGTGGGGCCTCGAGGTCGCCGCGCAAACCGCCGTTCACGTTGTCGCAGCCACCGAGGCTTCGCGTATGCGTCCCGCAACCGCCTCATCCTCACTGTTCTGCAACAAAGTCTACGAATATATCCCCGCTCCGGGACAGTTCATCAACGAACCTCAGGAGCTCCGCGAAGTTGACCACGCCGCGGCAATCAGCTGGGCGGAAGGGCGCCTTGCCGGACGCCAGTACGTGTCGCTCGGCAGCTTCGGCGGCTCGCTTGTCGTCGGCTTTGACCACAGCATCCCCGCCGGCGCCGGAACATATGATTTCTATATCGAAGGGAACGGTTTTATCGGCGATACCGGCAACTCCAACGAAGCCGGAATCGTGTGGGTGATGCAGGACGCCAACGGCAACGGTCTCCCCGACGACCAATGGTATGAACTCGCCGGAAGTGAATACGGCAAGGGGAGCCAGCTCCGCAACGTGGCCGTCACCTATTATCGCCCGACCTCTCCGGAGATGCCCACCCCCTGGACCTCCTCGGCCGGCGAGAGGGGCGAACTTCCCTACCTCGCTCAGTTCCATTCGCAGCCCTATTATTACCCCTCGTGGGTCACGGCCGACAGTTACACCCTCTATGGTTCGATGCTCCCGGCAAACTACACCACCGTGGCCGGCAACATCTCGCTCAACCCGTTTGACTGGGGCTACGCCGACAACTGGGGCAGCGACACCGAGCGGCGCTCCATCGACAAAAAACGTGGCCCATTCACCGGCTTCAAAATCTCCAACGCCCGCCAGGCCGACGGCACCCCCGTCAGCCTCCGGTATATCGACTTCGTGAAGATTCAGTCCGCCATGCTCGGCTCCCGCGGCGATATCGGCGAAGCCTCCACTGAGGTCGTCTCCGTCTCCGACGCCGCCATTTTCAGCAATTAACTATGTCCGAAACAATCCAGACAATCCGCCAATTCCTCGAGACCTATCTGTCGGTAAACTCCGGTGATTTCATCATGGACCTGTTGATGATTCTCTTCATCGGAGTCGTGGCGGTGCTTGTCTTTTTCCTCGCCAAATACATCCTCTACGGAGTCGAAATCATTATCGCTAAGACCCCGACCCCCTGGGACGACAACCTCCTGAACAAGCGGTTCATGAGGTCGCTGGCCCAGCTGGCTCCGGCTCTGGCGGTCAACGCCATGCTCCCCTCGCTCTTCATCGAGTCGGAGCGCACCCACCACTGGGTGAGCGTGCTGACATCCTTCTACATCCTCTGGGCCGTCATCTATATGCTCTGTGTGTTCACCTCCAACCTCTTTTCGGCCTTCTCGCAGAGCACACGGCTGAGGAAATACGCCGTCAAGGGTATCTTCCAGATGGTACAGCTGGTGCTGATTCTCATCGGCATTGTGGTGGGCCTTTCGATTCTTGTGGGGCAGGAACCTACGGCCATTCTGACGGCCATCGGCGCTTCGGCGGCGGTGCTGATGCTGGTGTTCAAGGACACGATCATGGGGCTGGTAGCCTCGGTACAGCTGTCGGCCAACGACATGCTCCACGACGGCGACTGGATCATAGCCGACTCGGCCAACATCAACGGTGAGGTCGAGGAGCTGAACCTAACGACCGTGAAGGTCCGCAACTGGGACAATTCGATTTCAACCATCCCCCCTTACACACTGTTCAGCAACTCTTTCCGCAACTATCAGGATATGAGGGAGAAAGGCGCCAGGCTCATCGACCGCGCGGTGCTGATCGACGTCAGCTCCATCCGTTTCCTGACCCCGCAGGAGGTGTCGGCGCTCGAAACCGGCGGCTACCTCGAAGGGATTCCCGAAGATGTGAAAAAGCGGGCGATAAACGTGCAGCTGCTCCGCTACGCTCTCGATCATTTCCTCGCCAGCGACCCGCGCATCAACCATAAGGAGCTGCACATGGTGCGCCAGCTCGAAGGCACCCATAACGGCCTGCCGCTGCAGATTTACTGCTACACCCCGACGGTGAAATGGGCCCCCTACGAACAGGTGCAGAGCGACATAATGGACCATGTCTACGCCCTCACCCGCGTATTCTATCTCAACATTTTCCAGTCCCCCGCCGGCGCCGATTTCAGTGCCATCTCCGCCCTCACCAACACCACCGCCCCGAAACGTTAACCCGCAGAAGTGCAAAGTTAGCACTTTTAGAATCTAAGGGAAAAGTTTATTGCGGGCGGTATTGCCCTTTGCCGTCGGTGTGCCGGCCGTATTTCACGGCATGGGCCGGACAATGGTGATAGCAGCGCAGGCACATCATGCATGCCGGTCCCCATTTGGGCAGCGGCTTGCTGTCACCCTCATTCTCAGTATTTGACGTAGTGTTTTCGACCTCTTCCATCGTGATATTCTCCAGCGGACACGCCCGGGCGCAAAGTCCGCAGCGGGTGCAGAGCTCCGGGTCGGCCTTGAACGGCAAGGGCGACATTTTGAAGGTTATGAACCACGGGAAAACGAGGTTGGTCTTCAGCCATGCCCAGCTGCCGCGGACAACGTCGCTGTCCGAGAATCCGCGGTCTATCTTCATGCAGATTTCGTCAAGCCGGCCGTCCATCGCTGCCAATTTGCTGTCGGCCAACTCTTTGGAGTCGACATCAAATCCCTTCATGCAGACATAGGTGTTCGGCATCTGCACCGAAAACGCGCCCCGCGGAATCCAGCTGCGGTGACCGATATGCTCGCGCCACTGGTCGTCGGCGCGACCGATATCGTCGCCGCAGGTGCAGACCATGTAATGGCGGCCGTGTTCGCCGTTGAGGCATTTCACCTTGTCGATAAACCGTGCGACCATCGGCGGCACGCCCCAGCTGTGAACCGGAAATACCCAGATTACCAGCTCGTTATCCTCGATTTTCAGCAACTCGTTGCCGGGCCTGAGCAGCCGCGCGCCGGAGAGTTCATAGAGTTTCTCCCCGGCGGCGTCCTCCGGGTAATAGCGCCGGTGAAGTCCGCGGGCAACCATTGCGGAATTGCCTGTACCTGAAAAGTAGATAATCATATTGGCGATTACTGACGGTGAATTGTAACCTGTGTTGCGCCGTAGCCATACTCCCGGAATGATGCGTCCTGCCAGATGCAGCCCTTGTAGCGGTAGTTCAGTTCCTTCATGATAGCCTGGCGCAGAACCCCTTCGCCCTTGCCGTGGATAAACACGATTTTCCTGCCGGGGAAGCGCATATTCTCGTCCATGACCTTGCGGAAACGGTCAATCTGATAGTTCAGGATCTCGGCGTTCGACATGCCGCGGGTGTTGTCGAGCAGCGCATTGATGTGCAGGTCCTCGACCAGCGGCTCGTCGGTCCTCGGCTGATGGTGGCGCACCGGCTGCCTGACGGGGCGCTCGTCCTGACGGCGTTTCTGGCGCATGGCGTCCTCGAGCGACGACGAATCGATCACCATCGGGCGCTGCGGCACATCGTTGCGGACGATATCCACGGCAATCACCGGGGTGTCGAAATAGCAGTTTTCGTGGAAACAGTGCAACTTGAAGAACTTCGTCACGTCAAGCGGACGTTCCACCGCCACCGGGGCTTTCAGGGCGAACTCCTTGTCGCGCTTGAACGCCACATATTGCAGGGCGATGCGATCCAGACGGCCCACCTGGTCGCGGTCGAGCTCCTCGAGGAACAGCTGGATGTTCGGCTCCACAACCCCGGCAAAACGGGTCGACCATCCCTTGTCGCCGTCGGCGCGGCTCAGGAAGGTGAAATAAAGGTAATAGTTCGAGTCGTTGACGAGGTAAACCTCGTAGGTTGTTGTGGATAAGTGCTTGATTTCCCTGGGCGAAAATCCGAGCACGAGATTGATTTTCTCCCCTTCGGGAGTCTCGGTTACCGCCGGCTTCACCTCCTCGGGTTCCGACAGTTTCGTGGTCACGAGCTTCGACTGCCGCTCAGCCTCCTTGCGCTGGGCGCTCTGCATCGTGCCGCCGAAAGCATCCTTCGGCGCGGATTTCTGCGCCTCGGAAGCCGGGGTCACAACCACTAACTCCTTGAGCAGCACGGGAGTCTCGAAACCGTCGCCAGCCTCTTCGACATAAGCCATCTGACCTTCGATTTTCGTTATCGTTCCACCTCCGGTGGAATTCAAAAACCTTACCACATCACCAATTTTTGCCATATTTCGTCTTAAATTAATTCAAGGAATAAATTCTTAACCCAAAGAACAACTTCAGGTAAAAAGCTATCTCTATGCAAAAGTACACCAAACTTCTGAAAAAATGAAAAAATATGGCTGCAAACACAAAAATCCGGGAAATTTGTTTTATCTTTGTAAATCAAGAAATCAGCACCCTTTCACAAATGATTGATGTCGGGACAGCAGCAAGTACCTGATTCATAGATATGAACAGGAATCAGGTAGAGTTATGGATGAAATGAAGCTCCACAAATTGCTTTACTTCACCCAGAGAGAAAGCTTTGTCCTTTTGGGAAAACCGATGTTCAGTGAAAAATTTGAAGCGTGGAAATATGGGCCTGTCATGCGTTGCATCAGACAAGGAGACTGGAAATACATGCCCACCGCAGCCTTACAGAAGGGCTCGGAATATATTCCTGTTCTTGAAGACACTTTGAGAAGATATGCATCGATGGATTCCTGGACGTTAAGCAACATTTCTCACGGCGAAACCTGCTGGCAAAAAGCCAAAGATAAAGAGGTGGGCTCATCTCCCGTGGAAATCGAGACTTCGGATATCGAATATGATGCCCGTGTAATCAAATACCGACGATTCATCTGTCCCAAATGAAAATCACCTCGGACCAGAAAGCCATACTGGATTCATTCCATGTTACGCGTTTGAGAGAGGACGAATCCCTGCTCAGAGATGTTTGTGCATTTAAGAACCCCCAAAACGAGAACTTAGTTGACTATCTTGTTGGAGATGCATTTGATGACGATGCCGAGAATCGGTGTGCATGTTATGTTGTTCGTGATGATGATGGCGATATCCTCTGTTATTTTTCAATCAAATGCGGGCTTCTTTATTCTGAATTCGAGGAACTGAAGAAATTCGAGAAGTTCAAGAACCATAAGATAAAACTTATGGAACTTGAGCAAAGGAGCGATGACCCTCAGGTTCAGGAGTATTATAGAAGACATAAAGAAAAAACTCAAGGAGGCGAAAGACGATATAGAGAGGTTATTGGGCAAATTTGACTCAATGCCTCCCAATAAACAAGTTGCCAAATCTTTTCCGTCGGTAGAACTGACCCACTTCTGCGTTAATGAATCTTACCGACAGAAATGGCAACATTATGGTTTCGGTGCTAAAAACAGAATAGGTGCCACTATGTTTTGGCATGTAATTGTTGATATTGTTGAAAGGATAAGGAATCTCACTGGTTGTGAATACCTTTATCTATTTGCTGCGGATGCAACTTCGGATCGCCACTTGGTGAATCATTACAAGAATATGATGGGACTGCGCGAAGAGATGACAATGTCAGCTCTTCAGCCAATCTACGACTTTAACTGCACATTCCTGTACGCGGGAATCGATTCGCTTCTCAATGCCCGAGATGAATTCTATAATGATTTCAACGATACTGAGGATTTCGTCTGAAAACTATTTAGAATTCGCCTCTTTGGGAATATCATAAATCCTGCACGATTTGGATTTCAACGCAATCTTCGCCGTCGGATGCTTCGTAGTGAGTGTCGATGTCCTCTAAAACCTCTATGCAATCAAGAAATCCGCAGTCATCACATTCATTTTCGAATTCCTTCTTAAGTATGGCTAATTCTATTTTTGCCTGATCAAGCGATTGGAATGAACAAAAGTCACGAACGTGTCCTCCGATATCATTTCTGTATACAACTGTATAAGCCATTTTAGTATAGTGTATTTACGCGTTAAATATATTAAAGCTATAGCTTGGTTTCGAGAAGGTGGAGGAGATCGGAATAGGTCGGGATTTCCTTTAAAAAGGCATAGCGCAGGGGGGGCGGCGGGGTGGCCTCGGGGTCGGAGTCCGGAGAGGTGCGGAGGCAGCAGTAGTGTGTCAGGCCGTTGGAGACTATCAGCAACCGGGCGCCCATGATGAGGTTGTATCGCGCAATCTGGTCGAACACCTTCTGCGTGATTTCGATGTGCGGCGCCTTATACTCGACGATTGCCAAGGGCTTAATTGTCTGTCGTTCAAACAGTACGGTGTCACACCGGCGGCTCGTGCGGTTGAGTTTCAGCGGTACCTCGTTGGCCATCAGCCCCTCGGGATACCCCTTTTCGGAAATCAGAAAGCGCACGAAATGCTGCCGCACCCATTCCTCGGGGGTCAGCGCCACGAATTTACGGCGAAGGTTGTCGTAAATGCGCACGATTCCGTCCGCTTCGCGACGCACTTCCGCCTCAATCGGGGGCAGATTCAGCCGCGGCAGTTGTGGTTCCCTTTCCAAGTAGCAAAAGTTTTACTGATTGAATACCGCTGTGAACGCCTGAAGCGTTCATGCGGGTTCGCTGTCAATTATACAGATAGCGTTTAATCGACTTCTTCGGGGTCTTCTCGAATTCGTGAGGAATCAGCTGGATGCGGTCAATCTTCTCGTAGGGGGCAACCAGAGTGTTGAGCTCGGTGCGGTTGCGCTCCATCAGTTCGGTCAGCTGATCGCTGACAATCTTGTCGGCGTCCATCTGGTCGTAGTCGGGATAGACGATTGCTGTCAGGCCCTTACCACGTTCAACCACCAGGGATTCAGATACATACGGCATATTGTTGAGTTTCGCCTCAATCTCCTCGGGGTAGATGTTCTGGCCCGAAGCCGAGAGAATCATGGTCTTGTAACGTCCGCGGATAAAGAGTGTGCGACCGCTGAGTGTACCCATATCGCCGGTGTGGAGCCAGCCCTCTTTGTCGATGGCCTTCTCGGTAGCCTCGACGTTCTTGAAGTAACCCTTCATCTTGTTCTGGCCGCGCACGCAGATTTCGCCGGGGATGTTCTCCGGGTCGGGGCTGTCGATTTTCGACTCCATATTGGGCATGGTGGCGCCGCAGGAGTTCGGCACGAACTCGCGCCAGGGGGTATAGCTGATCAGCGGGCAACATTCGGTCATGCCGTAACCCACTGTGAACGGGAATTTTATCTTGTAGAGGAACGCCTCGACCTCGGCGTTGAGCGGGGCGCCACCGATGATGACCTCCTCGAATTCGCCGCCGAAAGCCTCGACAAGTTTGTTGCGGATTTTGGCATAAATCGCAGCGTCGAGGAACGGTACAGCCAGCGCCCAGCGCATGGCGCGGCGCGTAATCATCGGCACTATCTGCTTGCGGTAAATCTTCTCCATGATCAGCGGAATACAGATTACCAAGTTCGGCTTCACCTCGGCCAGCGCTTTCATCAGCAGGCGCGGAGTCGGAGTTTTGCCGAAGACGGTGACGAAGGTGCCGACGGCCAGAGGCACAAGCATGTCGAACGCACAGCCGTAGGCGTGGGCCAGCGGCAGGAAGCCCAGCGCACGCGACCCTTCGAAGTGCAGGCGCGACTTAACGCCGAACATCACGTTGCCCATGATGTTGTCGTAGGTCAGCATCACACCCTTCGAGAATCCGGTGGTGCCGGAGGTGTAGTTCAGGATGGCTACGTCGTTCTTGTTGACCTTCGGGAACACAACGTTTTCGGGTTTGAAGCCGTTGCGGTAGGTGGAGCGGAACTTGCGGGTGAGGTTGCGGATGATCCGCTCGGCGGTGTTGTCGCCGTCGGGACGTTCGGCGAGCACCTGACGGCTTTCGAGCGAGAGGACAACCCGGATGTTGGGGAGTTGCTCGAAGTCGCAGTTCTCCCAGATATGTTCGCTGACAATCAGCACTGTAGCTTCGCTGTGGTTGATGATGTGCTGGCTGTCGTTGGCGCTGAAGTCGGGGAGGATCGGCACAATCGTGGCGCCGTAGGTAATGGTGCCCATGAAGAAGGTCACCCAGGTGGCGGAATTCTTGCCGAGCAGCGCTATCTTATCCCCTTTTTTCACGCCTAACAACTTGTAGAACAAGTGCATGCGCGCTATTCTACGGGCAAAGTCGCCATAATTCATCACTTCGCCCGAACCATAGTCTGTCAGGGCGGGCAGATTCCAGTAGTCGCGGAACGATTTTTGATATAGTTCCAGGACGTTGCCTTCGTAATATTTATATTCCATATCGGGAGATAGCAATTCGTGGCTCACGCAAGTCTTCGCGGCTGCGCATATCAGTTACAAAGATAAGCAATCCGCTGTAAAATTCCAAATTATTTTTTTACAGCGGCGTTCTTACATAAAAGAACGCTCGAATTACCAGAATATTATATGACTTATACAGTTTGTAGTTTATGTCATCACACCGGCACGGGAAGTTCCGAAAGGCGCTTCTCGAGCTGCGTGGAGGTCATGCGCACTGACAGTTTCCCGCGGTAAGCCGTGGAGATGAAGCCGGTTTCCTCGGAGACCACAATGGCGAAAGCATCGGTGGCCTGCGATATGCCCAGCGCCGAGCGATGGCGCAGGCCCAGCGATCGGGGCACACTCGTGTCGTGGCTGACCGGCAGGATGCATCCGGCGGCTTTCAGGCGGCCGCCGGCGATGATCAGGGCGCCGTCGTGGAGCGGTGAGTTCTTGAAGAAAATGTTCTCGATCAGGCGGCTGTTGATGGCTGCGTCGATGCTGTCGCCGGTTTTTTCGTAGTTTTCCAGCGGCACCTCCTGCTCCACCACAATCAGGGCGCCGGTTTTACTCTTGGCCATTGACATGCAAGCATATACAATCGGCATCACGCGGGTGTGCAGGTCTACCTGCGACTCCTCGCCCCCCTTCCGGTGATGGAAAATGTTCCTCAGGAACTTCCATCGTTTCTTCGACCCGAGTTCCACCAGAAAACGCTTTATCTGGTCCTGAAAAATGATTACCAGCACGAGCAGTCCGATGTTCATGAAGCGGTCCAGAATCGACCCTATCAGCTTCATTTCCAGGATTTCAGAAGCCACGACCCACACCGCGATGAAAGCAAGCACGCCGTAGAAGATGTTGATGGTGCCCGACTCCCGCATTATTTTGTAGAGATAATACAGCAGGAGCGCCACAATCGCTATGTCGAGCAGGTCTTTAAAACCGAAGGATTCTATCATGGGTTAAGAGATTTCAAGGGGCGTTATCAACTGGTTTACTATGGCCGGCAGCTCCTGAGACTGACTTCGGCCACTTGCCTTGCGGCGGCGACATCGTGGACCCGCAGGATGGCAGCGCCGCGCTCTACCGCCAGGGCATTGAGGGCATCGGTACCTGGAAGAGTCTCGGCAGGAGTCAAGCCCAGCAGCTTGTATATCATTGATTTACGGGATATGCCGACGAGCATGGGCAGGCTGCCGAGCATATAATCCAGATCACGCAGACCGGCCATCAGCTCATAGTTCTGCTCCACGGTTTTGGCGAACCCGAAGCCCGGGTCGACAATCAGGTCGGCGATTCCGGCAAGGCGACATTCGTTGACGCGCGCCTGCAGCTCGGCGGCTACGCCGGCTACAACGCCTGCGGGGTAATCGGTCAGCTGCGCCATAGTGGCGGGCGTCCCGCGTGTATGCATTATAATATATGGTACTTTCAGCCGAGCCACGGTCGGAATCATCTCCCTGTCCATCAGCCCCGCCGAGATATCGTTGACAATATCCGCCCCGGCCTCAACCGCCTTTTCAGCGACCTCAGCCCGGAAAGTATCAACCGAAATCAGCAAACCGGCTTCGGGCATCCTGAATCCTTTGCTTTCAAGGACTTTACATGCCTCCTTTACAGCCTTCACACCCTGGAGCACACGCCTCAGCTCCTCTTCTGCCGAGACATCGTCAGCCCCGGGTCTTGTAGAATAGCCTCCGACATCCACAATGTCGGCGCCCTCCTCAATGAGCTGCCGGGCTTTGTCCGTGACATCGCCGTCAAGCATCCTTGACGCGGCATAAAACGAGTCAGGAGTGACATTGAGAATCCCCATAATCGCGGGAACCTTCAATTCCACCAGCCGTCCTTTAACATTGATTGTCAGTTTCTTGCCGAGTATACGATTTTCGATTTCCATTGTCAGTGATTTTCGGTCACAAACATCCGAATCTGCGAGCTCCGCCCTCCTGTCCGGGGCATATCGCACTCAGATTCCGGCTCTGCGACCTTTCAAACCGCTAAGTTACGAATTTTTGCCGATTTTCCGCCCCTTTCCCAAAAAATTCTTTTTCACCAGCTCCGCCCTTCCCTGATCCACCCTGCCTCATGACGGACAGACCACCCTCCAATCCCCCCTGCCTCCAGACATACCTTCCTCCGTCACATTCCCCGGTAGATTCACTCCCCGCACATGAAACGCAAGTTCCGCAATCGGGCTCAGAATCCACAGTGGACCCGAGCCCTTGAACCTTAATTCTGATCCCGTGATTCTTAACCCTGAGCCCCTGAACCTTAGTCCTAAGCCCGTGATTCTTAACCCTGAGCCCGTAAATCTTAGTTCTGAACCCGTGATTCTTAGTTCTTAGCCCGTGATTCTTATAGCTTTGCGACCTCTTCGGGAGTAAGGCCGGTTAACTGGCAGATAGAAGCATTGTCCATGCCAAATTTTTTCATGTTGGTAGCAACTTCGAGGGCCTTGTTTCTCGACCCTTTCTCCATACCTTCTTCACGGCCTTCCTTGCGGCCTTTCTCCATACCTTGCTGGATACCTTTCTCCATACCTTGCTGGATACCTTTCTCCATACCTTGCTGGATACCTTCCTTGCGGCCTTCTTCGAAGCCGATTTCGCGGGCGTCTTCGTAGACGGTGATGCTGTCGCGGTAGACACGTAGGGATTCTTCGTAATCGTTGCGGTCTTTCTCGGGGAGGGCTTCAATCATGGCGAGGTTGCCCAGCCGGTCAAATATCGCTTTCTGTGCCGCAAAGGGCATTCTTGATAATGTTTCCATATTTTTCAGCACATAAATCCAACGTTCAAAATTTGTCTCACATTCC
>CABUTS010000053.1 GCA_902494515.1 uncultured Muribaculaceae bacterium | reverse complement strand
ATTTTGACTATGATTTCAGATATTTCGAAGCTGTACGCCGGCTTTAGACGAACAATCGTCGGAGTCGCGATAGGCATATTCAGCAACCGTAAGGGTAATATTTTGATGCGGTTGCCCTGAAATTCCAGAGCTTTCTCTTTGTCGGTTGCCGAAGATTTGCTATCTTTGTCGGCGGTTACCGCGCCGGAATCCACGACCACGTCGGGGTCCGCCTCGTCGGCCGGGCTGACAGCGTCGGCCGGGCTTGTCGCATCGGAGGGTTCGGCTTCGGTAACTGCGTGTTCGATAACGGCGTCGATTACGCCGGAGTTGTCCTCGCCGCTTCGGAGGATCGACATTCCGCTGTCACTGATTGTAGACACGGCTGCGTCGATGGCGGGCACGGATGACAGGCCGACAGCCAAAGCGAGCATCGGCACGAGCGCCAGGGCTTTCAGTTTACGCCCGGCACCACTTTTCTCTTTGTACATCATGGTGATACGTTTTTTTAGTTTACTATGATTCAGGCTGTTGGCTAAGGACGGGAATCTGGCGCCAACAGCTTTTTTTATCAGTAACATCTGGTATTCGCGGGGGTCGTTGCCATGCTCGATCACGGCCATATCTGCCTGATATTCATGTACAAGCATCAGCTCGTCGCGCATCAGCCACGCCGCGGGGTTGAACCAGTTTATGATGCAGACAATCTGGGCCAGAAGGAGG
The DNA here is from genome assembly GCA_902494515.1 of uncultured Muribaculaceae bacterium. Taxonomy (GTDB): domain Bacteria; phylum Bacteroidota; class Bacteroidia; order Bacteroidales; family Muribaculaceae; genus UBA7173. The sequence continues at coordinate 19,196 of CABUTS010000053.1, read as the reverse complement.
TCGCGCCAGTGATGGGCGGCGATATGCTTGAGCTCGTGGGTGGCGATTGCGTTATAGTTGTTGTCGAAATCCTTGCGGCTGATGACCACATAATGCATCCAGCTGAAGGGCGCAAACCGCTCATCGTCAGTCACTACAAGGGTGTAACCCTCCCTGCCGACCTTCTCGCCGGAGCGGATGACCATAATCAGCCGCAACCATGTCAGCAGGGTGCGCGCGAGCACAACAGCCGCCCCGGCGATGAAGAGCCAGATAAGGATTGTGCCCCAGATCGGCTTCGAGACATCCACCATTTCAACTTCAACGGGGTTAGCAAAGAAGTACACGCCGCGAGGCTCCTGATGGATACTTTCGGCCGTCAGCTTCTGACACACCGTAATCGCGGGCAGTGTCAGGAACGACACAAAGTAGATTCCGAGCAGCACACCGCGGTTGAAACCGTGCTGGTTGTCGCGGGCCAGGAAGAGCCGGTAGGTGAGATAGAGCACCAGCATGAACAGTCCGCTGATTATCAGATAAGAGAGAAATTCGCCCATAACTATCTGCGATTGAATGGATTTGAATTAGTTGGATGGATTGCAATGCAGTTTAATGCTGCTTCGCCTGCGCGGATTTACCTTTGTTTTCGACCAGTTCGAGGAGTTCCTTCAGCTCATCGGCCGAAATTTTATCTTCGGCGACAAGGGCGGAGACCGCGCCATAATAGCTGCCGCCGAAGTAGTTCTTGATGAAGTTGCCGAAGCGCCGGTTACGGAAATATTCCTTCTCCACGGTGGCGAAATACTGGAATGAACCGCCGATATCCTTGTGACCCACAAAGCCCTTTGCCTCGAGACGGCGCACCACGGTCGACACGGTGTTGAAATGGGGTTTGGGGTCGGGATAAAGCTCCACGAGCCTGCTGATCAGAATCGGGCCGTATGCCCAAAGGAGCTGCATCACCTCCTCCTCCTTTGGAGTCAGCTGATCTTTTGCAGTTTTATTCATAATTATATAATTTAGCGATATTATAATATTCAGCGATGAAAACAGGATTTTTCAATTGAATCCGATCAAACCCGGTTGAATCCTGCGTAACTACTTTTGTAGTTCACACCGCAAAGTTAACAACTATTTTTGTAGTTGCAACACCCCGCGCCAATATTTAACCCTTTTTAACTACAAAAATAGTTGGGGAAAAAAGTTGGGGCGGTTTCTGCCGCTGGTTTTGGTCGTGTGTAGGGGCCGTGAGGCCCCGAGTGTCCGAAATCGGACACCACAGCGAAGTTAACTCCCTGATTTTCAAGGGGGCTTGACATAGGCCGAAAAATTTATTTATTTTGCAGCAAAAAAAACGGCATATTATGGACCGAAAAATAGATATTGCAGAAATAAGAAAAGAAAGGAACAAGCGCCTGCTCAAAGGGGGCCTCATCGCCGCCGCGGTGATCGGCGCAATCATTGCGCTGATGTCACTCATCAGCGGAAGGTCAGTGAAGCGAAGCGAGCTGCGCCTCGGCGAGGCTGAGTATGGCCCGCTGGAAACCTCCGTTTCGGCCTCGGGACGCGTGGTTCCGGCCTTCGAGGAGATCATCATCTCCCCGGTGTCAAGCCGAATCCTCGAAGTTTATGCCCGGCCGGGCGACACGGTGAAAGCCGGGGCGACGCTTCTGCGCCTGGACCTCCGCGAAGCCGAGGCGCAGGTGCAGAATCTCCGCGACAATTACCAGATCAAGAACAAGAGCCTCGACCAGCAGCGTCTCGCCAACCGCAGCACCCTTGCCGACCTCGAAATGCAATGCCAGATCAAGGAAATGGAGGTCAACCGCTTAGTTATCGAGGTGAACAACGAGCGCCGCCTCGACAGCCTCGGCTCCGGCACCGGCGACAGGGTCCGCGAAGCTGAAACCGCCCTTGCCACCGGGCGCCTGCAGCTCGAAGGACTCCGGAAAAAGCTCGTCAACGAACGCCAGCGCCTCGCCGCGCTCGAAACCTCCCTGAGCCTCGAGGTTGGCAACAGCGCCCGCGACCTTTCGCTTATGGAGCAGACCCTCAGCCAGGGGCGCATCCCCGCGCCGCGCGACGGCGTCCTGACCTTCATCGTCAACAGCATCGGTTCCACCGTAGCCAACGGCGAGAAGGTTGCGGTGCTCGGCGACCTCTCCAGCTTCAAGGTGCTCGCCGACGTCCCCGAGGGGAGCAGCTACAAGGTGCAGGCGGGAGCCGCCGCCACCGTGCGTCTCGGCAACATCGAGCTCGAAGGGTCAGTGGTGAACATCGAACCGCAGTCAACCTCCGGCGCCGTGCCCTTCACCGTCAGCCTCAGCGACGCCTCGAACAAGCGCCTGCGCCCCGGCGTCAGGGTGCAGGTCGATGTCGCCTACGGCTTCAAGGAGCGGGTGCTCCGCATCCCCGCCGGCACCTATTACAAAGGCCCGGGGAAATACAGCCTGTTCGTTCAGGAGGATGAAAACACCCTCCGCCGCCGCGAGGTGACCCTCGGCGACAGCAACAGCAACTTTGTGGAGGTCATCGCCGGCCTGAACCCCGGCGAGAAGGTAGTGACCATGGATATGGAGCATTTCGACAAAAACAGCAAACTGACAATCAAATAATTAAGTACAAAAACATACGGACGTGCCTTTGGCACGTGGAATCCCTCGAATCTAAATCAACACAAAATATGGCAATCATTGAACTCAGCGGTATCAGCAAGGTTTACCGCACCAAGGAAATCGAAACCACAGCTCTCGAAAACGTCAACCTCAATGTCGACAAAGGTGAATTCCTCAGCGTCATGGGCCCCTCGGGCTGCGGCAAATCAACCCTGCTCAACATCATCGGCCTGCTCGACAAACCGACCGCCGGCACCGTCAGACTGCTCGACACCGACTGCAGCCTACTGAACGACAACGCCATGTCGCATTTCCGCAACGCCAACCTCGGCTTCATCTTCCAGAGCTTCCACCTGATATCGTCGCTGAACGTCGCCGCCAACGTGGAGCTTCCGCTGACCTACCGCAAAGACCTCAGCGCCTCGGAGCGCCGACTCCGCGTCGACGAAGTGCTCGAACGCCTCGGGATGTCGCACCGTAAGAACCATTTCCCCGCCGAGCTCTCCGGCGGACAATGCCAGCGCGTCGCAATCGCCCGCGCAATCGTCGGACGCCCCTCGATCGTCCTCGCCGACGAACCTACCGGTAACCTCGACTCCAAGATGGGCGCCGAGGTTATGGCCCTGCTGAAATCGCTCAACGAGGAGGACGGAATCACAATCGTGATGGTTACCCACAACGAGGCCCAGGCACAGATGACTCACCGCGTAGTCCGCTTTTTCGACGGAAGGATTATATCATAAAAAGAAGCCATTCTGGCCGCGCATTTATATCGCGGAGTCCACGTGCCAAAGGCACGTCCCTACGTCACTATTCATTATTAGCTTCATTTTTATGAACACTACAATCCGACAAATCATATACGACATGCGCACTCAGCCGGTCATCGGCTGGGTCACGGTGATAGGCACCGCGCTGTCGATATTCCTGATCATGACCATCGTCATGATGCAGCAGATCTCTCTCATATCCTTCAAACCCGAATCCCACCGCGACCGGATGCTCTACGGCAAATACATCAACATAGCAAACTTAGACAAGAGCGGGGACTCCTCCGGCTCAATGAGTTACGACACTGCCAAAAAGCTTTACGGAGACCTCGAGGGGGTTGAAAAAATTTCTTATATGACTGACAGATACAATGCAGTCGACGCAGTCGGAACCACCGGCGAGCAGCTCACCGCCGATATGCGCCGGGTTGATGAAGGTTTCTGGGAAGTCTTTGATTACGACCTCATCGCGGGACGTTATTTCAACGCCGAGGAGGTTGCCGCCGAACGCCGTGTGGCCGTCATCACCGAGTCACTGGGCCGCCAGCTTTTCGGAGGCGACAACCCTATCGGACAGCATTTCGAACTGAACTTCAACGACTATGAGGTCGTCGGGGTTGTCTCAGACGCCTCCAAGCTCGCCTCGCAGGCTTATGGTCAGGTGTTCGTCCCTATTGAACATACCCCCGGATGGCAGACATATTTCGGCTCCATAATGACGGCGATGTTGGTTAAGGATGGCGTCGATTTCGAGAGCATCCGCGACCAGGTGAAAGGACGGTATGCCCAGATGGACACTGAGCTAAAAACCGATGGCAAAAAAACCGACTACCATGAGGCACCATTCGACCAGGAAACCATCGCAACGGGTCAAATATGGAGTAACGCTGCTCCCGATCCCGATTCGAGCCGCAACCTGCGACTATTGCTCTACGCCGTGCTGCTCATCGTCCCGGCCATCAATCTCAGCAGCATGCTCCACAGCCGTCTGCGCCGCCGCGTCAATGAACTCGGAGTCCGCCGCGCCTTCGGCTGCACCCGCAACCGCATCATCCGCGACATCATTGCCGAGAACCTGATTGTGACCGTTATCGGCGGTATCATAGGCTTCATAACAAGTCTGTTGTTCGCTGAATTCTACGATGGACTCTACACCAATTCCAACGGCGAGACCATCCGTCCGGCCCTGTCGCTGCTGCTCGACTGGCACATCCTCATCTTTGCCTTCGGAGCATGCTTCATTCTCAACATCATCAGCGCCTCCGTGCCCGCCTGGCAGGCTTCGCGCATGAATCCGGTGAACGCGATAAATTCCAAGTAAAATGAAACGCAAACTAATAACACAGATGTGCCACGAATGGCGCAGCAACCTGTGGATGATCATAGAACTCGCAATTGTCGGGATAATCCTCTGGGGTGTATTTTCAATTTTCGCAACAATCATATATTGCTATAGGCCTCCAAAAGGAGTGGATTTCAATAACGTCTGCATTGGCCGAATCGGCTACATTCCCGAAAGCGCGACATCCTACAAGCAGTATCCCGACACTATGTACACCCAAGTTACTGACCTCGATAAAATCTGCTCCAATCTACGCTCCAATCCTTACGTGGAGTCAGTCGGTCTGGGTGAGAATGCCCTGCCTTATTCCTTCAGTTATTATGGAAGTTCATATCAGACCAACATCGCCGATTCGGTGCAGATTTATTACTGCAACGAGCGCTATATGAACCCCGACATGGTGCGGACACTCCGCTTCACCGGTGTCAATGGCGAATCCTCTGAAGCCCTTGCTGCGGTAATCGAACGCGGAGAATGGCTGATTTCGAAATATATAAACGCGCCGACTGTCTCGACTCCGGAGCTGTGGGTCGGTAAGGAAATCCAGTCAACTTACGATTCAACGAAAGTATACCGTGTCGGCGCGCTAATCGAAGGGTTCAGCCGCGCAGATTTCGAGCCGATGCATGGCGGAGTGATGATTCAACCTTTAAAAGAGGATTGTCCCTCGCAAATCGCCGTACGCGTTCAGCCCGGCACTCAGCAGAAATTCCTCTCGTCGCTAAAGAAAGAGGACTTAAAGTTCGGCAACGTCTACGTCACCAACATGATGACCATTGAGGACTGCCGCGAAAGCGCGAACCACGACATCGACGTCGTGATCCGCAACACCACGGCCTGCGCGCTGTTCGTTATGATTGCCGTATTCCTCGGATTCTTAGGCTCCTTCTGGTACCGCACCCAGCAGCGCGTTCCCGAAATTGCCCTTCGCGAAGTCAACGGTGCTACGAAAGCCCAGATTTTCCGCCGTTTTCTCGGCGAAGGGATGATACTTCTTCTTGTCGCTGCTTTGCCGATAACGGCATTCGTGGCGTGGGCCCTTCTGTACGGTAGCCCGGATATGTTTGAAATCCGCTACTGGCTCCCCGAATTATGGTGGTGGATGCTGCCGGTGACCCTCGCCGTGCTCGCCCTGATGATCGTCGCCGGAATCTGGTTCCCCGCCCGCAAGGCAATGAAAATCAACCCCGCCGAAGCCATCAAGGATCAGTAATCGCACAGTCCACGTGCCAAAGGCACGTCCCTACAACCGGACACTAAAATTCCACCTTATGAACACGAAAATCCGCCAGATACTCTACGACATGCGCACCCAGCCGGTCATCGCCTGGGTTACCGTAATCGGCACCGCGCTGTCAATCTTCCTGATCATGACTATTTTCATGATGCAGCAGGTCACCATAATCTCCTTCAAGCCGGAGACCCACCGCGACCGCATGCTCTACGGCAAAAACATGCACACCTTCAACAACGATACTCAGGTAGGTTCGTCGTCCTTTATCAACTACAACACAGCCCGCCGGATTTACGGTGATCTCGGAGGGGTTGAAAAGACCTCTTACCTGAGCGACGGTTACACCACCGTTGATGCCATGGGGACTACCAACCGCCAGTTTGCCGTCGACCGTCGCGGCGTTGACGAGGTGTTCTGGGAAATCTATGACTACGACCTTCTCGAAGGGCGCTACCTCAACGCCGACGAGGTGGAAGCTGAGCGCAAAGTAGCCATTGTCACTGAGTCCGTGGCCCGCAAGCTTTTCGGCGGCGAAAGCGCTGTCGGTCAGCATTTTCATCTCTCGCATATCGACTACGAAATCGTCGGTGTGGTTTCCGATGCCTCGAAATTGGCGTCCATGGCTTACGGCGAGGTCTTCACCCCGGTAAGCCACCAGTCCTGGGGAGGATTCTCCGGACAAGTCATGGCGGCACTGCTGGTCAGAGAGGGTGTCGACTTCGAGAGCATCCGCGACCAGGTGAAAGGGCGCTACGCGCAGCTGGACACTGAGCTGAAGGAAAGCAATGAGTACACGATTTACCACGAGCAACCTTACGACCAGGCGGATGTAGCCGCCGGGATCCCCGGCTCCAACATGACCCCGGACACCGACTCTGCCCGCCTAACCCGAATCATCGTCTTTATTCTCCTGCTCATCGTCCCGGCCATCAATCTCAGCAGCATGCTCCACAGCCGCCTGCGCCGCCGCGTCAGCGAGATTGGCATCCGCCGGGCTTTCGGCTGCACCCGCGCCCACATCATCCGCGACATTATCGCTGAGAATATGATTATTACTGTCATCGGCGGACTGATCGGCTTCGCGTTCAGCGTAGGGTTCGCACTGTTCTACGACGGTTTATACAGTAATTCCCTCGGCGATGCCGCCCGGCCTGCGCTGTCGCTGCTGCTTGATTGGCGAATCCTGCTCTTCGCCTTCGGCGCCTGCTTTATTCTGAATATCCTGAGCGCTTTGCTGCCCGCCTGGCAGGCTGCTCGCCTCAGTCCCGTGAACGCTATAAATTCCAAATGATCATGAAACGGAAACTGATAACACAGATGTGCCACGAATGGCGCACAAACATGTGGATGATGATGGAACTGTTCATCGTCGGAGTGGTGCTTTGGGTGGTGTTCGCGCTTTTCGCTACCATAATCAAGATGTACCAGCCCCCGAAAGGGATTGATTTCAACGATGTCTGCTTCGCTTCAATCGGCTATGTTCCGGAAGATGCATTCAAGCCGTATCCCGACTCGCTCCACAACATTTGGACCGATATCGAAACTCTCTCTGACAAAATTAAGGAGAACCCTTACGTCGAATCCGTGGGTATCGGGTACAATGCCATTCCCTACAATTTTAACTTCTACGGCCGTATGATTCACGCCGTGGTCGCCGATACCGTTCAGATCGGTCATGGTAATATGCGGGTTATGAGTCCGGGGATGGTCCGGACTCTCCGTCTGACCGGATTGAACGGCGAGTCGAGCGACTCTCTCGCGCAGCTGTTGATGGAAGGCAACGTGTTGCTTTCCACCTACGATGAATCGGATTTCAATATAACTCCGGAGAAATGGATCGGTCAGCGGATATGGTTCGACAACGATTCAACCTACACTTATCGTGTCGCTACGATGATCAATGGTATCCGCCGCCACGACTTTGAACACGTGTATGGTCCGGTAATCATTTACAATGTATATAGGTGGGGCTGGCCCTACGAGTTCGCCGTCCGCGCCAAGGAGGGGATGCAGCAGCAATTCCTGGAGTCCTTGACCGCCGATGACTTTGAGTTCGGCAATGTTTACATCTCCAACATGACCACCGTCGACGCCCAGCGAGATAATGCACACCACGACATCTATGTGATGATACGCAACCTTTTGGCCTGCGCGCTGTTCGTGATGGTGGCGGTCTTCCTCGGGTTCTTAGGGTCCTTCTGGTACCGCACGCAGCAGCGCGTCCCCGAGATTGCCCTGCGCAAAGTCAACGGAGCCACGAACTACCAGATCTTCCGCCGTTTCCTCGGTGAAGGGATGATACTGCTGCTGATTGCCATTCTTCCGGTCACTGCCGTTGTGGCGTGGATTCTCAATCTCGATGACCCGGAGTTGTTCGGCTTTGGCGCATGGCTCTCCGACCTGTGGTGGTGGATGCTCCCCGTGACCTTCGCCGTCCTGGCGCTGATGATTATAGCCGGCATCTGGTTCCCCGCCCGCAAAGCAATGAAAATCAACCCCGCCGAAGCCCTGAAAGACCAATGAAACGCTTTTTATACACAATATCATTTGTGTGTGCACTGCTGACAGTGCGCGCGCAGAGCACCCAGATGCCACTGACGCTCGACGACGCCATTGCCATGGCACGCGTGCGGAGCGTCGACGCTGCGGAGGCCATCGATGAACTCCGCAGCGCCTACTGGCAGTGGCGCACCTTCCGCGCCGACCAGCTCCCGGAGCTGTCGTTCAACGCCACGCTCCCCTCCTATGCCCGCGAGTACACCTCATACATGAACGAGCAGGGTGACTACTCCTTCGTCGGCACCAACACCCTGCAGGCCACAGGAGAGCTCTCCATAAAGCAGAACATCCCCCTGACCGGCGGTACGGTTTCGGTGAACTCGTCGCTCGACTTCCTGCGGCAGTTCGACGGCCGAGTCGGCAACCGCTTCCGATCGATTCCCGTGGCGCTGACCCTGTCGCAGCCGCTGTTCGGCGTCAACACCATGAAGTGGGACCGCAAGATCGAGCCGGTGCGCTACACCGAGGCCAAGGCGGCGTTTCTCAGCGCCACGGAGGATGTGGCCCGGCTGACGGTCGACTACTACTTCAGCCTGCTGATGAGCCGCGAGAACGTTGCCATAGCGCAGCAGAATCTCGCCAACGCCGAGAAGCTCTACGCCGTGGCGAAGGAGAAGCGCGAGATGGGAAAAATCAGCAAGAACGACCTGATGCAGATGGAGCTGAACCTGCTGCAGGCGCAGTCGGAGCTAACCGACTACACCTCGCAGCTGAAGGCCGATATGTTTCAGCTCCGCGCGTTTCTCGACATCGACGAGGATGTGGAGATTGTCCCGGAGGTGCCGGAGAATGTGCCCCGCGCCGAGGTCAATTTCGACTCCGCGCTGCAGCACGCGCTGACCAACAACAAGTTCGTGAAGACGATGCTCCGGCGGCAGCTCGAGGCCGACTACGAGGTTGCCCGGGCCAAGGGTAATCTCCGGGAAATTAACCTGTTCGTGCAGTTGGGCTACACCGGAACCGACACTGAGTTTTCCGGCGCCTACCGCAACCTGCGCTCCAACCAGTTGGCGTCGGTAGGGATTTCCCTGCCGCTGGTCGACTGGGGCAAGCGCCGCGGGCAGGTGAAGGTGGCCGAGAGCCGCCGGCGAGTAACCCAGAGCACCATCCGCCGCGAGAACATGAACTTCAACCAGGACCTTTTCATTCTGGTGGAGAGGTTCAACAACCAGCAGCAACAGCTCGACATCGCCCTGCGCGCCGCCGACATCGCCTCGCGCCGCTATCAGACGAACGTCGAGACCTACATGATCGGGATGCTCTCAACGCTGGAACTCAACGACTCACGCACGTCGAAGGATACTTCGCGCCGCGACTATATCAACAACCTGTACCGATACTGGAGCTACTGGTATCAGTTGCGCTCGGTGACTCTGTTCGACTATGCCACCAACGGCGACATCAATGCCGACTTCGACAAATTCCTGAAAATGCAGTGACTTTGGTGTTTATAAATGCAGTGACTCTGATGATTATTTTTCCACAATTTCTTAACTTTGCACTATGATTCTGATTGTTGACGACGATAAAGCGATTCGTCTGTCCATCGGGCTGATGCTCAGGCAGGCCGGGATGGAGTTCACAGCGGTGGCCACGGAGCAGGAGACCCTGGAGGCCGTCCGCTCCGGCGAGGTCAGTCTGGTGATTCTCGACATGAACCTGTCATGCGAAACCAGCGGCCGCGACGGCATAGAGCTGCTGCGCAAGATCAAGGTTCTGAAGCCGGAGATTCCGGTGATCATGCTTTCGGCCTGGGGTACGGTGCCCCTGGCGGTCGAGGGGATGAACTTCGGGGCCGTGGACTTCGTAACCAAGCCCTGGACCAACCGCGAATTCATGGCCAGAATACGCAAGGCGCTCGACGCCGCCAAGGCCGCCAGCGAGGCTGCCGCGGAGGCCGAAACCGTGGAGACCCTCGACGACGCCGAGAAGAGCGCCATCATCAAGGCGCTCCGCCAGGCCGACGGCAATATGTCAATCGCCGCCCAGAACCTCGGAATCACCCGTCAGTCGCTCTACCGGCGCATGGAGAAGTTCGGGATTAAGTAACTGCATAATGAAAGACTCAACACCATGAGAGGCAAGGTTTTATTCGTAGTTTCAATACTGGCGGTGGCAGCCGCTTTCGTCTGTCTGACCCTGGGGAAGACGGTTGCCGTATACATAGCGCTGGGAGTGGCGCTGATCGGGTTCGTGATGTTCTACATATCAGTGTCGCGGACGCTGAAAACCATCCGCACCGGAATGGACCTGCTCCGCTCGCAGGACTTTGCGAGCCGGCTGGCCCACGTCGGGCAGAAGGACGCCGACAGCATGGTGGACCTGTACAATTCCATCATCTCCAACCTCAAGGAGGAGCGTCTGCGCAACTACGAGCAGGAGAATTTCCTCGGTAAAATCATCGAGGCTTCGCCCACCGGCATTGCAATCTGCAACTTCGACGGCCAGATCGACCGCCGCAACAAGGCTTTCACCGACTTCGAATCCCCCGAGCTGTTGGCGGCGCTGAACGCGCTGCCCGAGGACACCACCTGCGTGATCCGTCCGGGGGGCACACAGGTGCTCCGCTGCTCGCGTCTGTTCTTCATGGACCGCGGTTTCCACCGTTCCTTCTACCTCGTGGAGCGTCTCACCGACGAAATCGTCCGCGCCGAAACCGCTATGTTCAACAAGATTGTCCGCACCATAGGCCATGAGGTCAACAACACCCTCGGCGGCGTGATTTCCGTGCTGCAGACCCTCGGCGCCATCCACTCCGCCGACCCCGAAATCGCCGACGCCGTAGACAGCTGTGTCGACAGCTGCAAAAACCTCAGCGACTTTGTCCGCTCATACGCCGACATAGTGAAACTCCCCGACGTCGTCCCGGTGCTGACCGACCTCAACCGCTTCGTGACCGACACCCTCCCCTTTCTCCGCGAAGTCTGCCCCGCTTCCATCGCCCTCACCACGTCGCTCTCCCCTACTCCCGTCCTCGTCCCCGCCGACACCATGCTGCTCCAGCGCGTGCTGCTCAATGCCGTCAAGAATGCCTATGAAAGCATCCTCTCGGATCCCGCAGGCTCAGGTGCTAATGCTCCCGGAGGGGCAACCATCACCATCGCTACCTCCCCTTCCGAGCTGCAGGTTATTGATAACGGTCCCGGAATCGCCCCGGAGATTGCCGACCAGATTTTCTCGCCGTTTTTCTCCACGAAGCGCGCCGACCGCGGCCTCGGACTGATGCTCATTTCCGACATCCTCCGCAAGCACCACGCCACCTTCACCCTCGCCACCGCTCCCGACCACCTGACCCGCCTCACCATCCACTTCCCCCATCCCTGATCCACCCCTCTCCTACCCTATTCTATCCCACTGTCCGACAGCGCAATAACATCCTGGATTCTGCCAGCAACTTCCGGGGTCAGACCGGCGGCTCGCGCGTAGATGGGGAAGTCAGCTACGGCTGCACGGGCGTTGTCGAGAATCTTGCAGCCGCATTTTATTCCGAAGGTTTCGGCTAATTCGAGCAAATCGGAATCCGTGACGCCATGGTCTTTGCCGTTTAGTGTCAGGCAATGGCGGTTGACATACGAAGGAGCAGAGGGGTCGACCGTGAAGGTGAAATCGTAGGCCGGAGCCAGTCGCCACACGCCGTCGCGATTCATTATGAAGCTGAAATTCTTGTTGTGATCGTCGACGTTTGCGGCCATAAAGTTCAGTGCGGTCAGCAGAAACAGCTGTTTCATATCCTCTTCCGGGAGATTCAGCCGACGGCCGACATTAAACAGATCTTCGTAAGACGACGACAGCGGATCCATGGCCGCAAGGGTCTGGACGTGAAGCTTTTCGTTGCCGATGCGGTCAAACCGTTGGGTCAGGAAATGCACGGCATCCCTCCCCTCGAGCAGACGCGATGGCATGATGCGTAACCCAGCCTGCCGGGCCATGAGGTAATAGGCATATTCGATTCGTGTCGTCGGCAAATCGCTGTGTTCGTCGAACTTGATAATCATGGGGGTGAAGCCCGGAAGATCTGTAGCGACCTGTCCCGAGTAGCACTCTCCGGTCGCCTCGTTGACATTAATAAGCGCTTTCGGGCGCCGGCCTCCGGCCGAAGTTCCGACTTTGAATAGACTTTCAACAATCAGGTCCGGGCTCAGCTGTGCTCTGAAATCCTTGGCTTGTTTCAGGACTTTCAGTGCGAAATCCGCCAATTGATCGATTTCGACCTTGAAGGATGTTTCCAAGTCCCCGGATGTAGGCGGCACAAACTCCAGCGCTCCCATTCCGCGCCGGCCTATGTAGGCCAGGCGGTCGAGTGCCGAGATATTTTTCATACTGATATTGTGGGACTTAGCCCACTGACTAAAGACCTGATGTCCCCAATGATCAGGCAGCGAATCGGCGATGAAAGATGGCAGGCCGCCAAAAAGTTTTTCTTTTTCGGGAAAAATGGGCATCGATTTCTGCGCCGTCACACCGGCGACCGGCGCGCGCAACGGCGCAATGTCGAGGCCGCTCCGGGCGAAAGCCGGGTCGAAATAAAAGCAGTTCTGACGGCTGCGGCCACTCCCGGTTTCGACGAGCGTACCGACTTTCTGGTCCCATAGGATGACATTAACGGACGGAATCATGGCGACGGACACGTTTGGGGATGAGTTTGTTGATTTCGCGGAGGGCGAGCGGAGAGATGGGAAGCTCGGGGAGGAGTTCGGGAATTCGGGTCTCCATGCCTACGGGGCGGAGCAGCGAGATGAAGTTGCTCAGCGATATGTTGGGATGTTTCCCCTGCTCGAAACGGCAGATAGTAGTGTAACTGACACCCGACTTTTCGGCCAGTTCGCGCTGACTCAGCCGCGCCGCCAGACGGTATTCCTTCACGCGCCTTGCCAGCAGCTGCATATATTCCTTATTGGATATGTATTCCGGAGCAATCATATTAGCATATATGGCTATTTGTCCGCAAATATAGCAATAAATATCCAAATATACAAATATCTTTCCGCAAAATTCCACGCCAAGCGAAAGCCCTGACTTCACCCCTAAACGTACGGACGTGCCGGAAGTTTTTTAACACGGAACTATACGGAACTAACAGAAGCAAATTTGGTTCTGGAACGTCAAACCGAACCATTGCGGAGCTGCCGCTCCTGAACGTTAACGGAAGCCTGCGGGGTATCATATCATGATGGACGCCTACGGGGTGCCAATCGTGATGGACGCCTGCGGGGTATCAACCTATACCGCCGTAGGCTTCCGTTAACGTTCTGGGCAAGCCTTTAGGCCTCCGTTTGAAGTTCTGGATGATAGTTCCGTTAGTTCAGTGTAGTTCCGTGTTAAATGGTCAGCACCCGGAAGCAAATCGGGAGAAATAACAAATCAGAATACTGTAAGAATCGGTAACAAAATCATTCAATCATGTGTCCTAAATCTTTCTTTTTTGGCAAATCATTGTAGCCGGCTACCGTAATTCGGAAAATTGTTGCTAACTTTGTGGGAAATCATCCGAACTTTAACCTGCAAAAACAACATAAATCATCAGATCTTTAACCTGCAAAAACAACATACTATCATGAGAAAAATTCTTATGCTGGCGGCGGGAATGGCAATGTGCGCCGCAGCGGCTGGCGCCGAGGAGCGCGTAACGCTGAATGTTGACTGGAATGCTGCAAAGGATTCCGTCATTATTCCCGCAGAAATCTACGGTCAGTTTGCCGAACATCTCGGCACCTGTATCTACGGCGGAATCTGGGTCGGCGAGGACTCCCCTATCCCCAACACCAACGGCTACCGCAACGACGTGCTGCAGGCGTTCCGCGAGCTGCAGATTCCCGTAATCCGCTGGCCCGGCGGCTGTTTCGCCGACGAATATCACTGGCGCGACGGCATCGGTCCGCGCAACGAACGCCCGGTAATGGTCAACAGCAACTGGGGCGGCACCGTGGAGGACAACAGTTTCGGAACCCATGAGTTCTTCAATCTCTGCGAACTGCTCGGCACCGAGCCTTACCTGAGCGGCAATGTCGGCAGCGGCACCGTAGAGGAGCTTGCCAAATGGATTGAATACATCACCGCCGCCGACGGCCCGATGGCCGAACTGCGCAAGAAAAACGGCCGCGAGAAACCCTGGAAGCTCAAATATCTGGGTGTCGGCAACGAAAGCTGGGGCTGCGGAGGCAACTTCACCCCGGAGGATTACGCCGGCGCTTACCGCCGCTATCAGACTTACTGCCGCGATTTCAGCGGCAATAAGCTCTACAAAATCGCCTCCGGTGCCAGCGACTATGACTTCAAGTGGACCGACGTGCTGATGCAGAAGGCCCGCGACCACATGAAGGGGCTTTCGCTCCACTATTACACCGTTACGGGGTGGAGCGGCAGTAAAGGCTCGGCAACCGATTTCACCGAGGATGAATACCTCTGGACCCTCGGCAAATCCCTTGGTATTGAGCCGGTTATCGAGCGCCACGACTCAATCATGTCGGCTTACGACCCCGACCATAAGGTGGCTCTGCTGGTCGACGAGTGGGGCACATGGTTCGACGAAGAACCCGGCACAATCTCCGGCCATCTCTATCAGCAGAACACCATGCGCGATGCAATGGTCGCAGCCCTGAGCCTCAACGTATTCCACCGCCACACCGACCGCGTGAAGATGGCCAACATCGCCCAGATCGCCAACGTTCTCCAGGCTATGGTGCTCACCCGCGGCGACAAGATGGTGAAGACCCCGACTTACTACGTCTTCAAGATGTATATACCCCATCAGAACGCCCTCTACCTCCCCCTTGAGCTGAAATCCACATCGCTGACCGAAGTCAACGGCGTCAGCCTGCCGCAGGTCAACGCCACCGCCTCGCGCAAGGGCGACACCGTAACCATCACCCTTGCCAACGTCGACCTCCGCGAAAAAGCCGAAGTTGAAATTCCCCTCGGCGACCTGAAAGTTGCCTCCACAGCCGGCGAAATCCTCACCTCCGGTCACATCGACGACTACAACGACTTCGACAACCCCGACAAAGTGAAGCTCGCCCCCTTCAAATCCTTCACCCTCAAAGGCAGCACCCTGAAAGTCACCCTCCCCTCCAAGTCCATCGTCTCCCTGACCCTCACCCTGAAATAACCACGGAAATCAGGGTGTCTCCCTCACCCTGAAATAACAGCAGATATCCCCATATGACTGCGGCATGATTCCCGGGCAGCTTGCCCGATAATCATGCCGCAGTCTTCCGTAAAAATGACTACCAATTATAGTAATAGCAACGGTGTTATCCGAAAATTGTCTCGAACAACCAAAGTGTATGTCCCGGTCTTTTATCCCTGAGTGTCAGCGTGGTTTGATTTCCTTGACAACAGGGACCTGATAAGGAGGAAAGACCTCTAACTTTCTGTAACTGCCGGACCGGAAGAATTCCGGCCATTGAGCGAAGGGGATTTTTTTATCTAACATTTTTGAGATGCAAAGGCTCAGGGTTCCATAATCCGTCATTGTCAGGAGGTCGCGGCTTTCGTAATTCTTACTGTCACTTGCACAAGCACTTATAATGATGACGTGGCCGCCGGATTTTGAATAATTGCCAGGCGGAACGATCGTGCGAAGATACGTTTTTGCAGATTGATTGACTGCAAAAACTGTATCTGTGCCTCTCGTCGTCTCAAGCCATTCTATAGCGCTGTTGCCGTGAGGTTCACAAAGCATTTCACCCCTGTCAGCATCTCCGCTGAAACAGGAATCGAATATGACAATAAGCCAGCCCGTCCTGCCAACGCGTTTCTTTAGCTTGTTCAGATACGGAAACAATTCATCATCGATCAGATGATTCTCTCCGCGATACCCTGAACCCCGATAGTTGCATTCCCTGCAGGCATCATAACAGACAAATGCCTGGTCAGGACCTTCATGTTCATCGCTGTTGAAATCCTGAACCAACTGACCATGTCCCGAGAAATGGAGGTAAACGACATCCCCTTTCCGGGTATTGTCGCACAGCGTATTGAGGCTATGCAGAATATTCTTCTTGGTGGCACGGGCATCGATAAGGCAGGAAACCGAAAAGCCTTTCAGTTTCCGTCTGATCAGCTCCACATCATTATTGCCATGGATTCTGCCAAACCCGGTCGCACTTTCATCATAGTTACCTATTCCGACAAGCAACGCCCTGTTGTCGGCCAGAACTGTTCCGACCGACAATATCGACATCAGTAAAAGGACTATTCTCAGTTTCATTTCAGTAACTCGATCATGCGCTCCCAGTACAGAACTTTCCCGGAATATGTGCTGTTGTCCTTAAATCGCGCCACAAGCATCTCGAGGATTTCCCGCGCTTCGGCCCGATGATGTGTCAGCAGGTTTACCTTGGCGGCGGCTTCTCCATAAACCACTAAGTCCACTTCATCTGACGCCTTGGCGAAAGCCTCAAGAATTTCAGCGCGGTGTTCGATGAGCTCTTCGTCGCTCATCCCGGAGTAATCCGGTCCTGTTCCGCGCGGCTGTGCCAAATAAATGCTCAGGGCCAGAGCTTCAGAGGTAGTATTCCGCGCATCCCGAATCAGATTGAACGAGATGGTGAACATTATGATTAACGACGCGGCAACAGAAATCGCTGCTCCGACCCACGGCCTGAAACGTTTTATTCCGAACCTTGGGGAAGCACTCTCTTTTTTGCCGATAATCTCGCGAAGCTGTTCTTTAGACAGCTTCTTCATAGCGATACCGAAATCCAGATTGTCCTGCTCCACCTCCTGACAGATTCCACGCACCGCGAACAGGTAGACCCTGAACTCCGAAGCGAAATCCCCGTCAGCCTGCAGACGGCAATCGAACTCAGCCTTCTCCGACGCCGCAAGTTCATCGGCGATATATCTGTCGAATAATTCAATTCTTTCCATTGCTGTTCCTTTTTTTAGGTGAAACATCAAATCCGGCCAGACGCAGAGCCTTGGTCAGACGCCCGATCAGGTCCTTCATGCACTGATTCTTCTTTGCCTTTGCGGTATCGGCGTTTTTAAGACCGACCTCCGCGGCAATTTCAGCCATTGAGGTTTTCTCGCATCCCATATAATACGCCCTGATGATCTCAGCGCAAAGTGCAGGAGTATGCTCCAGTTCATAGCCCAGCAGCGACTGTGCCTCGGGATCCTGAACAAAAGGCCTCTCATCTTCTGCCGGGAGGGTTTTAAGAATGTCATCTACCTTTCGGGCCAGAGAGGACGGAGCGCCCTCGTCATCTCCATCTCCAAAACCGGCGTCGACAGAATCTGATTTGCCCTCTTTGCGCCAGCGTTTGCCCGCAAGGTTAAGCCCGATGGTCAGAATGTAGCTGTTCCACGTAGTACCTTTGCTGACTTTGTCATTCCGGATATTTTCCTGAATGGCTATGAACGCATCCTGATACAAGTCATCAACATCAGAACCCGTCAGCCCGGGATACACCGCCGTAAGCTGCCGCTGAAACATCATAGTCAAGGCCTCCGTAAACAAGTGCATTGTATTGCGACACACGGGGGACCGTCTCAAGAATCTTCCGGGTGGACGACAGTCTGTGAATCGTATATGCCTCATTGACTCGCCGGCCATCAGGCATCCGGGCGTATTCAATCGGGAAGGCGTACAGCTCTCCGTCGGGCGAGAAATATACCTTGCTGACTCCCCGCAGCACGTCAGCCATGGGACGCCATACCGCTGAATACAAATTCCCGTAATCAAATATGCTTTCAGCCGAGCGGGTATTGTCAAGTTCCTGCTGGCTGCAAAGTCTGATGACCTCAGGATGCTTATAATCTTTTTTCAGGACTGAAGCATAGTAAACTGGATTCACTTCGGGCCCTGTCTTTATGAATTCAACAGCCACTTCATCATCAGTCAGCTGATTTCTTACTTTTTCCCAGTTCACGCCGAGCACCTCATTTATGCCTGCTCGTTCGAGGGCCTCACGATTAAAGGCCCAGTTGGAGTAGCCGAGGAAGGCCAACTTCTGCAATAATCTGAATGGTGAATCTTCATCGATCCGAGGTAGTCCGTGCCCTCCCTGATATAAATTCAGAGGAGCGGTGACGGCAAGTCTCAGACCCTTGAACAGCAAAGCATTGTCATACAGAGCGGCTGCGTTCCCGGAATGCAGATGGCTGACATAAAACTGATTTGCCGACACGATTATACCCCGGGCCTGCTCATAATAGGAGTTTCTGAGCGCAGGAGTCAACATATATGACAATTGCGAAATGAAATCGTGAACTATCCCGCAAAAATATGTATAGTCCTCCTCTGTACCCGTCAGACCTTCGGTCACATCGAGCAGCACCATCGCATCGAAAAGGGATCTATAATCTTCATACGAAATATTATTGAGGATCTCATTCATCGCAAAATGGTGCATCAGCGCATCGAACTGTTCCTTTACGGCTTTCTTGTCGTGCTTCCTGATTGCAAGTTCAAGAAGCACGGCATCCAGCGGACTGTCGAAACGTCGGGGCGGCATAACGACGGACAACCCCTCGGCCGCCGCAGATTTCCGTCCGTAGGCAAATTCGATTCCATCCTGAATAATAGAGTCTGCCTCTTCGAGCATATCATTACGGATGGCCGCCCGGGCCGAATTAGAAGCTGTTTAAAAATAAATGTTAGAAACGTAAAAAAGGCTTCTGCCCTCTGAACTGGAATTTTTGGCTGTAATTTGTTAATATAAAGAACAATAGAAATAACGAGCTACAGCCAT
>CABUTS010000052.1 GCA_902494515.1 uncultured Muribaculaceae bacterium | reverse complement strand
CGACTACATCAACATGCAGTATTACATCATCGCCGATGACCGGATCGGGCAGCGGGTGGCCGAGGCGCTCATCGAGCGCGCCAAGGCCGGGGTGAAGGTGCGGCTGATTTATGATTCGGTGGGCTCGTTCAAGATTAAACGCAAGTCAATCAAGCGATTGCATAAGCTCGGCATCGAGGCGTATCCCTTCTTCGAGGTGGTCTTCCCGCCGTTCGGAACGCGTGTGAACTGGCGCAACCACCGCAAATTGGTAATCATCGACGGTGTTGTGGGCTACATCGGTGGCATGAATATCGCCGACCGCTACGTCGACGGCGGCCGGTTCGATGTATGGCGCGACCTGCATTTGCGTGTCCGCGGTCCGGGCGTCAGCTCGCTGCAGCAGTCGTTTGCCGTAGACTGGAACTTCATGGGTCAGCCGCTGCTCGAGCAGACCGCTGACCGCAAGGAGCTTGTGGAGCATTTCCCCGACCGGAAGTCGCAGGGGATAGCCCGCGGGGTCGACCTGCAGCTTCTCACCGGCGGTCCGGTGAACGTATGGATGAACCTGACGCTTACCTTCCAGAAAATCATAGCCACGGCCCGCAAGACCGTATACCTCCAGACCCCCTATTTCCTCCCGAGCGAGGGTCTGCTCCACGCGCTGCAGATTGCGGCGCTGTCGAAGGTCGACGTGCGCATCATGTTGCCGCGCAAATCCGACAGCGACATGCTCCGCTGGGCGTCGTTCAGCTACATTCAGGAGTGTCTGCGCGCCGGAATCAAGGTGTATCTTTACAACAAGGGGATGCTCCACAGCAAGGCGCTGATGGTCGACGACGAATTCACCACAATCGGGTCCACTAACTTCGATTTCCGCAGTTTCGAGCATAATTTCGAGGCCAACATGATGATATACTCCCGGGAGTTTAACGCGTTGTCGCGCAAGCAGTTCATGGAGGACCAGCGCGATTGTGTGAGGGTTACATCGGCCAGCTGGCGGAAGCGTCCGGCCTCTGAAAAGGCTCTGGAATCCGTAATGCGTCTGTTTGCCCCGATACTCTGATGAATATGGCCAGTTCCGAAGCATCGAATTCCGCTCTGACTCCCGAGGAGGTCCTCAGAAAATACTGGGGATACGGCTCGTTCAGGCCGATGCAGCGTCAGATCATCGACTCGGTTCTCGAACGCCACGACACCCTCGGTCTGCTCCCTACCGGCGGGGGCAAATCGATCACTTTTCAGGTGCCGGCGATGATGCAGAAGGGGCTGACGGTGGTGATTACACCGTTGATTTCGCTGATGAAGGATCAGGTCGACAATCTGCGGGCAATCGGGATTCACGCCGGGTCGCTGAATCATGCGATGCGCCGCTTCGAGACGGAGCTTGTGCTGAAACGCTGCGAGTTGGGGAAAATCAAAATCCTTTACCTTTCGCCCGAAAAGCTCGGCTCGCCGAGCATGGAGGCATGGTGGAATGTGCTGAAGGTCAGTCTGATAGTTGTCGACGAGGCGCATTGTATCTCGCAGTGGGGCTACGATTTCCGTCCGTCGTACCTGCGGATCGGGGAACTGCGCGAGCGTTTCCCGGATGCTCCGGTGCTGGCGCTGACAGCCTCGGCTACGCCGCGGGTGGTTGACGACATCATGGAGAAGCTGGCTTTCCGGCAGCCGCGCGGGGTGTTCCGGCTTAGCTTCACGCGCAGGAACATCTACTATGTAGTGCGCCATTGCGAGCTGAAACTCAATGAGTTGCTGCATATCGTGCAGCGCATCGAGGGGACCGGAATTGTCTATACCCGTTCGCGCCGCAGAACCAAGGAGATCGCGCAGTATCTGCTCTCCAACGGGGAGTCGGCAGACTATTACCACGCCGGGCTGTCTGCTCCGGACAAGACCGAGAAGCAGAATCGCTGGAAGGAGGGAACGACCCGTATCATGGTGGCTACCAACGCTTTCGGCATGGGAATAGACAAGCCCAACGTGCGGTTTGTGATTCATCACGATATCCCGTCGTCGTTGGAGGAATATTATCAGGAGGCCGGACGTGCCGGACGCGACGGGTTGCCGTCGTGGGCCGTGGTCCTTGCCGCGCCGAGCGACAAGGGGTTGCTGACCCGACGTCTGGCGGAATCGTTCCCGGAGAAGGATTTCATACGGTCGGTTTACGAACGGATGTGTGTGTCGCTTAATATAGCCATGGGGGAGGGGGTCGAGCGCTCGTTTGAGTTCCCGTTCGGGGAGTTCTGCGAGCGGCGCAAGCTGCCGCCGGTGCCGACGGACAGCGCGCTGAAAATCCTGTCGCAGGCGGGGTATATCGAATACATCGAGGAGATGCACACGCGGTCGCGGATTTTGATGACGATGACGCGCCAGGCACTCTATTCGGTTGAGATGGCGGCGGAGACGGAGCGGGTGCTGCAGTTTCTGCTGCGCAACTACACGGGGATTTTCGCCGATTACGAATATATCGACGAGCCGACCATAGCATCGTCGCTGGATTATACGGAACAGACTGTTTATGAGGCGCTTATCCGGCTGCGGAAAATGCATGTGCTGGATTATGTGCCGCGGACGCGGTCGCCGTTCATCTTCATGAAGATGTCGAGGATTGAACCGCGGGATATCATCTTCCCTAAGTCGGTTTACGAGAACCGCAGGGCAGAAATGGAGCACCGCCTGGAGCGGATGAAGAGCTTCGTATTCGACGACTGGAAGTGCCGGGTTCAGAACATGCTGGATTATTTCGGAGAGAAGTCGGAGCCGTGCGGCACCTGCGATGTCTGCCGCAACCTCCGCAAGCGGGAACAGGCGGCTGCCGAGCGCCGTTTGCAGGTCGATGAAACCCTCCTTGAGGAAGCAATCCTGAACCTGCTGCGCCTCGCCGGACCCTCCGGCCGCACTCTCCCGGACCTTGCTGCCGAGCTCCGCGTCACCCCCGAACGCATCGCCGCCGCATCCCGCGCCCTCATCGACACCCTCCGCGCTCGCCTCACCGACGCCCGCCTCTTCCCTGCATAAAGACTTAATCCCGGAAGCAAGCTTCCGGAACAGTAACAAAAAAGCGGCAGAGACAGCGGCAAAAAGGCGGAGACAGTGGCAAAAAAGGCTGGAAAAACAACCCAAAACTGACTAATCAAAAGCAAATCGCGTAGAAAATTTTCGGGGGCGGGGGAGGAAACGGAAACAGCCGCAGGCTCCAGAGGGGGCTTGCGGCTGTTTGCTATGAAGGGGTGTTATGGCTCAGGCTTAGATTTCCTCGTCGGCGGGGATGGGAGCGAGGTCGTCGGAGTTGATGGTGATGTCGGAGATGTCATCCTTGGAGCCGACTACCAGGCGCTCGTACTGGCGAAGGCCGGTACCGGCGGGAATCAGGTGTCCGCAGATTACGTTCTCCTTCATG
This sequence comes from uncultured Muribaculaceae bacterium, assembly GCA_902494515.1. Lineage (GTDB taxonomy): Bacteria > Bacteroidota > Bacteroidia > Bacteroidales > Muribaculaceae > UBA7173. The sequence continues at coordinate 16,749 of CABUTS010000052.1, read as the reverse complement.
CCCTCCAGGGTGTCGGTCTTGCCGTTGATGGCGGCTTCGTTGAGCACTTTGGTGGTCTCCTGGAAGGAGGCGGCGGACATGAACGAGGAGGTCTGCAGGGCGGCACGGGTGATACCCTGGAGAATCTGCTCGGAAGTTGCGGGTATGGCATCGCGGACGGTCACAGTCTTGAGGTCGCGGCGCTTCAGCGCGGAGTTTTCGTCGCGGAGCTTGCGGGCGGTGATGATCTGGCCGGGACGGAGGTTCTCGGAGTCGCCGGCATTGACGACTACCTTCTTGCCCCAGATGCGGTCGTTCTCATCCATGAAGTCGCGCTTGTCGACAACCTGCTGCTCGAGGAAGCTGGTGTCACCCGGGTCGATGATGTTGACTTTGCGCATCATCTGGCGGACGATGACTTCGAAGTGCTTGTCGTTGATCTTCACACCCTGCATGCGGTATACGTCCTGGACTTCGTTGACGATGTATTCCTGCACGGCTGTCGGGCCCATGATGTTGAGGATGTCGGAAGGGGTGATGGCACCGTCGGACAGCGGTGTACCGGCGCGTACGTAGTCTCCTTCCTGAACGAGCACCTGCTTGGACAAGGGCACGAGATATTTCTTCTCCTGACCGAGCTTCGAGGTGACGGCGATTTCGCGGTTACCGCGTTTGATGCGGCCGAAAGTGACAGCACCGTCGATTTCGGAGACGATGGCGGGGTTCGACGGGTTGCGGGCTTCGAAGAGCTCGGTAACTCGGGGAAGACCACCGGTGATGTCGCCGGCGCCGGAGGTGGAGCGGGTAATCTTGACGAAGACTTCACCGGGCTTGATTTCGGCGCCCTCTTCGAGCATGAGGTGGGCGTTGACGGGGAGGGCGTAGGTCTTGAGGACGTTGCCTTCGGCGTCGATGATGCTTGCCTCGGGCACGCGGGTGCGGTCCTTGGACTCGATGATGATCTTCTCGCGGATGTTCGACTGCTCGTCGGCGTCGATGCGGTAGGTGACATTCTCCACGAGGTTCTCGTAGTGGATCTTGCCGCCGACCTCGGAAACGATAACGGCGTTGAAGGGGTCCCATTCGCAGATGATGTCGCCCTTCTTGATCTGGGCACCGTCGTCGAAGTAGAGTTTCGAACCGTAGGGAATCTGGGCGGAGGTGAGCATCAGGCCGGTCTTGGCGTCGACGATGCGCATTTCGGCGAGTCGGCCGATCACAACATCTACGTTGCGGCCCTTCATGTCGACCTCTTCGGTTTTTACGGTGCGGAGTTCGTCGATTTCGAGGATACCGTCGTAGCGTGAGGTCAGGGTGGAGACGGCGGCGATGTTCGATGCCACACCACCGACGTGGAATGTACGGAGGGTCAGCTGTGTACCGGGCTCACCGATGGACTGGGCGGCGATTACGCCGACAGCCTCGCCGATCTGCACGGGACGGTTGGTGGCCAGATTGCGGCCATAGCACTTGGCGCAGACGCCGTGCTTTGACTCGCAGGTGAGGACCGAGCGGATTTCAACGGATTCGATGGGGGAGGCGTTGATGCGGTCGGCGGCAGCGTCGTTGATCTCGTCGCCGGCCTTGACGATGACTTCGCCGGTGGTGGGGTCGACGATGTCGTGAACCGAAACGCGGCCGAGGATACGTTCGCCCAGCGAGGCTACAACCTCGTCGTTGTTCTTGATTTCGCGGCATACGAGACCGCGGAGTGTGCCGCAGTCCTCCTCGCGGATAATCACGTCGTGGGCCACGTCGACCAGACGGCGGGTAAGGTAACCGGCGTCGGCGGTCTTAAGGGCGGTATCGGCCAGACCCTTGCGGGCACCGTGGGTGGAGATGAAGTACTCCAGCACGCTCAGGCCTTCCTTGAAGTTCGCGAGAATAGGGTTCTCGATGATCTGACCCCCTTCGGCACCGGCTTTCTGAGGCTTGGCCATAAGGCCACGCATACCGGCCAGCTGACGGATCTGGTCCTTGGAACCACGGGCACCGGAGTCCAGCATCATGAATACGGAGTTGAAGCCTTGGTCGGCCTCGGTCATCTGCTTCATGAGCACGTTGGTGAGCTCGGCGTTGACGTGGGTCCAGATATCGATGATCTGGTTGTAGCGTTCGGTGTTGGTGATGAAGCCCATTGCGTAGTTGTTCATCACCTCCTCGACTTCGGCGTAACCCTTGTTGACGATTTCCTGCTTTTCCGGCGGGATGATAACGTCACCGAGGTTGAACGACAGGCCGCCCTTGAAGGCCATGTAGTAGCCCATGTTCTTGATGTCGTCAAGGAACTTGGCGGAGCGGGGGATACCGCATTTCTTGATGACCTTGCCGATGATGTTGCGGAGCGATTTCTTGGAAACCAGCTCGTTGACGTAGCCGAGTTCCTCGGGGACGTACTGGTTGAAGAGCACGCGGCCCACGGAGGTGTTCTCGACGATGTGGCGGTAGTGGTTGCCCTCCTCGTCGACGTCGTCAACCATCACGGAGATGGGGGCGTGGAGGTCGAGGCGGCCTTCGTTGTAGGCCAGCTCGGCTTCCTCGGGACCGTAGAACTTGTAGCCTTCCCCCTTGGCGCCCTTGCGGAGCTTGGTGATGTAGTACAGACCGAGCACCATATCCTGCGAAGGAACGGTGATAGGCGCGCCGTTGGCGGGGTTGAGGATGTTATGCGAGCCGAGCATCAGAATCTGGGCTTCGAGGATAGCCTCGTTGCCAAGGGGAAGGTGCACGGCCATCTGGTCGCCGTCGAAGTCGGCGTTGAATGCGGTACATGCCAGGGGGTGCAGCTGGATGGCCTTGCCTTCGATCATCTTGGGCTGGAAGGCCTGGATGCCGAGGCGGTGAAGTGTCGGGGCGCGGTTGAGCAGCACGGGGTGGCCCTTCATCACGTTCTCGAGGATGTCCCATACGACGGGTTCCTTGCGGTCGACGATCTTCTTGGCCGATTTAACGGTCTTGACGATGCCGCGCTCGATGAGTTTGCGGATCACGAAGGGTTTGTAGAGCTCGGCAGCCATGTATTTGGGCAGACCGCACTCGTGCATCTTCAGCTCGGGGCCGACGACGATAACCGAACGGGCGGAGTAGTCGACACGTTTACCGAGGAGGTTCTGACGGAAGCGACCCTGCTTGCCCTTGAGGGAGTCGGACAGGGACTTCAGCGGGCGGTTGGCGTCGGTCTTCACGGAGGAGGACTTGCGGGAGTTGTCGAGCAGGGAGTCGACGGCCTCCTGGAGCATACGCTTTTCGTTTCGCAGAATCACCTCGGGGGCTTTGATTTCCATCAGTCGCTTGAGGCGGTTGTTGCGGATGATTACGCGGCGGTAGAGGTCGTTGAGGTCGGAAGTGGCGAAGCGTCCGCCGTCGAGGGGCACGAGGGGGCGGAGTTCGGGGGGAATCACAGGCACAGCCTGGAGAATCATCCATTCGGGCTTGTTGCGGCCGGCCGAGGCGCGGAACGACTCAACCACCTGGAGGCGCTTGAGGGCTTCGGTCTTGCGCTGCTGCGAGCCTTCGGAGTGAGCCTGGTCGCGCAGAGTGTAGCTCAGCTCGTCGAGGTCGAGACCTACCAGGAGGTCGTAGATGGCGGCTGCACCCATCTTGGCCACGAACTTGTCGGGGTCGTCGTCGGGCAGCGCGCGGTTCTCGATGGGGAGCTTCTCCATGATGTCGAAGTATTCGTCCTCGGTGAGGAGGTCGAGCTTCTGCACGGGCTTCTCGGGGTCGAGGTCGGCGGCCTTGCCGGGATTGATTACGATGTAGCGCTCGTAATAGATCACGGCGTCGAGCTTCTTGGAGGGGAGCCCCAGGAGGTAGCCGATCTTATTGGGGAGGGAACGGAAATACCAGATATGGGCAACGGGCACGACGAGCTTGATGTGACCCATGCGTTCGCGGCGCACCTTCTTCTCGGTGACTTCCACGCCGCATCGGTCGCAGACGATGCCCTTGTAGCGGATGCGCTTGTATTTGCCGCAGTGACACTCGTAGTCCTTCACCGGGCCGAAGATTCTCTCGCAGAAGAGGCCGTCGCGCTCAGGCTTGTAGGTACGGTAGTTGATAGTCTCGGGCTTGAGCACCTCGCCCGACGACTTTTCCAGAATCTCCTCGGGCGAAGCGAGACCGATGGTGATTTTGGAGAAACCGTTCTTAGCCTTTGTTTCTTTTCTAAAAGCCATATATGTTGTTGGAGTTTTAGCGGGGTAATTAGCTTTTTAACCGGCCCGGCGATGCGGGCCGGTTACTGAATTATTGTTCGAGGTTGATGCTCAGGCCGAGGCCCTGGAGCTCATGGAGCAGGACGTTGAGGGATTCGGGGATGCCGGGGGTAGGCATGGGCTCGCCCTTGACGATGGCCTCGTAGGCCTTCGAACGGCCGGTGACGTCATCGGACTTGATGGTGAGGATCTCCTGGAGCACGTGTGAGGCGCCGAATGCTTCGAGCGCCCAGACTTCCATTTCACCGAAACGCTGACCGCCGAACTGGGCTTTACCGCCGAGGGGCTGCTGGGTAATCAGTGAGTACGGGCCGATGGAGCGGGCGTGCATCTTGTCTTCAACCATGTGGCCGAGCTTCAGCATGTAGATGACGCCTACGGTTGCGGGCTGGTCGAAGCGCTCGCCGGTGCCGCCGTCGTAGAGGTAGGTCTTGCCGTAGCGGGGCAGACCGGCCTTGTCGGTCCAGAAGTTCAGGTCGTCCATGGTGGCGCCGTCGAAGATGGGGGTTGCGAATTTCTCGCCCAGCTCGCGGCCGGCCCATCCGAGCACTGTCTCGAAGATCTGGCCCAGGTTCATACGCGAAGGCACACCCAGGGGGTTCAGACAGATGTCGACCGGAGTACCGTCGGCGAGGAAAGGCATATCCTCCTGACGTACCACGCGGGAGACGATACCCTTGTTACCGTGGCGGCCGGCCATCTTGTCGCCGACACCGATCTTACGCTTCTTGGCGATGTAGACCTTGGCGATCTGCATGATGCCTGAGGGGAGCTCGTCGCCGATGGAGATGTCGAACTTCTTGCGGCGGAGTTCGGCGTCGATTTCCTTCGACTTGCGGAGGTAGTTGACGATGGTCTGGCGGATGAGGTCGTTCTTATGTTCATCCTTGGTCCATTTCGAGAGGTTCACGGTGTCGTACTCGATATCCTTGAGCACTACGGGGGTGAAGTTCGAGCCGGCGGGGATGACGTCGGTGCCGAGAATATCCTTTACGCCGGCCGAGGTGAGGTCGGCGGTGAGGGTCATGAGCTTGTCGACAAGCACGTTCTTCAGGGCGTTGAGACGTTCCTCGTATTCCTCGTCGAGCTTGGGCAGCAGAGCCTGTGTGGCTTTGTTGCGGCGGCCCGTCTTGTTGGCGCGCGAGAAGAGGTTGGTGCCGATAACCACACCCTTCAGCGAGGGAGTGGCCTTGAGCGAAGCGTCCTTTACATCGCCGGCCTTGTCGCCGAAGATGGCGCGGAGCAGTTTCTCCTCGGGGGTGGGATCGGATTCGCCCTTCGGGGTGATCTTACCGATCATGATGTCGCCGGGAACCACGTGGGCGCCGATGCGGATGATACCGCGCTCGTCGAGGTCCTTGGTGGCGTCCTCGGAGACGTTGGGGATATCGGAGGTGAGTTCCTCCATACCGCGCTTTGTCTCGCGGACTTCGAGGGAGTATTCGTCGACATGGACGGAGGTGAGGATATCTTCCTTCACCATGCGTTCGTTCAGCACGATGGCGTCCTCATAGTTGTAACCCTTCCAGGGCATGAAGGCAACCTTCAGGTTGCGGCCCAGGGCGAGTTCGCCGTTCTCGGTGGCGTAACCTTCGGTGAGGATGTCACCCTTCTTGACGCGCTGTCCCTTGTTGCAGATGGGACGGAGGTCGATGGTGGTGGACTGGTTGGTCTTGCGCCACTTCGGGATGTGGTATTCCTTGACTGCGTCTTCGAAGGCCACGAATTCCTCCTCTTCGGTGCGGTCGTAGCGGATGCGGATGGTGGTTGCGTCGACGAATTCGATGGTGCCTTCACCTTCGGCCATGATCTGGGTGCGGGAGTCGCGGGCCAGCTGGGCCTCGATGCCGGTGCCGACGATGGGAGCTTCGCTGCGCATCAGAGGCACTGCCTGGCGCATCATGTTGGAACCCATCAGCGCGCGGTTGGCGTCGTCGTGCTCCAGGAAGGGGATGAGCGATGCTGCGATCGAGGCGATCTGCTGGGGCGAAACGTCCATGAGCTGGATTTCCTCGCCGGGGACGATGGGGAAGTCGGCATCCTGGCGCGCCTTGACGCGGGGATTGATGAACTTGCCGTTGTCGTCGACGGGGGCGTTGCCCTGAGCGATCATCTTGCCCTCCTCCATTTCGGCGGTGAGGTAGGTGACGTCGTTGTTGTTGAGGTCCACGACACCGTCCTTTACGGAGCGGTAGGGGGTCTCGATGAAGCCGAGGTCGTTGATCTTGGCGTATACGCAGAGCGAGGAGATCAGACCGATGTTAGGACCTTCAGGGGTCTCGATCGGGCAGAGACGGCCGTAATGGGTGTAGTGCACGTCTCGGACCTCGAAGCCGGCGCGCTCACGCGACAGACCGCCGGGGCCGAGGGCCGACAGACGGCGCTTGTGGGTGATTTCGGCCAGCGGGTTGGTCTGGTCCATGAACTGCGACAGGGCGTTGGTGCCGAAGTAGGTGTTGATCACCGACGAGATGGTCTTGGCGTTGATCAGGTCGATGGGGGTGAACACCTCGTTGTCGCGGACGTTCATGCGCTCGCGGATGGTGCGCGACATGCGGTTCAGGCCTACGCCGAACTGGTTGTAGAGCTGCTCGCCGACGGTGCGGACGCGGCGGTTGCTCAGGTGGTCGATATCGTCGACGTCGGTCTTGGAGTTGATCAGCTCGATGAGGTACTTGATGATCTCGATGATGTCCTCCTTGGTGAGCACCTTCACATCCATGGAGGTGTTCAGACCGAGTTTCTTGTTGATGCGGTAACGGCCTACTTCGCCCAGGTCATAGCGCTTTTCGGAGAAGAAAAGGTTGGTGATGACTTCGCGGGCCGAAGCATCGTCCGGCGGCTCGGCGTTGCGCAGCTGCCGGTAGATATACTGGATAGCCTCCTTTTCGGAGTTTGTGGTATCTTTCTGAAGGGTGTTGAAGATGATGGCGTAGTCCGAGGCGTTCTCGTCGTCCTTCTTCTCCTTGTGGAGCAGGATGGTTTCGACGCCGGAGTCGAGGATGTCCTGGATTTTGTCCTCGGTGAGCTCCTCTTCGCGTTCCACAACGATTTCGTTGCGTTCCACGGTTACCATTTCGCCGGTATCCTCGTCGACGAAGTCCTCCACCCATGAGCGGAGCACACGTGCGGCGAGCTTGCGGCCGATCACCTTCTTGAGGTTTGTCTTGTTGACCTTCACCTCGTCGGCGAGGTCGAAAATGTCGATGATGTCCTTATCGGTCTCGAGACCGATGGCGCGCAGAAGAGTGGTCACGGGGAGTTTCTTCTTGCGGTCGATGTAGGCATACATCACGTTGTTGATGTCGGTTGCGAACTCAATCCAGCTGCCGCGGAAGGGGATGATGCGGGCCGAATAGAGCTTGGTGCCGTTGGAGTGGGTGCTCTGACCGAAGAACACACCGGGCGAACGGTGGAGCTGCGACACTACGACGCGCTCGGCACCGTTGATGACGAATGTTCCCTTCTCGGTCATGTAGGGGATGGGACCGAGATAGACGTCCTGCACAACCGTTGCAAAATCCTCGTGGTCGGGGTCGGTACAGTAGAGTTTCAGCTTCGCCTTCAGGGGCACGCTGTATGTGAGGCCGCGCTGCAGACATTCTTCGATGGAGTAGCGGGGCGGGTCGATATAGTAATCGAGGAATTCCAGCACGAAGTTGTTACGGGTGTCGGCGATAGGGAAGTTCTCGGAGAACACCTTGTAAAGCCCCTCATTGTTGCGCTTCTCGGGGGGAGTGTCAAGCTGCAGGAAATCCTGGAACGACTTGAGCTGCACCTCGAGGAAGTCAGGGTAAGGAAGAGGGTTCTTTACCGTGGCAAAGTTTACGCGGGGTTTTGCGGTAGTTGCTTGGTTTGACATCTATTGTGTTGTGAAATTTGGGAACTGTTTTGGGCGCCGCAGGCGGGCTGAGGGATGGAGGCATTCAATCCGTGATTTTCACGGTCTGCGGCGGGAAAGAGGCGTAGCGGCGGCCATCAGGCCGTCGCCGACCCCGGGATTGCGTAACGTGGTGTGAATCAGCGCTTAACGCGGCGTTGAATGAATTTAAACACGGAAATTTTAACATAATTATTCTTAAATTTTCCTAAACTTTCGGAAATAAGAATAAATTACGTTAAAGCGTACCCCTATGTTACGCAAAAAGGTTAAGCATTGCCGGGGAGGCAATACTTAACCGGATAACCTGGAAAAACAGGCTTGTATTATTTCAGCTCTACTTCTGCGCCAGCTTCCTCGAGGGACTTCTTGAGGTTCTCGGCGTCAGCCTTTGCGAGGCCTTCCTTGAGGGTAGAGGGTGCACCGTCAACGAGTTCCTTGGCTTCCTTGAGGCCGAGGCCGCAGAGTTCCTTGACGAGCTTCACAACCTGAAGCTTAGCTGCGCCTGCGCCCTTGAGGACTACGTCGAAGCTGGTCTTCTCTTCAGCGGCGGGTGCGCCAGCTGCGGGGCCGGCTGCTACAGCTACAGCTGCGGCGGCGGGTTCGATGCCGTATTCTTCCTTGAGGATGGTGGCGAGTTCGTTGACTTCCTTTACGGTAAGGTTAACTAATTCTTCTGCAAGAGCTTTGATATCTGCCATTGTAGTATTGATTTTGAATGTTTGCGTTTTTGAGTTGGTTGATGTTGCTGGAGAGCGAGGCTAGGATGAGGTTTTTGCCTGTGGCTGAGGTCAGACCTCGGCCGGGATTTATGCCTCTTTCTTCGAAAGGGTTTCGAGGATGCCGTGGATGGTATTGCCACCGCTCTGGAGGGCAGAAATAACATTCTTGGCGGGCGACTGGAGCAGAGCCACAACATCGGCGATGAGCTCGTTCTTGCTCTTGATGTTCGAGAGGGTCTCCAGCTGGTCTTCACCGACGTAGACGGTCTCTTCAACATAAGCAGCCTTGAGGCGGGGCAGAACGTCGTCCTTCTGGCGGAACTTCTTGAGCAGCTTGGCGGGGGCGTTGCCCACGTTGCAGCACATCAGTGAGCTGGCGCCCTTGAGAGCGGGATAAAGCTCGCTGTAGTCGCCTTCCATCTGCTCGAGAGCCTTGTGAAGGAGGGTGTTCTTGACAACCATCAGCTTGATGTCGCTCTTGAAGCACTCGCGGCGGAGGGCGGAGGTCTTCTCGGCATCGAGACCGGCAGTTTCTACCAGATAGAAGCAGCTGTACTCTTTGATGGTTTCAGCGATTTTCGATATGATGAGTCCTTTCTCTTCTTTTTTCATTGTCGTAGCCGTTTTAATTAGTCGTCAATGGTTTTAGAGTCGACTTTGATGCCGGGGCCCATTGTGCTCGAAACGTAAATACTCTTGATATAGGTACCCTTTGCAGTGGCGGGTTTCAGCTTGATGAGTGTGTTGATGAACTCACGGGCGTTGTCCTTCATCTGCTCGGGGGTGAAAGATACCTTACCGATTGAGGTGTGAACGATACCGTTCTTGTCAACCTTGAAGTCGATCTTACCCTTCTTCACCTCTTCAACGGCCTTGGCCACGTCGGGGGTTACAGTGCCGCTCTTGGGGTTAGGCATCAGGCCGCGGGGACCGAGGATACGGCCGAGGGCACCGATCTTACCCATGATAGCGGGCTGGGTGATGATGACGTCGATATCTGTCCAGCCACCCTTGATTTTGGCGATGTATTCGTCAAGACCAACGTAGTCGGCGCCGGCTGCCTTGGCAGCGCTTTCAGCTTCGGGAGCGCAGAGCACGAGCACGCGCACCTGCTTGCCGGTTCCGTGGGGGAGGGTGACCACGCCGCGTACCATCTGGTTTGCCTTACGGGGGTCAACACCCAGGCGAACGTCGATGTCGAACGAAGCGTCGAACTTAGCGTAGTTTGTTTCTTTTACCTTTACAGCTGCCTCAGCAAGCGAGTAGGCCTTTCCAGCTTCAATCTTCGATAAAGCTAACTTCTGATTCTTAGTAAGTTTTCCCATGTCAGTTGAAGTTTAATCAGTTATTCGCGGGGAATTCACCCTTGACGGTGATACCCATGCTTCTGGCAGTGCCGGCAACCATTCGCATGGCCGACTCAACGGTAAAACAGTTCAAATCGGGCATCTTGTCGGTAGCGATTTCTTTTACCTTGTCCCAGGTAACCTCGGCCACCTTCTGGCGGTTAGGCTGTGCGGAACCCTTCTTGGCCTTGGTGGCCTCGAGCAGCTGAACTGCTACGGGAGGGGTCTTGACGACGAAGTCGAAGCTCTTGTCGGTGTAGTATGTGATGACTACAGGGAGAACTTTACCGGCTTTGTCCTGGGTGCGGGCATTGAATTGCTTGCAAAATTCCATGATGTTGATACCCTTGGAACCCAGGGCGGGACCTACTGGGGGTGAGGGGTTTGCAGCACCACCTTTGATCTGCAATTTGATCTGTCCAGCAATTTCTTTTGCCATTTTTGTTTAAAGCTTAAGTTGTTATACGAAATACGTCTATCCGTTAACGGGCTTATCGGGAATTCGTAACACGATTCCCAGCTTCGCGGCGGGAATCAATTCCTTTAGCCCTCCGGCAAGGCGCGATACTTACATTTTCCTTTCAGACAGCCGCCGGCTTTAAACGGCGGCAACTTCGTCTGGCGGCGTTGTAAACTCTTTTTCTCAGCAAATCCCGGCTTGGCAACTGCGGCGGAGAGGAGAATCTCCGGAGGCTGCCCGGTCGGGTGCGCTGCGCGAAAAAAATCCCAGGCGGGGAAAGATTTACTCTCTCTCTACCTGAGAGTTTTCAAGCTCCAGGGGGGTCTCACGGCCGAAAATCCGGACGCTGACCTTGAGCTTCTTTTTGTCGGGGAATACTTCGGTGACTTTTCCGTTGAATCCTGCGAAAGCGCCGGAGTTGACTTTCACGGTCTCGCCGACCATATAGTCGTTGACACTTTCGTCGAGATTCTCGTTGATTTCATCGGCGGTTCCGAGCATGCGCATCACCTCTGCCTCGCGGAGCGGTTCGGGCTTGGCGTCCTTGCCGCGGCCTTTGAGGAAGTCGATTACGTTGGTGGTGTTGGCGAGCTCATGAGCCACTTCCCCTACGAGTTCACATTCAACAAACACGTATCCGGAATAGAGGTTGCGTTCTTTCACAGCCTTTTTCCCGTTTTTAACCGTGAGAACCTTTTCGGTAGGTATCAGCACCTGAAACACGTGGTTGCCCAGATCGGAGTTCTTGATGGCACCATCGAGAATCTCCTTAACCTTGGCTTCCTTACCGGAGATAGCGCGAAGCACATACCATGCACGGCGGGGTGCTTCCCTCTTTATGCTCTTTATGGATTTAGTTTCAGACATTGTCGCTACTGGAAAGTTTGTTAGATACCGTAGATGAGGTCCATGATGAGCTTGATTACCTGGTCCATGACTAAAATTATCAGGGCGATAATAACGGAAGCAAGCATCACGATACAGGCACTCTTGATCAACTGTGTCTTAGTAGGCCAAGAAGTCTTATAACGAAGCTCGTCGTAAGACTCCTCCATGCTTGTAAGTAATTTTAATTTTTTCATTTGGATTTTTTTTGCACGGGTTGAGAGACTCGAACTCCCGACACCTGGTTTTGGAGACCAGTGCTCTACCAACTGAGCTAAACCCGTATGGATGAAAGCGCTGCTCGTCGTGAGCTTCAGAGCCGCAGCGGGCGGCGCTTTCGTATCTTTGACTTCAGATTTCTTCAACTGAGCCGGGGCTCAGCGATCCGAATCGAATTAGTCGAGGATGTCGGTGATCTGACCGGAACCAACGGTGCGGCCACCTTCGCGGATAGCGAAGCGGAGACCCTTGTCGCAGGCAACGGGGGTGATCAGGTCAACGGTGATTTCTACGTGGTCACCAGGCATTACCATTTCAACGCCTTCGGGGAGAGTGATCTCACCGGTTACATCGAGGGTACGGATGTAGAACTGGGGACGGTAGTGGTTGTGGAAGGGGGTGTGACGGCCGCCTTCTTCCTTCTTCAGGATGTAGACGGATGCCTTGAACTTCGAGTGGGGCTTAACAAGTCCGGGGTGGCAGATAACCATACCGCGTTTGATGTCCTTCTTGTCGATACCGCGGAGGAGCAGACCAACGTTATCGCCGGCTTCACCTTCGTCGAGGATCTTGCGGAACATTTCAACACCGGTAACGGTGGACTTCATGTCAGCGCCGAGACCCATGATCTGAACTTCGTCACCAACCTTTACAACGCCAGTTTCGATACGGCCGGTAGCAACGGTACCACGACCTGTGATCGAGAAGACGTCTTCAACGGGCATCAGGAAGGGTTTGTCGATATCGCGGGGAGGCAGGGGAATCCAGGTGTCAACAGCATCCATGAGTTCCATAACCTTAGCTTCCCATTCGGGTTCGCCGTTGAGGGCGCCCAGAGCGGAGCCGCGGATGATGGGGGTGTTGTCTCCATCATAGTCGTAGGCTGCGAGGAGTTCGCGCATTTCCATTTCAACGAGTTCGAGCATCTCTTCGTCGTCGACCATGTCGCACTTGTTCAGGAAGACAACCAGACGGGGCACGTTCACCTGACGGGCGAGAAGGATGTGCTCGCGGGTCTGGGGCATAGGACCGTCGGTGGCAGCAACCACGATGATAGCGCCGTCCATCTGAGCAGCACCGGTAACCATGTTCTTAACGTAGTCAGCGTGTCCCGGGCAGTCAACGTGAGCGTAGTGACGGTTGGCGGTTTCGTACTCAACGTGAGCGGTGTTGATTGTGATACCGCGTTCCTTCTCTTCGGGAGCGTTGTCGATCTGGTCGAAGGACTTAACTTCGGAGAGACCCTTCTTTGCCAGTACGGTTGTGATGGCAGCGGTCAGAGTGGTTTTACCGTGGTCAACGTGACCGATGGTACCGATGTTAACATGCGGTTTGGTTCTTTCGAATTTCTCTTTAGCCATAACTTGCTATAAACTATTTTTTGGTGATTAAAAGCGGTTGAAAAGCCTCGGAAAGCTGGCTGAAATTTATCGCAAATAGCCAACCGTCAGTTAGCTTCTTTGCTTTCGGGCCGGGAGGCCTTCGGGCTGTTGCCGGCCGGAACCGGTTGACGGACTGAGAACGATTGGCTGCTTATACCCGGAGGTGGATTTTCTGCGGCTGAATGGCTGAGAGCTTTTCAGCTTTTGGAAGCTCCCGGAGGTTTGCTCCTGAAAGGATTCCTTGCAGATTGTCCGTCGGGGAAATGCGGACTTGATTTCAGCCAAAATGCCACGGCAGTGTCAGACATCGCCGGGGCAAAGGCATTCAAGGGAGCCGATGACGGGACTTGAACCCGTGACCTCTTCCTTACCAAGGAAGTGCTCTACCACTGAGCTACATTGGCAAATTTTGTGTCCGGTCCTTTAGGGCGACCGGCGCTGTGACCCGTTGTCAGAGCGGAAGACGAGGCTCAAACTCGCGACCCTCAGCTTGGAAGGCTGATGCTCTATCAACTGAGCTACTTCCGCATTTAGAACTTCGATGGCAGCAGATGCGAAATCGAGAGCTGCGATGTGGAAGTGAATTGTGGGCGCGGATGGATTCGAACCACCGAAGGCAAAGCCAGCAGATTTACAGTCTGCCCCATTTGGCCACTCTGGAACACGCCCTATAGCGAAATTACATTTCCAAATGCTAAATAACTGAGCCTCTTGTCGGATTCGAACCAACGACCCCGAGATTACAAATCACGTGCTCTGGCCAACTGAGCTAAAGAGGCATTGTCAAAGTTCTCAGCCGAGACGGAAGAAACTTAAATCAAAACTTGCGATAAGCAAACAAATCTTAATCGCTCGGCGTTTAACCTTTAAGATTTCAGCGGGGTTACCGTCTCATTTGCGATTGCAAAGTTACGACCTTTTTTTGAATTGACAAAATATTTCGGCGAAAAAATTCAATTTTTTTTGAACTTTTTTTCGGGCGGATTGCTGTGGTGATGCTATCGCGTTAACTTTCAGCGATTTCGCGTTGCGGGCTTTCGCGGCCCCGAAACGAAGATTTTTTGAGTAAAACGGATGATGAACCGAATCCCGGGGGGAAACAGGGGAAATATGTTGCGGAGACGTTGGCGATTTTTTGGCAACCAAACGAAATTTTTGCTATATTTGCACTCGCAACGACGATGCTTGCTTACGGGCTTGGCGGAGACAAATTCCGGACCTCAATCTCCGCGGCCATGAATCTCCGGTGCCGGAGGCGATTTTATTCCCGAGGAATATTTCACATTTTTTCCCGAAGGATATTACACATTACTATATATGTCAAAAACTGTTCCTGAAAAACTGGCTGACTACCGCGCCGAAATGAAAAAATCCGGTGTGGCAGCAGCGATTATCCCGCAGACCGATGCTCATCTCGGCGAGTACATCGCCGACTACTGGCAGGTGCGCCGCTGGCTGAGCGGTTTCACCGGTTCGGCCGGCACGCTGGTGGTGCTTCCCAACGAGGCGCTCCTCTGGACCGACTCCCGCTATTTCCTCCAGGCTGCCGAGCAGCTCGAGGGGACCGGCATCATCCTTATGAAGGAGGGGTTGCCCGATACCCCTTCGATTCAGGCTTACCTCGTGGGCCACATGGTCAAGGGGTCGACCGTCGGTATCGACGGCCTGCTGTTCCCCGCCACCGAGGCCGCCTCGATGCGCGGTTTTTTTGAAAAACATGGGCTGCATCTCGACGCTCACTTCGCTCCGATCGATTCCATCTGGCCCGAGCGTCCCGGACTCCCCGCCTGTGAGGTTTATCTCCACGACGAAAAATATTCCGGGGCCACAGCCTCGCAGAAAATCGCCGAAACCCTGACCGCTGTCGGGGAACAGGGGGCCGACGCGCTGCTGATCTGCGACCTCGCCGAAGTGGCCTGGGTGCTGAACATCCGTTCGTCTGACGTCCCTTGCAACCCGGTGGCCACGTCGTTCCTGTATCTTGCCCCCGAAGGTTCCACCTTATTTATTAAGGAGGAAAAAATCACCCCCGACGTGGCCGACGCCCTAATGGCCGCCGGTGTCGGTACGGCTGCCTATACCGCCGTGATTCCCTTCCTCGAGACTTTGCCCGGGGATACGAAGGTGCTTTACGAGGCCTCACACACCGCCGAACGGCTTGTCGACGCTCTCGGCGGCCGCGGCGTGGCCGGCGCTGATCCCATTCCGATGATGAAGACGGTGAAAAACGACACTCAGATCGCCGGCATCCGCAACGCCATGGAGAAGGATGGCGCGGCGCTGGTCGGCGCGTTCATGGAAATCGAACGGCGTCTGCGCGACGGTTTGCAGCTCACTGAGCTCGATGTCGCCGACATCCTGACGAAGTACCGCTCGCAACAGGAACTCTATGTCGACGATTCCTTCGAGACCATCGCCGGCTACGGCCCCCACGGTGCAATCGTCCACTATTCCGCCACCCCGGAGAGCTCCGTCAGCATCAGGCCCGAGGGGCTGCTGCTGATCGACAGCGGTGCGCAGTATCTCGACGGCACAACCGACATCACCCGTACCATCTGCGTCGGCACCCCGACCGACCGGGAGCGCCATGATTTCACCTTAGTGATGAAAGGTCACATCGCCCTGGCCATGGCTGTATACCCCGAAGGTACCCGCGGCGACCAGCTCGACGTCCTGGCCCATCAGTATCTCTGGCGCGAGGGGCTTAATTACCTCCACGGCACCGGCCACGGTGTCGGCCAGTTCCTCAACGTCCACGAAGGTCCGCAGAGCATCCGCATGAACCATAATCCCGTGGTCCTCCGTCCCGGCATGCTCACCTCCAACGAGCCCGGCCTCTACGTCGCCGGCGTTCATGGCGTCCGCTGCGAAAACCTCGTGCTGACCGTCGATGCTTTCACCACCGAGTATGGCAAATTCTACCGCTTCGAGCAGATGACCCTCTTCCCCTGGGACCTCGCGCTGTTCGACACTTCCATGATGACCCGGGAGGAAATCAACTGGGTTAACGGCTATCATCAGGAGGTTTACCGCCGGCTGGCACCCCGCCTGACTCCGCTGCAGAAGGAGTGGCTCGCCGACAAAACACGTCAGTTAACAAAATAATCCCTTATGGCACTCATAATTCCCCTTCGCGGCATCACACCTGAAATCGGCCGCGACTGTTTTCTGGCCGAGAACGCTACGGTTGTCGGCGACGTCGTCATGGGCGACGAATGTTCCGTATGGTTCAACACCGTGCTCCGCGGCGACGTCAATTCCATCCGCATCGGCGACCGCGTGAACATCCAGGACGGCTCGGTCCTGCACACCCTCTATCAGAAATCCACCATCGAGATCGGCAACGACGTCTCCATCGGTCACAACGTTACGCTCCACGGCTGCAAAATCCATGACCTGGCGCTCATAGGCATGGGAGCCATAGTTATGGACGACGCCGAGGTCGGCGAAGGCGCCCTGGTAGCCGCCGGCGCTGTGGTGCTTTCGCGCACCAAAATCGGCCCCCACGAAATGTGGGCCGGCGCTCCCGCGAAATTCGTGAAAATGATGGAACCGGCCAAGAGCCGCGAGCTCAACGAGAAAATCGCCCGCAACTACCTCTTCTACTCAAAGTGGTACACCGACCCCGACAACGCCCCCCTCTGATCTCGGCTCCTCTT